>SVRM01000143.1 GCA_015064785.1 Oscillospiraceae bacterium
CGTCCCGTCACGGCGGAAGTTTGCTGATGGAAGAAAATCTGCAAGCGGCACTGTACAAAAAGGGGAAGAATCCTGACGGAGCCGATGCGGTTCTCCGTTTCCTGTTTTCCGATACCTTGCAAACCTGTAAACCGCTGACCGCATCCGGTGTTCCTGTGACACAGGCGGCATGGGAGAATTGTATTTCCGACGGCTATTATTATCTGCGTGAATCCGTCACCGCCGAATATGATGCCGATCTTGGCGCTTATCCTGCTCTGCTTTTAGAAACTGCGGCTTTTTCCGAAAACCCATTGGAGTATGAAGCCCTGCAGCGTCTCGGAGATGTTCAGGCTTGGACATTTACCAAAGAAGCGTGTCAGACACTGCTCTCTGAGATCACAAATATACAGATGTGTCAAAGCGGTGATCCTGTAATCATGGGAATCATTGAAGAGGAACTTTTGCAGGCAGAAAACGGTGTCAGAACGAGAGAGGCTGCGGCGGAAATCATCCAATCACGCGTCTGGATTTACTTAAACGAATAATCCTGCCAGCACAGATGGCACTGCCGCAGTTTTCATGCAGCAGTGCCGTTTTGTATTTGTGTTTCTGCACAGAATCCGTGCTGATTTTTTGTGCAGACAGACGAATTTTCGGAATCGGTCATTTTGGGCGGAAACATGCTGTTCTTGTTCAAACATTTGTGATATAATAAAAGCATCAAAGATAAACGAAAGAAGGCGGCTTGATCCATGAAACATCTCATCCCCGTGCTTGTTGTGCTTTGTCTGCTGTTGCCCTGCCTGTTTGGATGTGACACCCAGAATCCCGAACCTGCCGACACGACACCGATGCCCGCAGAAACGGAAGATTCCGCATGGGAGGACCGTGTCACGGAGGAAACCGCTCCCCCATCTCCTATCCGCACAAAGCTGGTCTATGACCGCACGGATCTGACCGAAAAATACCCTGACCTGAAAACGACGACGGTTTTCTATTTTGACAATGATCTGCTGTACGTACAGGCGCAGAAAAACAAAGACGGCGAGCAGCTGCTCCATGTCTTTGATCTCACAGGCGAACGTGTGGACATGCTGACCGTTCCGAAAATCGATGGCGGCGTTGTGGTATATGCGTATCCGCTGTCCGATGGCGGGTGGGTCATCGGATACAAGCCTGCCGGCGATCTTTTTTCCTGCCGCGTGGCAATGCTGGACGCGGACGGTACGGTTCTTCGACAATCGGAACCGATGGACGGCGGTGCACTTGACGGTTCCTATTATTATGTAAAAGAAGAAATCACCGAATACGGGGAAAAGAAGCTCCATATCCTTGTGCATACCTGGTACGGTATCCATTGTTATGACCGCGATCTGCGGGAATCCTTTATTCCCGACAGAGGGGTACCGGCTGAGCTTCAGTTCTTTGTACTCAACGACGGACGGTATGGCGTCGCGCCTGCGATCTTTACCAACGGGCGCATGTATGATACCGTTCGTCCGTCCGACGGCGAAGCAAAAGCGTATTCCATTCGGCTGCCCAAGTCTTTGGACATCAATCGCGGATTTCGCGGTGCTGACAACCGCAATTATTTCGCGGATGATTTCGGAATGTATCTGCTCGATGCCGATCGACAGCCGGAGCTGGTTCTGGAGTTTGGCGAATGCGGTCTGAATCCCTCCAGAGATTATATCAATCTGATGGATCTGAAAATCGGCAATCGAAATACATTTGTAAATCTGGAGATCGGTGCCGGCGGCGCACTGGTGCTGTACCGTACCGAATCCGTGCCGGATGACGATCAGCGACAGGTCATTGAAATACAGTCCCTGCATCCCATAACCTCGCCGTGGATGACGGAAATGACCGCACGCTTCAATCGGGAGAACCCCCGCTACCGTGTCGAAATCCGCAGCCGCAAGGAAATGCTCATCGATTCTCCACTTTTACACGAACAGACACAGGCATTGCTCAATGAAATTCTGCTGTACGAGCGTCATCCCGATATGATATTCTGTCCGACAGAAGAAGCGATCGCGGCACATGCGGAGAAAGACATATTCATGGACCTGAACGACTTGCTCAAAACCGAGCTGCTCTCTGCGGTCAAGGAATGTTATTCGCTGAACGGAGGGCTGTATCAGATGCCGCTCATGTTCCAGATGGATACCCTTGCGGCAAATCCGTCCGTCATTGCATCAGACCTGACCTACGACGCATTCTTTGGGATCATCGACGAAATGAAACAGGGTGAGGTTCTCGCTGCCATGATGCCGCCGAGTGTCTATCAGAATGCACTCATGGATTTTGTGGATTTTGAGCATCAAAGCTCGACCTACCATTCGGATACCTTTCATGATGTGCTTCGGTATATCCGGAATCTGAATCCTGCTCTGATCGATTTTTACGCAGGACAACTGTTTTTTGATCAGGACGCAGACAAGACACCGCGCTATCTGCTCACAAACGGAACGGCGTCCGCGGCACTGGAAAACGGTGCGCTGAAGTTTCTGAATGCGGCGTTTTATAACCCATATGCATACAGCGCCTTAAAGCTGGTCTTTGGTGATACGCCGATCAATCTGTGCGGGTATCCGTGTCTGGACGGATGCGGTGCACGCATCGATTCCCACCTGATGTGTGCCGTCATGCAGGATACAGATGTCATGGAGGGCTGTGCGGAGTTTCTGGAATTTTTGCTTGATACAGAACAGCAGACAGATGAAACGCTGCTTGAAAAGTATCTCCCGGTTTCTGTGGAAGCGCTCCGTGCGGCATTGGTGGATTACCGCTATGTCTATTATGATAAAAGCACGGTATCCATGCTCACAGCCGGCAGTCATACGGGCGAGCTGACCCTCCAGGCGGCGGGACATTCCGCAGAATATCTCGCGCAATTTGACGAGCGAGGCAATACGGAAGATCATTACATCGTCGTCGAAACAACGGATGCGGAAATTGACGCGCTGATGGCGTTTTTTGACCGCTGTCATATGCGCGCCAACACCGACACTGTCATCAAAAGCATCGTTGAGGAAGAGGTATCTTTCTGGGAAGGCAACGCACGTACCCTGGACGAAACTACAACGATCATCGACTCCCGCGTTTGGATTTACTTGAACGAATAACTTCGCCAACGCAGACGGCACTGCCGCAGGAGCAACTCTTGTAGCAGTGCCGTTTTTTTATCCCTCACCGAAATTCGTCAAATATTCACTGACCTCATAGTTCGGCTTCATCAGAATGTGCATGGCGGCAAGCATCATATATGCCGCGATGCCGCAGTGACCGCTGATCCGATAGCCGGGCGCACCGGGCTCTCTGTGATCGGACACAAATTCGATGATGCGGTTCTCCGAGAACAGAAGCAGCAGCTCGTTCAGCCGGTGCAGCGGCAGTCCGGTTTCTGACAGAATTGCATCCTTTGGATGCGGATGTGTGCCGCCAAGTGCGAGAATCAGCCGCTGTCCGTCCTCAGAGCAGAGTGCTTCCATCACCGCAGTGATCGTCTCCGGTGCGGACTGCATCCCCTCCGTCAGCGCGGATTTGATGACGCACACCACGCCGTCGTCATCCCAGATCTTCATGCCGAACGGTCCGCGGATGCGCAGATTGCCGCGCGCCTTGCTTTCCGCCTGAATGCGTTTGTCTCCCGTTTCCGCAAAGTAAATGCCCTTCCACATGCCGAGCAGGTCTTCTCCAAGCTCGCGGTGGTAATCATCGTCATATTTACCGCCGCCCGACGCCCGCCAGATAAACTCCGTGCCAAGCTGCTCGATTTTGGCGCTGACCGCTTCAATGTCACCGCTCGATTCTGTTTCCAGCAAAACATCAGCGGAAATGCGGTACACATCGGAAATCGCCTTCAGATTGAAGCAGTCGGGAAGACAGTCGCCCGCCTCCCATTTCGACACCGCCTGTGCGGAGATGCCGATCTTCGCGGCAGCCTCCTCCTGTGTCATGCCGAGGCGTTTTCTGTGATTGCGCAGTTTTTCTCCAAAAAGTTTCTGGTCCAACATATCATGGTTCTCCTCTCAAATATCCGGACGGCCATCCTGTGATGGTATTATATCACATCAGAATACAACTTACAAGGGTATCTTTCTTGAATTCCGCTCCTGATTTTCAACCCAAGGTTGAATTACCGGCCGGATCACGATCTTTTTTGATGCGCGGTTGACACAGAAATAAAAGTATGATATACTATAATCATCCATTTATCTTACATATGTTCCAACGAAAGGACACCCGCAATGAAACGTTTCCTGCTTTTGCTTGTTCTGACACTCACCGTTGTCTCCTTTGCCGCATGTTCGGCAAAAACGCCCACAGATGCGCCTGCCATGGATGCCTCCGCCGTTTCCTTTGACGCCGAGGTCTATTACGCGCGCGACGGACGGATGCGGTTCCTTTATGATCCGCAGACCGATATGCTCTCTGCAATGGAAGGCTACGATATGGCGGCGCTGTATTCCGGTACCGTATATTCCATGGTCATCCAGTACACCGAAGGTACGGTTTCCCGCGACGATGCCGTTGCCGCCGTTCAAAGTGAATTCACCGCCGAAGGCGTGATGACCGCATCAAAGAAAACCACCGCCGTCACCGTTTCCGGTCACACCTTCCGTCAAGCGGAGATCACTGCCGCCGACGGTTCGCACGGTGCGGTGCTGTACGGCTCGACCGATACCGGCTTTGGCAAGATCTATTATCTGCTCTCCCCGACAGCAACCGATGCCGATGCGGCGCACGTAAACGAAATCCTGTCCACCATCACCTTTGCGGAATTTGAGGAGACCGACGAGGATGATGACGTCAAAATCTATGTTGAATAACCGATAAATCAAGATTGAGAGGAATACCATCATGAACAAACCGACCATTGTTGTTCTCGGCTCAGCCAATGTTGACATTTCCGCACGGACTGCGCTCTTTCCGCGTGACGGCGAAACCGTCACCGGCGAGCAGGTTCTCGTCGGTACCGGCGGCAAAGGCACCAATCAGGCAACCGCTGCCTCCCGTGCGGGCGCATCTGTCACAATGATTGCCAAACTCGGCTGTGACTTCTTTGCCGACATTCCCGCAAAGCTCTATGAAAAGGAGGGCTTTGACACGCGCTTTGTCACGCGAACCGCCGATTTCGGCACGGGCTGTGCGCTGATCGAGGTTCTGACCACGACAGGCGAGAACCGTATCACCGTCATTCCCGGCGCGAATATGGCGCTGACACGTGAGGATGTCTGTGCGGCGGAGGCGGAAATTGCCGCAGCTGACGTGCTTCTGACCCAGCGCGAAACGCATCCCGATTCCATCGAAGCCTTTCTGGAGCTTGGCAAAAAGCATGGCAAGCCCGTCATTGTCAACCCTGCACCGGCACTGCCGATCCCCGATCACTGGTATCCGATGATTCACACCATCACGCCCAACGAAACCGAGGCGGAAAAGTATACCGGCGTCACCGTCACCGACGAGAAAACCGCCCTTGACGCGGCATGTGTCTTTGCATCATGGGGTGTCCGCCGTGTCATCATCACGCGCGGGCGGCACGGTGTCTTCTGCGCGGAATTTGACGACAGTCAGAACGTCACCTATTCCGGTAATATCGCAACAATGCGCGTCGATGCCGTCGATACGACAGGTGCGGGCGACTCGTTCAACGGTGCGCTGTGTGCCGCGCTGGCAGAGGGACGCACGCTCGTCGATGCCTGCCGCTTTGCAACGGTTGCCGCTTCCCTGTCCGTCACCCGTCCGGGTGCCGCGGAATCGATGGCGACCCGTGAGGAAATCGATGCGCTTTACAACAAATTCTATCATTCCGGCATCAAAATCGATGCCCGCGCACGGATGCTGGCAAACGAAAACGGCATCTTCTGGCGTGCGCTGGAAGGAACCGGTGAGGACGGTATGATTACCGAATCCGATGTCCGCCGTGCGATGAGAGGATAATCCGACATCACAGAAAGGAAACCACATGAAAAAATGCAGATATTGCGGCACACCGCAGAGCGATGAACGCCATACCTGTGTGGACTGCGGCAAACCGCTTCCAAAGCCGCTGTCGGATGCAGAAGCGGAGGTCATCGAGGATGCGCTGGATGCAAAAATCAATCGAACAGCTTATCACGATGATGTCTTTTGTGTCACCCGGACCGACAAAATCCTCGGCATCATTGGCATTGTCGGTCTGATTGTATCGGTCGTTTTGTTCTGCGTGTCTTTGACGGAACTCAATCATATTCGAGATGCATGGATAGAACAGATGCATCAGGCAATTCAGTCCGGTGCTCCCTTTGATGCCATTGAAATCATCGATCCCACAAAACCGAGAACGCCGTCACGCGAGGATTTCCTCGACCGGAGTGTCGGCGGTGCGTCCGTTGCCATCCTGTTCTTTCTGATTTCCGCAGTACTTTTGCTTGTTCCGCGACTTTTCTGGTGGTGGAACACCGTCCGTTACCGTATCCGGTACAATGAGGAACCTGCGCCGTCTGCCTTTGACGCTGCCTGTATGAAGTTTTTCAAATATGCGGGACTGGTCATCGGCACAGCAGCACTGCTATTCGGTGCATGGATGTATTTTTAAGAGAGGAGTTTTGCCATGAAGAACTTTTCCGACTTCCCAAAAACCATTTTCTCCGGCGACTACCCGACCGGTCACTGTCAGGGCATCGCCGTGGACACAAAAAACCGCGTCATTTACTATTCCTTTACAACACAGCTGGTCA
>SVRM01000144.1 GCA_015064785.1 Oscillospiraceae bacterium
GAAATTACTGCAGGTGACGTTCCCGATGTCATTGTCGAGCTTGGTGGTGCTTTCCACACAGATAATCTTGCGGAAAAGGGGCTATTCCTTGACCTTTACACCTTAATGGATGCCCCCGATTCCGTCATGCCGCGCGATGCTTTCCTGCCTTGTGTACTGAAACCCTTTGAAAATGCGGACGGTGCACTGCCCTATCTTGTCTCCGGCTTTACCCTGCGTACCATGTTCGGCAGTAAAACGGTATTCGGTGACAGGCAGTCATGGACGCTTGACGAGTTGTACGAGATACAAAAATCCCTATCCGACGGCACATACCTGTTTTCTGCATCGCTGCAGGGCAAAGCAGAAAATGCACCCATGATTTTGTTCAACCGTTTGATTCCCTATACCCTGTCTGCGTTCATAGATGAGGAAAAAAACACCTGCACCTTTGATGACGGACGGTTTGCCGAATTTCTGCGCTTCTGCATGACCACGCCTGTGTTTGACACCTCGGTAAAAGGAAATACCGTTGAAAATTACCGGAACGGTACTCTGTTATTGCAGCAGGAAGAAGTGCTGTTCCTCGGCAATTATCTATATACGAAATATTTCACATTTGATAACAATATGACAGTCATCGGTTATCCAACCGCAGATAACAGGACAGTATCCGGTACTGCGGCTGCTCCGCTCCAAAAATTCTGCATTACGGCAGAATCCGAGGTTCCAGACGGTGCATGGGAATTTATCCTGCGTACCTTTGGCGAAACCGATGAAGGCTTTTATCTCAATCCGGTAACCGGTTTCCCATCCTTACGTGCCGCACTGAACCGTATGCTTGATGATGAATCCAAGCTGCATTATCTTTTCAATGAAGGCAGTATATCGAATTCAACCTACGGTCCCGAGGAAGATCCGTGGATCAAAGATGCAATTGCCTCCGGCGCTGTGTATGCACAGCTGACGGAAGATGACAGATCAGAATTACTGTCGCTTCTGGAAAATATCACCCTTGCCGCTAACACCAACGATGACGTCATTGCTCTCATCCGCGAAGACGCCTCCGCCTACTTCGCCGGCGCAAAATCCTTGGATGAAACCGTCAAAATCATCCAGAGCCGCGTCTCCATTTACGTCTCCGAACACAGCTGAACATAAAACGACTGGGCTGCCGCAAGCTTCACTTGCAGCAACCCAGTTTTTTCATGTATTCTCATTTATTCACCGTTCCGCTGATACGACACAATCTGACGAAACAGCGCGATCTGCGCCTCGTACAATCCTTCCTGCTGCACCTCGCGGTTGAAGTTGTTTACATAACTCTTACCGCGGCAGCAAAGAACGGTATCATCCGGCAGCTGACGGAAGCCGTTTTCCACACAGATGGGCAAATCGGCCAGCAAAATACCGCATTCATCGTAGGCGTTTTCGGGAACCGTATCCAGAATGTCCGCAAGCTTGCAGAATGCGCCGGTACCAACCGTCTCGTCGTAAAGCGACTTGTCAATCATCAGAATGACATATTCGCCGATCATAATGAGATTATCGAACTGACCGCGGGCGTTCAGATTCTCGACACCGTTGAAGTAAATGTCGTTTTCCTTGTATTCCTCGGCAGTCATCGTCGGGACATAAACGATTTTGTTGAAATCACAGTTGAGAAGCGCATCGTCATTGTGATCTGCGGGATTATCCGTGATGTCATACGCCTGATCTGCGGCTTTGTCAACCGATGTCAGAATATCGGCAACCACTTCACCGTCCAGATATGCCGGTCCGGCATAAAGCAGATGCGCATCGTAGTCGTTTTTTGATCCCATCTGGGCGATTGCAATCAGAAAAAAGACAGCGAAAAACGCGATGATGAGGGTAGGCCATTTATAATGGTACCAGAAATTTTCAAATGCCTTTTCAGGTGCGCCGGTTTCCTCGGGTCTGTTCTTTTCTTCCTGCATAACGGACTTCCTTTCTGTGACGTATTTTTCGGTTGTCGGACGGATTTATTTGGAAATGGAGAGAATCTGGATGCGCATCTGTCCGGAGGGGATAGCAATGGACAGGATATCGCCGACCTTTGCGCCGATGATGGCACGTCCGATGGGAGACTGATCGGAGATCTTGTTTTCCAGAGCGTCAGCTTCGTTGGAGCCAACCAGCGTATATTCGATATCTTCTTCAAAATCCATATCGCGTACCATAACCTTGGTACCGATACCGATCGAGTCGGTGTTGATTTCTGCGACAACGCGGACATTCTTGAGCTGCTGCTCCAGTTCTGCGATGGCTGCCTCAACCTTTGCCTGTTCGTTCTTTGCTTCGTCGTATTCACTGTTCTCGGAGAGATCACCGAAGCCTCTTGCAATGCCAATGTTCTTGGTCACTTCAGGACGCTTGACATTGACAAGATATGCCAACTCCTCCTGCAGCTTCTTCAGTCCTTCTTCTGTTACAGTCAATACTTTGGTTTCTTCTGCCATGATGGGTACTCCAATCTGTTTCTCTTTTTGTATTTGGTAATATATCGGAATCGCATAACAACGGAATAACGGTATATGCGGATTCAGTACAATGTTGGATCGGTGCAGGCGCTGTCAAACTGCCCTGTTATTTTCCGGCATTCGCCTGCGCAACGGTCAGCTCGCCGCGCAGAATTTTCACCGCGGTTTGCAGCTGATTGTCCTCGTCGTAAGTGATTTTGTAGAAATTCTTTTCCAGCAATGCATCTTCCAGAGGAAGTTCAATATCCGGTACAACGCCGATGCCTTCGTAGTTGTCGGAATACGGCGGGTTGTACATGCGATAGGAAATCGACAGTCCGGAACCGTCAGGCAGAGAGACAACGGTCTGCATCGTACCCTTGCCGTAGGTCGTCGTACCAATGACCGTCGCCAATTCATAGTCCTGTAATGCCGATGTGAACAGCTCTGCCGCAGAGGCGGTGCTTTCGTTGACGAGAATCGCCATCGGAATTTCAAAACATGCCGCATCGGAATCGATGGATTCCACGTTGCCTTCTTTGTCGACAATCCGGATGATCGGTCCTTCGGGCAGCAGGAAATCGAGGGTATCTACGATACCGGTCAGCGCGCCGCCGGGATTGTAGCGCACGTCAAAAATCAGACTTTTTGCACCCTTTGCAGTCAGATCGGCAATCGCGGTTTTGACGCTCTCACCGGTGTTCTCCGCAAACTGCGTGATGCGGATGATGCCGATATCACCGCCGTACAGATTCGTTTCCACCGTCGTATCCGTGACCTTTTCGCGGATGATGGAAAACTCCTTGATTTCTTCATAATTCTTGCCGCGGCGGACGGTAAACTGCGCTACGGAACCGAGATCACCGAGCATCTTGTCAACCGCGGGATAATACCCGAGATCGCTGACATATTCATCGCCAACCATGACAATCAGATCGCCCGGTTCTACACCGGCTTCCAGTGCCGGCGAGTCGCGCATGACAGAAATGACCTCCAGCGCGCCGAGCTCGTTGTTATAAATGATATGGATGCCGATACCGACCATCTCACCGGACGATTCCTGCATATAGGCAGAAAATTCATCTGCGGTCATGTAGGAGGCGTATTTGTCGCCGACGCCGGCAATATAGCCGCGGATCAGATAATCGGACAGTTCTTCCTCGTCGATGTCCCCGACATAATACGAACGGTACAGCGCGTCGACGTAATTGAGCTTTTCGTACGCACTCTGCGATGCGGTCAGCATCTGTACTTCGTTTTTATAGCGGTTCACCATCGTCACATAGGTGATCTGGAACGTCAGCAGTGCGGCAAGCAGAATCAGTACGATCGCCGCCGGCAGGGATATTTTTCTTTGCATAGCGATTCTTCCTTCCTGATCAAATTCGTGGTACGAACCCACAGTTACGGCTGATTGACATAACCGAGCGGGTCAACATGCACACCGTTTTCGCGGACACAGAAGTGTATGTGGCTGCCGGTGGAATAACCGGTCGAGCCAGCCTTTGCAATCTGCTGTCCCTTTGTGACCTGATCACCGACTGCAACCAGAAGCTTGGAATTGTGACCGTACAGCGTCGAAATTCCGCCGCCGTGATCGATGACAACATAATATCCGTAGCTGTAGTGGTATTCGGAAACGATGACGGTTCCCGCATTTGCCGCAGTGACAGCCGATCCGTACGGCAGAGGAATATCAATGCCGTTGTGGTTTTCGTAGTATCCGTAAATCGGATTGACGCGGCGGACAAAATATGAGGTGATGACGTTATGCTTCAGATCGCACGGCCATGCCAGCGCACCACCGACATAGTTTGCAAGCCGTGCACGCTCCTCGGCTTCCTTGATTTTTCGCTCGATTTCCGCTTCAGCGGCGGCAACCTGCGCTTCCTTGTACTTGATCTGCTGTTCGATCCGCGCTTTTTCTTCGGCAGTCGCGTCACGTGTTTCCTTCAGCTTCACAAAATCGGCTTCCAGCTGAAAAATGAGCTGTTCATTCTGAAGCCGCTTTTCTTCGAGCTGCGGCATTTTCTCAGCGAGCGCATCGAGCGTCTGCTGTGCATTGTATTGCAGCACCTGATAATCTGCCTGCATCTGGGACAGTTCGTTTTTGGAACGGTCCAGCGCCGCCAGAACACGTTTGTCATAATCGAGCAGACTTGCAATGATATCGACACGGTACAGAAGATCGGAAAAGCTGTCTGAGGACAGAACAATTTCCAGATAGGACGTAAACGAATCCTCATAATTGATGCGGACACGGTCGATGAAAACGGCATACCGTTCATCGATTTCCGCCTGCTTTTCCACCACCGCACCGGCGTAGTATTCCAGCTGGGTGTTGTACGTTGTCAGAAGCTCCTGCGTTTTCTCAATTTCCGTTTCAAGCGCGAGAATTTCTTTGTCCAGGGTGATCTTCAGTTGTTCGGCAGCGGCGATATCCGCCTCTGTCTGTTTATATGCGGCAAGTGCCTCTTTGTATGCCTTGGATGCGATGGAGGACGAATCGCGCAATGCCGCGAGCTCATCTTCCATTTTTTTGACTTCCTGCTTGTCGGCTGTTGCATCATATGCCGCAACCGGAATGGTCAGCGACCACATCGGGACGATATAACAGACAAGCAGAACCGCCGAGAGCAGGAGAAGCGCCCATCGGCAAGCATGTTTTTTCATAAAGTCACCTTTGATCTGACATCATCAGACCGTATTTCTCAATTTGAAATATAGTTCATCGGGTTGACGGGAGAACCGTCAATGCGCACGCTGAAGTGCAGATGGTTGCCGGTTGAGTCGCCGGACGAGCCGCAGGTTGCAATCTGCTGTCCCCGATCAACGACATCCCCGACCTTGACCAGATTTTTGGTGTTGTGCGCATACAGCGTCGACAGACCGTTTCCGTGGTCGATGACGACATAATTTCCGTAACTGTAATGACGTTCGGAGATAATGACCGTTCCGCCGTCCGCTGCATAAATGGCAGTTCCGTAGCCGGCGGGAATGTCGACACCGTTGTGGAACTCCGGCTTGCCCGTCAGCGGCGAGGTGCGCCATCCGAAATAGGAGGACACCTTCGTGTATGCTCCCTCCGTCGGCCAGACGTATTTGCCTGTGATCACCGGCGTTTTGCTCGGGGTCTGGGTCTGCGTTGAGGGCGTTGTGGTGGTTGGCTTCTTGTTTGCTGCCTCCTGCTTTTTGCGTTCCTCTTCTTCTTTGCGCTTGCGCTCGGCTTCTTCACGCGCCCGGCGTGCAGCTTCCTCTTGCGCCCGTCTGATCTTTTCTTCGATTTCCGCCTCAGCTTTTTCCAGCTGTGCTGCTTTTTCGCTGTAGGAGGCTTCGATTTCCGCTTTCTGTGCTTCGGAAATCTCCTTGCTGCGCATCGCCTCCAGCACCTTGGCATCAAGCTCTGCCAGCAAAAGCGCACTTTCCGTGCGTTTGTCCTCCAGAAGCGGCAGCTGTTCCATCAGTGCTGCCAGCGTTTCCTGCGCCTTGAACTGCAAACTCTGGTACTCCGTCTGCATGACAGTCAGATCCTTTTTTGCGGTATCCAGCGCCGCCAGCACATGCTTATCATATTCAAGCAGGCTTGCGATGATGTCCACGCGGTACAGAAGATCGGAAAAGCTGTCTGATGAGAGGACAATTTCCAGATACGAGGTAAACGAATCCTCGTAGTTGATACGGACACGGTCGAGGAAAACGCCCCAGCGCTCCTCAATTTCCGTTTCCTTATCCGCAATCTCAGCTGTATAGAATTCCAGCTGTGTGTTATATGTATTCAGAAGATTGTTGGTGATGTCAATCTCGGATTCCAGAGCGGTGATTTCATTGTCCAGCGCTTCCTTTGCTTTCTGCGCCTTCATATAGTCCAGCTCTGCCGCTTCGTATTCGGCAAGTGCTGTCTGATAATTCTCTCTGGCAAGCGTGCGGTTTTCCTTCAGAATCGCAAGCTCCTCTTCGAGTTTTTTGACCGCCTGCTTTTCCTCAGCCGTCACTGCTTCAGCAGCACGGATGGGAATCGCCAATGACCATTTCGGCACGGCGTAACACAGGTTCAGAACCGCAAGAGCACCCGCAATCCAGCGAAGGATCCGGGATTTTTGGGTAGATTTGTTTTTCATAATTTGTTATGTTTGTTGGGTTGGAGGGTTATGGGAACGAATGCGTTTCTTCATTCATGTAGGGGCGATTCACGAATCGCCCGAAACGCTGAATTATGATGATGTTTCTGATT
>SVRM01000145.1 GCA_015064785.1 Oscillospiraceae bacterium
TGAATACTTCTTCTGTGAGTATTTCCATTTTTGTGTACTTTCTTGCCATGACAAAACCTCCTGCTGTAGTTATATTCTACAACAAGAGGTTCTTTTTGTCACTGTCTATTTTTCGGGGTGTAGTCTAGATACTTATTATATAGAGGGATTGATCAACGGGTGATATAAAGGAGAAAAAAACACAGCGAACGGTTCAATAGGGTCTTCCACGGAAATTATGGAAGAAACCTCGTTCAAAAAGCAGAAAAACCACCCTTTTGATAGAGGAAAACAGTTAATCAATAGCGTATACCCTATTGAACCGTTCACATGATCTTATGCTTCTCGAAAATCTTTGTCAGCACAATACCAAGTACAAGCCCCAATGCCCCCTGCAACGCATTCATTGGAATGTTCACGGAAGACGCACCGAAACCATACAGGATTCCTTCAAAGGTGAAATAGCCGAGAATCATAAAAACTTCCGCAGCAATGCCGCTGAGGATCCTGGAAATCGATCCACCTGCTTTTTTGCTGATAATTCTGAACCCATAATATGCGATAAGTGCCATCAGTCCCTTAATGAGAAATGTTGCCGGTGCGTAGGTAACATAACCGGCAAAAAGATCTGCCAGTGCCGAACCTAAACCTGCAGCCATAAAGCCATATACAGGAGACAGGAGCCAGCCGGACAGCAATACAATACAGTCGCCGAGATTTATGTAGCCGTTCAGCGGAGACGGAATTTTGATTACCATAGTTGCCACGCAGGCAAGAGCTGCCAGCATGGATGAAAAAATGATTTTTTGTGTTGTAGTTTTCATTACAGCTTCCCTCACAGAATATCAATATACTCGTCATTCAGCGCCTTGTTCATGCTTCTGACCGCGCAGAATTTGCCGCACATCGAACACATATCGTCGTGTTCGGGCTTGCGTTCGTCACGGATGCGCTTTGCCGTTTGGGGATCGAGTGCGCACGCCCACTGTTCTTCCCAACCCAGCTTGCGGCGGGCATCGCCCATACGGTCGTCGATGTCTCTCGCATGGGGAATCTTTTTGGCGATATCTGCGGCATGAGCGGCAATTTTTGATGCAATAATGCCTTGCTTCACATCCTCCACGTTGGGAAGAGCCAGATGTTCGGCAGGAGTTACATAACAAAGGAATGCCGCACCCGAAGCCGCCGCAATGGCACCGCCGATGGCAGAGGTGATGTGGTCGTAGCCCGGTGCAATATCGGTAACGATCGGACCGAGCACATAGAACGGTGCACCCATGCAGATGGTCTGCTGAATCTTCATATTGGCTTCAATCTGATCCATCGGCATATGCCCCGGACCTTCCACCATGACCTGCACATCCTTTTCCCATGCACGTTTGGTCAGCTCACCGAGACGCACAAGTTCTTCAATCTGGCAGACATCGCTTCCGTCTGCAAGACAGCCGGGACGGCAGGCATCCCCGAGAGAGATGGTCACATCGTATTCCCGGCAGATATCGAGGATTTCATCAAAGTATTCGTAAAACGGATTTTCCTGCCCGGTCACACTCATCCATGCAAATACCAGCGAGCCGCCTCTCGAAACGATGTTCATCTTCCGTTTGTGCTTCTTGATCTGTTCGATGGTCTTGCGGGTGATGCCGCAGTGGAGCGTGACAAAATCCACACCGTCTTCAGCATGGAGGAGAACTACGTCGATGAAATCCTTTGCAGTGAGCGTAGCCAGGTCGCGCTGATAGTGAATCACACTGTCATACACCGGAACCGTGCCGATCATGGCAGGACATTCACTGGTCAGTTTGCGGCGGAAAGGCTGTGTATTGCCGTGGCTGGACAGATCCATAATGGCTTCCGCGCCCATATTAACAGCCGCCATGACCTTCTGCATCTCAACATCGTAATCCTTGCAGTCCTTTGATACACCGAGATTGACATTGATCTTGGTGCGGAGCATGGAGCCTACGCCGTTGGGTTCGATGCAGGTGTGCAGCTTGTTGGCGCAGATGGCAACCTGACCTTTGGCAACGAGATCACGGATTTCTTCCTCGGTACGGTATTCCTTTGCGGCGACTGCTTTCATTTCGGGGGTGATGATACCGTGTCTTGCAGCATCCATTTGTGTTGTGTAGTTTCTCATTTTGATATTCCTTTCAGGCAGATTATTTTGAAAAACGGCTGTACAGATCAAAGTTGTGCATCATAGGCCCGGATCCGTGACCCAGATCCAGCATGGCAGCAAGTGCACCGGAGATGTAGTCCTTGGCTCTCTGTACGGATTCAGCAAAGGGAAATCCCTTGGCAAGATTCGCGGCGATGGCAGAGGACAGCGTGCATCCGGTACCGTGGGTGTTGGGATTGTCGATGCGCTTGCCCTCAAACCAGCGGTATTCACCGTTTGCGTAAAGCAGATCGTTTGCATCGTTGATGCTGTGACCGCCTTTGAGCAGAACGGCACAGCCGAAACTGTCACCGATCACTTTTACCGCTGTCAGCATATCTTCACGGTTTTCGATCACCAGTCCGCTCAGTACGTTTGCTTCGGGAATATTGGGCGTGACAAGGCTTGCAATGGGAAGAAGTTCCTCCGTCAGTACCTTCACCGCCTCGGATTTCATCAGAGAAGAACCGCTGGACGCGATCATCACGGGATCGACAACGATATTCTTTGCCTTGTGGGTTCTCAGTCTGTCCGCGATCACACGGATCAGCTCATCGGATACAACCATACCGATCTTTACCGCATCGGGGAAAATGTCCTCAAATACCGCATCAATCTGCTGCTTCAGAAAATCCGGTGCGGATTCCTGAATCGCTCTTACGCCGGTTGTGTTCTGTGCCGTCAGTGCTGTGATTGCACTCATGGCATAAACACCGTTCATGGTCATGGTTTTGATATCTGCCTGAATACCGGCGCCTCCGCTGCAGTCACTTCCTGCAATGGTCAATGCTGTTTTCATTTTCATGGTAAAACTCCTTTCGTGTTTCAGCATCGTTTTCTATAGCGGCATAAGGTGGTGCCCCCAATCTGCCGCTTTTTTTGATTAAATCAGAGCAAGTTCGTGTGCTCTTGCCTTGAGTTCTTCCGACGCAGTCTTCGGATCATCCGCTTTCATAATGGCGGATACCGCACAGATTCCGGCGATCGGGATGCCTGCGAGAACATCTATATTGTTTTTGTTCAGCCCGCCGATGGCGTTGACGGGAATCGGTACGGCCTTGCAGATGTCCCGCAGGGTATCGGTGGAGGTCAGCACGGTTTTCACCTTGGTTGTTGTGGGATAAATCGCGCCCACGCCGAGGTAATCTGCACCCTGTCCGAACACATCCAGCGCCCACGGAACGGTCTTCGCTGTCGCACCGATGATCTTGTCCTCACCGAGAATCTTCCTTGCCGCCTCAATGGTCATGTCTTCGGCTCCGAGATGTACGCCTTCCGCATCCACGGCAAGAGCAACGTCCACGCGGTCGTCGATGATCAGGGGGACTTCATATTTTTTCGCAAGTTCATGTACCTTTTGGGCCAGAGTGATGTATTCTCTGGTAGTTTTGTTTTTCTCACAGAGCTGCAGAAGGGTTACGCCGCCCATGAGCGCACGTTCTACACGGTACAGAAATTCTTCCTCTGAGTAGTTCGTGCTGTCGGTGATGAAATACAGGCTTGTGTCAAATTTTTTCAAGATGAAATTCCTCCATAAGTAACATAGTATCTATCTGTGCATCGGTCAGAGTGGACAGCGCATCCAGCAAATTCACCAGAAAACTGCCGCTTCCTTTGTCGGTTTCAGCAAGCTGACCGCAGATGCCCAGTACTGAACAGGCACATATCGCCGCATCCAGGCCACCGGCAGCCGACAGATATGCACCGCATAACGCACCCAGCATACATCCTGTACCTGTGATGGATGCAAGCTGCGGAGTACCGTTTTGAATATACACTGTACGTCTGCTGTCGGTGATGATATCCGCTTTCCCGCTGGCGAGAATCACGCAGCTATGTTGTGCTGCCAGATCATTGGCAATCCTGCTGACTGATGGAGCATCCAGTGTCCCGTCTGCATCCACACCGGCAGAACGGTAGGAAGACTGTGCAAGTGCTGCGATTTCGGAATAATTCCCCTTGATCACAGTCGGAATGGCTATGCCAAGCAGTTTATTTAAGTAATTCCGCCGCAGTGCAGAGCAGGCAATCCCAACGGCATCAAGGATTATGGGAATCCGATTTTCATGTGCCGCAGTAAGCGAAATCATCATGGACTCCATCCGTATATCGGTGATATTTCCGAGATTGAGCATCAAAGCATCGGCGGTTTCCGTGATTTCCCGTACCTCAGACGGGTGTTCTGCCATCATGGGTCTTGCTCCCACCGCCAGAATCCCGTTGGCACACTGGTTGATGGATATGGGATTGGTAATGCAGTGGATCAGCGGACGGTTCTTGCGCACCTCCGAACGGATCTCATGCAGTTTTTGCATTCGTTTTCTTCACCTTCTTTGCGATATAATAGATTACACCTGCCGCAGCCGATACTGCCGGTGCAAGATATGCCAGTGTATCCCACAGGGGAGCTTCCAGCCCGAACACATCCGCTGCCACCTCGATAACAACGAACAGAATCGCCCCCAGTGCCGCAATTGTCAGCGCATCGGAGAGAATGCTGCCGGTATCGTGATAGGTACGGGAACCGAGTTTAGCCTGCATCTGTGCAAGAAGTCCGTTTGACGCAAATTTCCGCAGGAACACATAGGCAATGCTGCCGCCGATGAGAGTTCCGCAGATGAAGGACGGTACATAGAACATCCAGGAGAGTCCTTCTTTGCCCCAGATAAAGTTCATCACGGGATAGGATGCCAGTGCGCCAATGATGCCGGTACCGATTACTTCACCGATGACAGCGCAGAGGATTTTCCCTTGGACAGCCGGTAGAACACACCCGACAGAAATGCACCGAATATGGCACCCGTTAATGCAATCGGAGGAATTCCCATGGTTGACATACGGATGATTCCGATCAGGGTCGCGCAGAGCAGGGAATACCATGGTCCCAGAAAGACCGAGCAGACAATGTTGATGAAATGCGCCATGGGACACATACCTTCTACCCGAAGAATGGGAGAGATCACCACCCCCAGTGCAATGAGCATGGAAAGTGTGACAAGACGGAGAATATTTTTGGAGTTTTTCATTTTGGTACCTCACATGGTCGAATATTAGCGTTTCATGTTCATACAGTGAAACGCATTCATAAAAGTATCAACTTTTCCACAGGTTCACGAAGTGAATCCTGACCGGTCGAGAATCTCTATTCTCCTCTCACCCCGTAACACGGGTTCCCATCGCAGTGCCCATCGGCATACAGACAGCGAGGCGCTCCCCTCCCATCCGCCCGAACTTATCGGGACTGGTTACAATACCTCCTTTCCGACAAAAAGAAAAACGGAAGCTGCCCGATTCGGGGTACTTCCGTTACAATACACATATCTCAGCGATCCCTACGTTGGCATTACCCAAATCAGGTTAAATTCATGAAAATCATGAACGTTGGCGGGTCGAAGGGCATACCTTCCTCTCAGCCTGTCCGTGTCGGATGGACACATCAAGCTCCCCGTTATTCAATTGTTGTATCAAGCGCTGGTAAAAAAACAAAAACGGAAGCAACCAATCTGGAAGCTTCCGCAAACTGTATGTCTATTTTGATATCAAAATCAGGCATCCCTACGTTGGCATTATCCAAATCAGGTCAGGTTTCGTCATAGACGAATACCGCTCGGTCGAAGGTCACACCTTCCTCTCAGCCTGTATACAAGCTCCCGTTTGTTTTGTATTGAATATTATACTCCATTTACGGCGTAATTGCAAGAGGAATAACGCATTATTTATAAATTATTTTGAGTTCACTCATATCCGAGCTCAGCGAACATCCCGGATTCTATTTCGTATATTTCCAGTATCGGAATCCTTGTACCATCATCCAGAACCACAATCCGCTCAAATTCGTCGATCTCTTTCACTGTCCCGGTGACGCTTACATACGCGCCGCCGGATTTCTTTTTATCCGGGACAAAGTATGTGAATGTGACCTCGGGCAGATCGTCGATATGCTCCGCAATCATCTGCAGCCTATCACTGAGCATGGATTTTGCATATTCGTCAAGCGCTATCTTTTCATCTGTCAGCCGAGCTGTTTCTTTGACTGCGGCATCGTACCCGGTCAGTGCTGCAAACGGCGAGAACTGTGCTGCACGGTTCAGCATGGACATTGGGGGATGTTTTGAGGAGACAGGTCTGGATTGATTGATGATATCTGCATATTTTTGTTCTGTTTCTGGCATGCCGTATCTCCTTTCAAACAATAAATTGGAATTTATGGAATATTCAGAACACTATGAACGAACCAAGTCTGAGCTGTGACCATGATGACAAATGTGCAAACAGTAAAGAGAATCACTTCTGCCAAAGCATTAACCTGTCTGGATTGAAGCTGTTTTTTCAGATTTACAGGCAGGATTCTGGACAACAGACAATAAACCATAAATCCAACACAGGCTCCAGCTGTGTTTGTCATTAGATCATTGATATCAGAAGAACCCCAGCCAAACATCTGGACAAATTCAACAGCCAGAGAGAACAGGAAGCCAGTCAAGGCAACGGTCTTTATTTTGTGATATTTCTTGTACAACAGCGGCAGGAAAAATC
>SVRM01000016.1 GCA_015064785.1 Oscillospiraceae bacterium
GCGTATTCTGATAATAAAATCAACAAAATTTTCTCAAACGGAAAGGATATACAACCATGAAAGAATACAAAATCAAAATGATGGATCACGCGCCGATGTGCGACAAGTGCTGGAGCCGCGTGGAAAAGACGATGATCGATGAATGTGTCTGGATGGCCGACTACAAGCCCGTCTGCTATGCACAGGTCTGCTATGTCAAGGGCGACGGCTTCTGGGCACGTCTGACCTGCGAGGAATCGAATCCCAAGGCGGTGCATGAGGGCTTTTTCTCCGACGTTTACAAGGATTCCTGCCTTGAAATGTTTGCAAAGTGGGACGATGCGTCCGACAAGTACATCAACATCGAAATGAATTCCAAGGGCTCCTGCCTGATCGCGCTCGGTGCTGACCGTTACGATCGCACACCAATTGACAAGCTCTGCGGTCATCCGTTTGCGGTCAAGGCAGAAGTAAAGGACAAGGAATGGAATGTCACCGTTCATATCACCGAGGAGGATCTCTGCAAAATTTACGGTATGTCGGCAGACAAGTTCGTCCCCGGCTATGTCATCATGGGCAACTTCTATAAGTGCGGCGACGAAACCGATGTCGAGCACTACGTCATGTGGAATCCCGTCGGTACGGAAAAGCCCGATTACCACAGACCGGAATTCTTCGGTCGTATGGTCATCGAAGCATGATCACCAAAGAACAGCTGAAAGCCGATATCCGCGCCATGGGGATTGCGAGCACGGATACGGTGATGATTCATACCTCCATGCGTGCCATCGGAGACGTCGAGGGCGGTGCCGATACCGTCATCGATGCGTTCTGTGAGGTGCTTTGCGAAGGACTTCTTCTCGTTCCGACGCACACATGGGGCACGGTCGGACCGAAAAATCCCGTCTACGATGTCCGTGCATCCGTGCCGAACATCGGTGCATTGCCGTGTGCCGCCGCACGACGGGAGGACGGTGTGCGCTCTCTGCATCCGACCCATTCCATGTGGGCAAAGGGTGTCGGAGCAGCGGACTATGTCGCAGGGGAAGAGAAAGCACCGTCTCCCGGAGCACCCGGTTTTGCTTGGGCGAGACTTGCCGATGTTGGTGCAAAGATTCTCTTGATCGGTGTGCTCAATAACCGCAATACGTTTATTCATGCCGTGGATGAGATCTACGGCTTGCCTGATCGTTTGGCACCGGAGCTTTATACTGTCACCATCCGTGATGCAAATGGGCGGGAATATTCTCATCCGTATCATACGCATCATTGCAGCCGTACCAACGATGTGTCGCAGTATTATGTCAACTTTGAACCTGCGTTTCTTGCTTGCGGTGTACAGACATTTGGACGTCTTGGCGGTGCGGAGGTACGTATCATCGATGCGAAGCGATGCTGTGATACGGTGATGCATATCTTCCGTCAGGCAGAGCTTGATCCGGAACGCGAAGATAAAGACCTTTGTGTAGGGTTTATTGACATTCCGACATCCTATTATCCATAAAACAAGGGGTTGTTGCATTTAGATCAATGTGTCAAAAACTCCCTCCGGCTCACCGCAGGTGAGCCACCTCCCTCAAACAGAGGGAGGCTTAGTTTAGGCTCCCTCCCCGAGGGAGCTGTCAAAAAAAGACGCTTCAGCGTCTTTTTTTGACTGAGGGAGTTATCATTTGTTCAATGATTTATCAAATGCAACAGCCCGTACTTTTTTATTTCACTTCAATGACACAAATCGCCATTTTGACAAACAGTTCTTTGAGAACCGGTAATTTTGCAAACAGCGCAAAATACCGGCGCAGCGGCACCTCGCGGTAATACTGCGGTGTAATTGCAAGGTCACGCAGCATTCCTTTGAACTTCTTCAAAGTCATTTTGTTGATATAGCCGATTTTCTCCACGCCGTTTTCGTCGGTGTAGAAGCGCAGTGCCAGCCGCTCCGCTTCATCAGGAACCCCGCGAATGAGTTCCTTGTAGGCTTTGATCAGTGCACTGTCGGAATAAAACAGCTGCACCCACGGAATGTTGATCGCATCAGACAGATGCGCGCCCGTCGGATGGTAATATGGCGGGAAATTGATGAATATCCGACCGCCCGGACGGACGAGCCGCATTGCTTCCCGCAGCGCCGCCGCCGGATTGTCAACATGCTCCATAAAGTCGTTCATGATGACCGTGTCAAAGCGGTGATCCTCAAACGGCAATTCATACGCGGAACCAAGGACAAACGTGAAGCGGTCGGAAAACCCGAGTTTTTCTGCCATCGCTTCCGCTTCCGCACGGTAATGCTCCACAATGTCGACACCGGTGACATGACGGGCACCGAGCGAGACATAGTACAGGCTCTTCCCTGCCGCGGCGCATCCCATGTCGAGGACATCCTTACCTGCAAACATATCGTCCGTTGTATACCGATCGAGATACAGCTTGATCGTATCCAGTCCTTTTTCATACTGCCACATGGCGTAGGTCTTTGTGCCGTCGTTCTGCAAATTAAAGGGATGAACCACCTTCGGAAACCAGTTGTTGGTTTTGAGAAGCAGCTGATACGGAAGTCCCATAAATGTCGATCCTTTCTGTTTGCCTTGAAATAAAGGAAAGCCGCGACCGATGCGGTGCGGCATTTCCGTATGCTTGTGATTTATCTGCCGAGAACTGCGGCACCGATGATACCTGCGTCGTTGCGGAGAGTCGCAATGCGGATATCGGTTGCCTTGATGTTGTCACGGGAGTAGGTTTCGCCCTTGATGCGTTCCTTAACGGGATTCAGCAGGTTGTCCTTTTCATTGGAAATACCGCCGCCGATGGAGAGAACCTCGGGCTGGAAGATGTTGATGATGGATGCAAGACCGGATGCGAGGTAGCCGACATACTTGTCAACAACTTCCTGACCAGCCTTATCGCCTTCTCTTGCTGCGTTGAACGCGGTTCTGCCAGAGACATTGTCAAGGTTGCCGCCGATCATATCCCACATCTTGGTGGTGTGACCGACTTCTGCGATCTTTTCGCGGGTCATACGGATCAAAGCGGTTGCAGAGGAATATGCTTCCCAGCAGCCCTTTCTGCCGCAGGAACACTGTACGCCGTCATATTCGATGACGATGTGACCAAGTTCTGCACCAGCATGGTTGAAGCCGGAGTAAACCTTATTGTCGATGATGATACCGCCGCCGACACCGGTGCCGAGCGTAATCATAACGGAGTTTGCATAACCCTTTGCAGCACCTGCGACAGCTTCGCCCTTTGCAGCAGCGTTCGCGTCGTTTTCGATCAGGACGCGGTCAATGTTGATGTATCTCTTGAGCAGAGAAGCAATCGGGAAATCGAGGAACGGCAGGTTGTTTGCATAGACAACAACGCCGGTGTCCGAGTCAGCCGTACCGGGGGTAGCGATACCGATGTATTCGATATCAGCTTCAGTCAGACCTTCGTCTGCGATGATCTTCTTGCAGAGATCAGCCATATCCTTGACAATTTCCTCACCGGGTCTGTCCGCACCAGTCGGAACGCTGTCCTTTCTGATGATTTCAAAATTGTCATTGACAATACCTGCGGCAATGTTGGTACCGCCCAGGTCAATACCGATAGTATACATAATTGTAAACTCCTTTTCGTTGTTTTATTCACAGCCGATTCTCATTTGACCGACTTTGCTGTTATCATTATACAAGAATTTGGCGCGTGTGTCAAGTGCTTTTCACTATTTTTCGACAAAACCTCATTCCTCAATGCCCATCTGGGACATCAGGCGCTTGTTAAACTCCTCTGCTGTGTTATAGCCCATCTTCTTCTGGCGGTTATTCATAGCGGCGATCTCCATGATAATGGCGAGGTTACGGCCGGGCTTGACGGGGATGGTGGTCGTCGGAACCTGGATCCCCATAATATCGGTTGTCTCCTGATCCAGTCCCAGACGGTCATACATCTTGCCCTGAACCCACGGCTCAAGGTTGATAATCATATCGATTTTTTCGGTTTCCTTGACAGCACCCATACCGAAAATACGGCGGACATCGACAATACCGATACCGCGCAGCTCGACATAATGGCGGATGATCTCGGGTGCTGTACCGACCAGTGTCGTAGCGGATACACGCTTGATTTCGACAGCATCGTCGGCGATCAGACGGTGGCCGCGCTTGACAAGCTCAATCGCCGTTTCCGACTTACCGACGCCGGAATCACCGAGGATCAGAATGCCTTCGCCGTAGACCTCGACAAGAACACCATGGCGGGTGATGCGCGGTGCAAGCTTGACATTCAGCCAGGACACGATGGAGGCGGACAGCGGGGATGTACGTTCTCCGGTTCTCAGGACAGGAATGTCATATTCCTTTGCCGCCTGAATCACTTCGTCAAAAATTTCATTGTTGGACGTAAAGATAATCGCTGCCGGATGGTAGGCAAAATACGTGGACAGACTCTCATAGCGCGCAGCACTGTCCTTGGAGGAGAGGTACTGATATTCGGCATTTCCGATGATGCCGATGCGCGAGGTATCCATATGCTCATAAAAACCGGCAAGCGGCAGACCGGGACGTGTGACGTCACGGCTTGTGATCACACGCTCCGACAGATTTTCCGGCTGACAGATAATTTCCAGTTTGAAATGATCGATAACCTCCTGCAGAGGGATCGAATTAAATTCTTCAAAGTCCATGATACGCCTCCGTATTGATGTGGTTGTTATCATTATACCACATCTTTCCGAAAATAGCAAATATTCTGTAAAAAAATTTCAAAGATTTCTGAAAATTCCTGTCAAATATGTATTTTTCATGAAAAACACGTAAAAACATTCGGAAAAATGCGTTTTCCTATTGCAAAGTCAGGGCAATTTATGGTATAATATTAAGTAAAGAAATTCATATGAGCGCCCCATGCAGAATAAGCGTATGGCGGCAGCCACGACACGAAAGGATCGACTATCAATCATGAATCAGGAAGCAACCGCACCAAAGAAACGCATTTTCTCCGGCGTACAGCCGACAGGAAATCTGACCATCGGCAACTATCTCGGTGCGATCAAGAACTGGACAACGCTTCAGGATGACTACGAATGCCTGTACTGCGTCGTCAACCAGCACGCCATCACCGTCCGTCAGGATCCCGCCGCACTGCGCCGCGCCACCTATGAAACGCTCGCGGTTTATCTTGCCGCAGGTCTTGACCCCGAAAAGAATACCATGTTCATTCAGAGCCATGTATCCGCTCATGCTGAACTTGCATGGGTCCTCAACTGCTATACCATGTTCGGTGAGCTGTCCCGTATGACCCAGTTCAAGGACAAGAGTGCCAAGCACGCTGACAACGTCAACGCAGGACTTTTCACGTATCCCGTTCTGATGGCGGCGGACATTCTGCTGTATCAGGCGGATCTTGTTCCCGTCGGTATCGACCAGAAGCAGCACATCGAGCTGACACGCGATGTCGCAGAACGCTTCAATGCGATCTATTCCAACACCTTCACCGTTCCGGAACCCTACATGCCAAAAACCGGCACCAAGATCATGTCCTTGCAGGACCCGACCAAAAAGATGTCCAAGTCTGACGAAAACGAAAATGCGACGGTGCGCATTCTCGACGACAAGGATACCATCATCCGCAAGTTCAAGCGCGCCGTGACAGACTCCGATACTGTCGTCCGCTACAGTGAAGACAAGCCGGGCGTGTCCAACCTCATGGCAATCTATTCCTGCTTCACCGGCAAGGATTTTGATGCCATCGAAAAGGAATTCGAGGGCAAGGGCTACGGCGACTTCAAGCTGGCTGTCGGCGAAGCCTGTGCCGATTCCCTGGCGCCTGTCCGTTCCCGCTTCACAGAACTGATGGCAGATAAAGCATATCTGGAAACTGTTGCCAAGGAAGGTGCCGCACGTGCATCGTATCTGGCACGCAAAACACTGTCCAAGGTCTACCGCAAGGTCGGCTTTGTGGAATTCAAGTAATTATGATTGATTCAATGTATTTTCAGGTCTTTCTCGGTCTGATCTGTGCAGGTCTGATCGCGCTGACCGTCACGCCGATTGTCCGCGTGTTTGCATATAAAATTGGAGCGGTTGATATCCCCAAGGACAATCGCCGTATGCACAAAAAGCCGATGCCGCTGCTCGGAGGTCTTTCCATCTTTCTGGGCTTCACGATTTCGGGACTGCTGTTCTGCGATATCACCCCGACGCTTGCCGCTGCATGGTTTGGCGGTTTGCTCATCATTGTCATCGGAATTCTGGATGATAAATATGCGCTGAATGCGTGGATCAAGCTCCTCGGACAGATTGCCGCCGCGGCGATTGCTGTTGGTCTGGGCGGTGTACAGATTGAACACATCAACCTGTTCGGCAGATACATTCACTTCGGTGTGCTTTCCATTCCGATCACCATTCTCTGGATTGTCGGCATGACAAATGCCATCAATCTGATCGACGGTCTGGACGGACTTGCCTGCGGTGTTTCCGCGATTTCCTCCATGTCTCTGCTGATTGTTACCCTGATGCACGCGGAGCTCGATGTCGCCATGCTGACCGCAATTCTGACCGGTGCCTGCATCGGTTTTCTGCCGTTCAACATGAACCCGGCAAAAATCTTTATGGGAGATACCGGCGCCCTGTTCTTAGGCTACATGCTGTCGGTGCTGTCCATCATCGGTGTATTCAAGACAACCGCAGTTGTCTCCTTCCTTATTCCCGTCATCATCTTCGGTTATCCGCTGTTTGATACGGTGTTCGCATTTGCACGCCGGATTTTGCAGGGACGTTCTCCGTTCTCTGCCGACCGCGGTCATCTGCATCACCGCATCATCGATATGGGCTTTAATGTCAGACAGTCTGTCTCCATTCTGTACTGCATCTGCTCTATCCTCGGTATCCTTGCCATCATGCTGACGGAACAGCGTGCTGCTGCATCTCTGGTGATTTTAGTGGTCGCACTGATCATCGGTCTGTTCAATTATGCGCTGATCAAAAACAAGAACACCCGCACCCTGACCGGTCTTCAGGAAACCACGGAATTTGACCGTGTCGTTCTCCCGGATCAAAAGAAGGACGAACCCAAAGACGGTGCACCTGCCACAGACAAGGCGGACAGCGAAGAACCCAAATCCGAATAAATGACAACAGGCGCAGAGATCCGACATCCGTCCGATATCTGCGCTGTTTCACATTTACAGATTCTAGGCAATTGCAAAATTGCCTACCTTCATCGCCCAAAGGGCGATATATAAACAAATTGCGTCGCTTGGGCGGGTTTCCCGCCCAAAAAGACACCTTCAAAGCGACCAAAGGGAGCCATCGGGCTGCGTCAGCCCGATGAAACCGATTGCAAAATGCAATTTTGCAATCGATTAATTTACAGATTCAAAAAGGAGGACTCCCGATATGCGCAGAAACCACAAACGGCATCGTGTTCCATCCCCGCTTCAGGACAATATTCTGTCGCTGATTGCCATCGTTTCGCTGATTGTTCTGACGTTGGCGGCGGTCAGCGGCGTTCTTTGGATGCTCATCCGCACAGGAATGCTCTCCTATGAGTGGGGACTGTTTGATCCGCAGACCACGGATACCGTTGCCTTCGACGACGCAGACGGTGTCTTTGATGCACTGCGTCCCGTCCCACTCACCTCAGACGGAGAAAACACCGCCGATACTGCCGGCATTGTCCGTTTTTCCGGTTCCTTCTCTACACTGCGAAAGCTGCTGTCCGACCTGAATACGGCGGACCACTACAATGCACTGTATGAAACGGTTCTCCATACTGATACCGCAAACGCCGCAAGCACCGTTCGCCTTTACCGCTCCGGCGCATCCTACCGTGTCACCCGTCATGCACCCGGCGTATCCACCGCCGGTCAGCCAACCGAAAGCTATGTCTGCGACGGAACGGCGGTTGTCTATACCGATCACCGGACACAAAGCCGGGCACGCTTTCCGGTCAGTGACGCATTTTCGCCGGAAGCGCTCGCCGGAATTCCGTCGGTCGCCTCGTTCAATGCCATTCCCGATGAGCGGATTCTGCACGCTTCGTATACCGAACAGGACGGAGAGTTTCTGTATTATGTGATGTATACCACACCGACCGCCGACAATCAGCAGATCGTCCACGAGATCTGGATTTCTGCAGAGGCAGAACTGGTTCGGCGCTGCTGTACGTACCTGTGTCCGGCAAACCGCGACCCGATGACAGTCATCGCCGATGACAGCGCACGGCTTTTTTCCTCAGTTCTTCGATCTGTGACAGAACTCTCTGCGCGGGAACGCCAGGTGCTGTTTGTTCTGCCCGAGGTCGGACAGTAAAAGTCAGGACAACAGCAAATACCCGATCAAAAGCAGTGCCAGATCATCCCCATCCCATGTACTGCGATCGAACAGTCCGCCGCGGTCAAGATGTCCCCACAACAACAGAAGTCCGATGGCCAAAAGCAGAATCGTCTCCTCCTCGGTGCTGTTTTCCCCGATCAGCAAATCGTAAAGACCGCCAAGCAGCGAACCGGTTCCACTGTTGGATGGAGACGCTTCTGTACCGGCTTGCTGTACTGTCAGATCGGGCAAACCCGCCGACACCGGCTCAAGATCAGCCGGGTCTGCCGAAACTGCCTCTGACTCTTCCCAAACCGCTGTTTCCGCTGCCGATTCCCGTTCTCTCTCCGGCGGCGGTTCCGGAATACGGTCGCGCAGAAATTCACCCCTGTAGTCTTTGGGAATCAGAATCGGTAAATTTCCCTGATCCTGCGTCCGATTGCCCAAACCGAATCCGGTCATCGGACTGCTTTTCTGCGCAGATACCCGTTGTGGCATCGGATTCCGTGTATACATGACCGCACCTCCTCACATACCGCGCAGGACGGTATCCGCAAGCTCTGCTAATTGCAGCAGCTTCATCATCTGGTCAATACGTGTCTGCTTTTCTGTGCCGAGATACGGCTTGATTGCACGCAGAAGTGCGGAATGCCTGCCGCTGATGCCACGGATCGCCGCGGTGTTCTGTAAAAGCGGTTTTGCCGCAGCCTCCCTGTCACCCTCCGTGGATTCCACTACAGATTCGTTGTCTTTACTTGGTTCTTCTGCGGTACCGGAGCCCTGCATCAGTCCCGACAGCATTCCGGACGACGCCAGCGACGATGCCATTGCGGCAAGCCGGCTCAGACTTTCCGGGTCTGACAGTATGGAGTTGAGCTTCTGCTCCAGCCCTTCGTTCTGCATATTTTCCTGATCCTGTGCCATAAAAACACCCTCCGCTCAGTTTTCTTTGTTTTTCAGCTTTTGCAGCTGTTCCGTCAATGCCGCCATCTGCTCCGGCGAAATCTGTGCAAGCAGCTTTTGCATATCCTCTGCCCGGATCGATGACAGCTTCCGACGGATGGCATCCGCATCGCGCGTCATGGCATCTGCCCGACGCCCGCTCATGCCGCCAGCCTCCACAATGGCGCGGACAGCCGCACGCAGACGGTCATCATCCATGGAAAGCACCTGCGATACCTGCTCGTTTGCCGCTGACGGATCCTTTGGCCAACCGGATTGGTTCTTCATATACTCACCTTCCTTTGACATCATTGTATGCACCACGCCCGATCATTGTTCCGACCGATCACATTTTTTCCGACCAGGAAAGGAATTTTCCATGAAATTGCTTGTATTTTCTGATTCACACGGCAGACTGGAGCCGATACAGTCCATCATACGCGCTCATGCCGACACAACCGATGCCATTCTGCATCTCGGTGACGGTGCTGCGGAAGTGCTGACACTCCGTGCACGGTTTCCGTCAATTCCCTTTTATGCTGTCTTGGGCAACTGTGACAGTTATACGTATTCCGATTTCGGCATCACACAGGACAAATGCCTGAGCCTTGGCGGATACACGCTGTATTTCTGTCACGGCGACCGCTTCGGTGTCGGCGGTGGCACCGGTGCGCTTGCTGCCTATGCCGCATACAAACACGCCGACATAGCACTGTACGGTCATACTCACATCGCACACGAAGAATACATCCCCGCCGACAGCGATAAACCGGACGCAAAACCGCTGTGGATACTATCTCCCGGTTCCGTTTCCCTGCCGCGGGACGCATCTCAGTCATCCTTCGGAATTCTGGATCTGTCTGAGCGCGGCGTTCTCTTTTCCGTCGGCCGCTGGGCAGATGCCAAGCATTGATCCACACGCCCGTCCTGCAAAGCAAGGAGGTTGCTCATGCTATCCTATACACCGCCGCAAAAACCCTATTCTGCCATGCTATTTTCCTCATCCTGTGTCGCAGCAGGAATGATTCTGTACTTTCTTTCTTCCTATATTATGCATCGCTGGTCCCTCATTCCCATCGCAGCGCTGGTTCTGGTTCTCCTTGGCATCTGGTTCCTCTATCGGTTTGCACTGGTTTCTTACCGTTATGAGATTCACAGCGGCGTTCTGTGCATTCACCGTCGCCTGTTCCGCTCGGAGAAAACGGTGTACACGCTGTCCCTGCGTACCGGCTGTGCCATTCTGTCATCGAACGATACGAAAGAGAAAAAGCGGCTCGGCAAAGTCTTCCGCACGTACAATTTTCTGACGGTCTGGCCGTCTGAGCAGTATGCGGTTCTTTACTTCCGGGATGCCGGTAGGCTCTGTGCCGTCATGCTTGAGGAAAATACCGCATTCTTGTCAGCCGCCTCCGACTGTTTTTCTGATCGGGATACGCTGTAGCCGTTGCTGTCCAGAAAACGCCAAGCGAATTGATAGATGCCCACTTGCCCTTCAGCCGAGGGGCATTTTCATATGTTTTTCAACAAAACACCGTATTTCTTTCAGCACAGAAATCTGCTCACCGTGCATAATTCCCCGTGCTTTTCGGTATCATGAATACAGAGATTACAAAATCGGGGAGATGATTTTCTGTATTTCTACACACCTGCCGCACTGACTGTACTGGAGTTGGCAATTCTCACCGCTTCTGACGCAGATGACGGCTATATCGGTTCCGAGCATCTGCTTCTGGGACTGCTGTCTGCAAAAACCGCGCAGAATGCGCCATGCATCGCGGCCAAGCTGCTGTCCTCCCGCGGCATTACAGCGCATACCACCGCCGCCATGCTTGACAAGCCGCTGCCCGATCCGATCCGGTGCAGTGAACCTTCCGCACAGATTGCCCGTATTTCCGCTGCACACGTGCATTTCACTCCGGTCCTGTGCCGGATCCTTGCGCGTGCAAATGAGGAAGCACAACGGTTTTTGCTGGAACAAAACGGAAATCACGCGGTTATCGGAAGCGAGCATCTGTTATTTTCCCTTCTGTGCGAAAACGATGCCGCCGCACACCATGTACTTGCCGCACTGAACCTGCCGCTGCATGAGCTGTACGGCGATGTTCTGTCGTTTCTGTCTGCCGTAGCAGCAGAGGAAGCCATTTTTTCCGGCGGCAAAAGTACTGACACCGATGACGATGTCAAGCACTCCAAAACAGCGGACAGTTTTGGAACGCACACCGATGCTCTTCCCTTTCTGCTCGACATGACCGCCTGTGCCGCAGACGGAAAATACAACGCTGTAGTCGGACGGGATGCGGAGGAAGAAGCGGTTCTGCGCATTCTGCTTCACCGGCAGAAAAACAATCCGTGCCTGCTTGGTGATGCAGGTGTCGGTAAAACTGCCATTGTGGAAGGTCTTGCCGCCCGGATCGTACACGGTCAGGTACCGTCGTCGCTCTCTCGGGCACGGATCTATGCGCTCGATCTCGGCGGAATGCTTGCAGGCGCAAAATACCGCGGTGAATTTGAGGATCGGCTGAAACGCGTGCTGGCAAGCTGTCAGGGACACGGCTCGAATGCCATCCTGTTCATTGACGAAATTCACATGCTGGTGGGAGCCGGTGCGTCGGAGGGTGCTGTAGATGCGGCAAATCTGCTCAAGCCGGCACTGTCACGCGGCGAAATCCGTGTCATCGGCGCAACAACCAAAGCAGAATACGACAAAAGCATCGGTCGTGATGGTGCAATGAGCCGCCGGTTTCAGACAGTGATGGTCGAGGAACCCGATGAAGACCGTGCCCATCAGATGCTGCTTGCCCTGCGTCCGCGTATGGAACAGCACCACGGTGTTCTCATCCCGGAGGAGGTTCTGCGCTGTGCGATCTCAGTATCGGTGCGATGTCTGCCGGAATTTTTTCTGCCAGACAAGGCCATTGATCTGCTCGACGATGCATGTGCCGCGGTCCGTACTGCCGCGCCGCTGTCGGCTCCGTCGGTCCTGACCGCAAAAGAGCGGCGTGATCTCGCTCTGCGCTCCGCAGATCTCACCGCCGCGCAAAACGCAGTACACAACCGATGCACAGAATCTTTCGATGATCCGCTCAAGACGACATCCGTCCCGCCAACCGTCCAAAAAGAAGACATCTTTACAGCGGCGGAGCGGCGGACCGGCATCCGGATGACCGCTGATGAAGATATAAAGATGCGTTATCTGACGCTGGAGGCTCAGCTCAATGCAGTGGTATTTGGTCAGGAACAGGCAATTTCCACCATTGCCGATGTTCTGCGCCGTCAGCATACCGGACTATCCGACCGACAGCGTCCTGCTGCGTCGTTTTTGTTCTGTGGTCCGACGGGTGTTGGCAAAACGGCAGTCTGTGAAACACTTGCCGCGATTCTCTTTGATACGCCTCATGCTTTTTTGCGCTTTGACATGGCCGAATACCGCGAAGCTCATGCCGCAGCCAAGCTCATCGGCGCACCGCCCGGTTATATCGGACACGATGAGGGCGGGATTCTGACCTCGGCGATCCGCCACAGACCGTATGCGCTTCTGCTGTTCGATCAGATCGCGCTTGCCCATCCCGATGTCCGACATCTGTTCTTGCAGCTTCTTGACAACGGCTATCTGACCGACAGCCGCGGGAGCCGCATCAGCTTCCGCCATACCATCATCGTCATGACCGTAAACGACCACACCGAAGACAGACCTGTCCATCCTCTCGGCTTCACACAACCAGCCGCCGGGTCGACCGAGAACGCGGTACTCTCAGACATGTTTTCTGCTGAATTCTTATCACGGTTTGATGCGCTGATTCGATTTCAGCCATTGGATGAAGCTGCCGGAAAGCGCATTTTACGCAAACAGCTCACCATCCTTGCAAGCCGCCTTGCCGAGCGCGGGATTTCACTTGCCTTTGATGATGCATTGATTGCACATCTGTATCAGATCTCACCACACAAAATGGGCGCACGCGGTTTATACCGCACAGCAGAACAGACCATCGAAACGCTGATTGCGCAGGCAATGCTGAACAGCACACTTCGGCGCGGAGATTGCGTTCAGCCAATCCCGGAGAACGGGACTATACGGCTGAATACGAAAACGGATAAGTCTGATTGATCGTTAGAAACGTCTGCTGCCTTTGAATCATCATTGAATAAATGATACCGCCCTCCGGTTCATCGCAGGTGAGCCGGAGGGCGTTTTTTGCACATTGATCTGAATGCAACAACCCGTTTTCTTTCATTTCTGAACTACCGCCGCGCGTCGATGCCGGAGTTTTGCTGTCAGCAGGGACAGCACATCCTCGCCGATCCCGCCAAGTGCCAGCAGTGCGGCAAGATAGGTCACCCCGCCCAATACAACCGAAACAAGTGTGCCAAGTACCTCCGGCATATGTCCAAGCAGGACCGCATGTGCTGCACGTGCTGTCAGCGCACAGAATACAGCGGAAATTGCCGGACGGCACAGCATCGCGCAGATATGCAGGGCAACGCCGGTTTTCTTCATAACAAAATACAAATTGCACAGCGCCATCACGGCATAGCACAGCACCGTCGAAATCGGCGTCCCAAAAATTCCGACCTCCGCATTCCCGGTCAGAATCCAGCTTGCACACAGCTTGACTGCGGCGCCGATGAGCATACTGTATAACGGATACCGCGCCTCACCCATCGCCTGTAAAATGGCATTGGTCATAGCGAGTATGGACAGAAACAGCACCGCAAGCGCGAGTACCGACAACAGCGGTGCACCGGTTTCTGCCAGATCCGCCCGGTAAAACAAACGCAGAATCGGTTCCGCCATTACGCTCATCCCGGCAGTACACGGCAGTGCAATCAGCACCGTTCCGGAAAGAGAGGCAGCGATGATCCGGCGGCATTTCTCCGGCTGTGATCTGGCGGCGGCAATCACCGGTATCAGTGCTGTCGTCAGCGGATAAATCAGAATCGGCGGCAGGTTGAACATCGGCACAGCAAGCGCGGTATAACTGCCATATAGCCGAAGCGCCTCTGCCGCATCCATTCCTGTCCCGCACAGACGCCGGATCACAATCATCGAGTCCAGCATGTCGCACAGCGACATCACCGACGCCGACAATGTCACGGGAAGCGCAGTCCTCCAAAGCGCGGACAGAACCTCCCGGCGCGGCAATATATGAGATGCACGGCCGCCGGACACCCCGTATCTGTGAGCAACGAACGGATGCGCAAACAGCATCACCGCCATGCCGAGCAGACATCCGATCGACAGTCCCGCCACGGCATGTGCCGCAACCGTGCAGAGCGGCAAGCCTCTCCGCATCGCCTGTGCGGCAAACAGCAGACCGAAGAACATCTTTCCGCCGGCTTCCGCCACCTGTGAAATCGCCGTGGGAAGCTGACATTCCAGCCCCTGATACCAGCCGCGCAATGCTGACGCAATACAGATAAAGAACAGTGCCGGGGCAATCGCCGCAATCGACGGTGCCGCCTCTCCGACCTTTTGCAGTGCGGCAAACAACGGTGCACCAACGTACATACACAGCCCGCCAACCGCACCGAGCACCAGAAACGCACAGAATGTGACGTTCCGGATTCTGCGCAGCACTGCCGCACGGTACACAGGATCCGGCTCTGATGCATAGCGGGCAGTCAGAATCGCCGCCGCGACCGGAAGTCCTGCTGTAGAGATCATATAGAACCATTTATAAACGGCATATGCCAGGTTGAAATACGCCATACCGGTATCGCCGAGGGTATTGGTCAGCGGTACCTTCAGAAACAGACCGCAGATCTTGGTCAGAAGATTTGACATTGTCAGAAAAAAAACGCCGAGGACAAAGCGACGGCCGCCGCCATTCTGTGTGTTGTGCATAAAAAACCCTCACGTTCAGACGAAAACTGTTTTCACGTCCGACCGCGAGGGTCATGTTTTTTATATGTGTACGCCTGTCGCTGAACAGCCGTTGATCTGCTTTCTGCGATTTTTTTCGTATCTGCGCAAAATATCAGTCAAAATAATGCTTGACCGTTTCTCCCATTTTGTGCTTTACCATTTCGATATCCAGCGTTGTGAATTGTCCGTTTTCGTACAAAATCTTACCGTCAACCATGGTCATGACAACGTCGGAGGATACGGCACTGTGCAGAACCGCCGTCGCCGGTGTATAGCACGGAATGTTGTTGACCGCATCGAGATCGAGCATGATCAGATCGGCACGCGCACCGGTTCTGAGAATACCGCAGTCCGCTCTGCCCTGTGCTGCCGCACCGTTGACTGTACCGAGCGGGATGAAGTCGGATGCCTTCATCGCGTCACAGACACGATCAGAACCCTTTTGCAGCAGTGCCGCCATATTCATCTCACGAAGCACATCGAGACGGTTGTTGGATGCCACGCCGTCCGTACCAAGTACAACCTTGACGCCGGCTTTGTGCATCTTCCAGAGCGGCATGATGCCGGAACCGAGCTTCAGGTTGGAGGTTGGATTGTGTGCCGCAAAGACACCCCGCTCCGCCATCAGTGCAATGTCTTCATCGGAAACCCAGACGCAGTGCGCCGCAATCGTCGGAACATCGAATACACCGAGATCACAGAAATGCTGTGCCGGTGTTTTTCCGTGGCGCGCGATGCACTCGTTATGCTCCGATTCCGTTTCCGACATATGCACATGCATGTGAAGACCGTACTCCTTTGCCGCCTCGGCAACATAACGGATCGCATTGGGCTGGGTCGTGTACTCTGCATGTACGGACATATCCATCTTTATGCGGCCGTCAAAAGAATTATGATACTGCCCATACAGTGCCATCGCTTCCTTGTACCGGACATCGGTTTCCGGCGTTTCGTCGGGATTGAAGCAGGTGATGCAGCGGGCAATGTTCGCCTTCATGCCAACCTCGGCGATCGCACGGATCGTGTCTTCACAGAAGAAATACATATCGGAAAACGACACGATACCGGCACGAATCATTTCTGCTGCCGCCAGCATCGATGCATTGTAAACAGCGTCCGAGGTCAGTCTGTCCTCGGCGGGGAAAATGCGGGTATTAAGCCACGCCTGGAGCGGGAGGTCCTCGCCGTAGCCGCGGAACAGTGTCATTGCCGTATGCGCATGGCAGTTATAAAGGCCGGGCATCAGGAGCTTGTTTTTGCCGTCGATTTCACGGTCAAAGGTGCCTGCGGGACGGGCATCGAAAATCCCGGCAATGCGGTTGTCCTCGACAAGGACATAACGGTGCTTGTGCGCATCGCCGTTTTCGTTGAGTGTCGTAATATCACAAAAGAGCAGTCTCATGTTCATTCTCCATTTCTGTTACAGTCTGCGGATCACCGCGTCAATCAGCGCGGAAAACCGGTTCGTTGCTTTTGCGGAGGTATCAAGAACCTCTTCCTCTGTCATCGGCGCTCCGGTCACACCTGCCGCGAAATTGGTCACGCAGGAGATGCCGAGTACCTTCATACCGCAGTGTGCTGCCGCGATGATTTCGGGAACCGTCGACATACCGACCACATCCGCTCCAATCAAGCGCAGCATACGGATTTCCGCCGGTGTTTCAAACTGCGGACCTGCCATGTAGGCATACACACCTTCCTTCAGTGTCATACCAAGGTCACCGGCACTGCTGTGTGCTGTCGCACGAATGCCGTCGTCATATACCGCCTGCATGTCAAAGAAGCGTTCACCGAAGGCAGATTCGTTTCTTCCGCGCACGGGAGAATCGGCACAGAGCTTGATGTGATCGGTCAGAAGCACAAGATCACCCGGTTCCAGTGTGTCGGTATTGATGCCGCCGGCGGCATTGGTGATAATCATAGTACCAATGCCGAGCAGATGACAGACATTCACAGGATACGCCGTCTGCCACATCTCCCAACCTTCATAATAATGGAAGCGTCCATTGAAAAACAGCACGGTTTTCTCCCCCACCCGTCCAATGACAAGCTCGCCCTTCTGATAGGACACAGTCGAGGTCGGGAAATTGGGAATCTCGCGGTACGGCAGGTGAATTTTGTCCGTGACACAGTCGGATGCGGCATACGCGCCCAGACCTGAACCGAGAATCACGGCAAGTGCGGGCTTGTCCAGTCCGGCATCCCGGATTGCCGCGGAAATTGCGTCGGCAGATGCTTTGAACATCTGCATATTCGGTGTTGTAAGCATGGTTTTCCTCTCCTTATCTCTGTCCGATGAATTCGCGGAACACGCTGTCATCGGGAATGTCATCGGGCGGCAGAATGTCAATGTGCGACAGTCTCGCAAGCAGCGAATCGGCATAGGCACGATGCACACTGTCCCGGGACAAACCGGACAGCACCGCCTCCGCCATCGGACGGATCACGCCAACCTCATAAGCCATGGACGAATCAATGCGGATATCGGCACAGTCAAGGTACGGGTAAATGCTGATGTCTTCGTTTGCACAGACATCCTCCCACATCGATAGTGTCTTCTCGGCATCGGAATTGCGTGTTCTTGCATCGCGTACCAGGCGCCGCAGAAGCCGCAGTTCACGTGCATCCAGCATCCCATCCGGCGTGGATACCGTCTGTGTCGGCAGAATTGCGACACTGCGTGTCACGTCATGCGGCAGATGCGCCCGTACCTCGGGATACATTGCCTGAATGCCCTCCAGCAAAATCACGTCGTTTTCTCGTGGCTGATAACAGCAGACGCCATTCCGGCAGCCGCTTTGGAAATCAAACAACGGCAAATCGCAGGATTCCTCGGCAATCAGCTTATCAAGACACCGGGCAAGCGTCTCCAAATCCAGCGCCGCGACAGTATCGTAGTCGACACGTCCCGACGGCAGAATCGGCAGACACGCACGGTTTTTGAAGAAATCGTCAAAGGAGACGGGGAATACACAGCGTCCGGCGGCTTCCAGTGCGGCGGTCAGTAAATGCGCTGTCGTTGTTTTTCCCGAGCAGGTCGGACCTGTCACGGTGACAATCTGCAAATGCGGGACAGAAAGCAGGCTTTTTACCGCGTCTGCAATCTGATGGGTGTACTTTGATTCACATGCTGTAATCCATTCCCGGATATCGGCGGTATGTTCCATATGGTTCTCCTTTCCTGTTGGTCGTTTGATGGGATTGACTATTTTTCGGACGGATCGTTTTCAAAAAACTGTCTGATCTTGTCCGCCGACGCGGTATCCGCTGTGGTCGGCGCATCCGCGGCAAGATATTCATACGGATACTTCGGTGAGAAGATGCGGTCGATATGACTGCGGTCAGCCGACACCAGCTTGGTCACAGCTCCCGCGCCGACAGCAAAGACCGAATGCAGCTCCTCCATCATCAGAATGTTGTAAAGCCCTTCCGTTCCCGGCAGACAGAAGCCGACGTTTTCAAAATTGCCGACGGTATTCTTCTGGCGGTAGAGATAATACGGACGGTATCCGGCATTTGTCACGGATACATGCGAATATTCCACACTCTTTCCGGTTTCCCCGCCTGTTCGGGAATAGACATCGGTTCCCTCGCGCAGAATTTCCGCCGCCTTCTTGACACAGAAGGTATGCACGGTAATGTTGTCCGGACGAAGCTCCAGAATCCGGTCGACGGATTTGGAAAAGCTCTGGAACGACTCCTCGGGAAGACCGGCAATCAGGTCGGTGTTGATGTGCGGAATACCGGATGTCCGTGCGATGTCGTAGGCACGCAGGAAGTCCTCGACCGTATGACGGCGACCGATGGAGGCGAGAATCTCATCATTGAGCGTCTGCGGATTGATCGACACGCGCGTCACGCCGTACTTCTTTGCAATTTCAAATTTTTTGTTTGTAATCGTATCGGGACGGCCTGCCTCCAGCGTGAATTCTGCGAGTGCGGAAACATCAATGTTTTTGGCCACGGCAGACAGCAGGACTTCCAGCTGGGTTTCATTGAGCGTGGTCGGTGTTCCGCCGCCGATGTAGACAGTCACAACCCGTTTTCCGTTTTCGCGGATAATGCGGAATGTTTCATCGATTTCCCGGCACAGCTTGACAAGATAATCGGGAATCAGCGCAAGCAGCTTTGGTGAGGTATAGGAAACAAACGAGCAGTAGGCACAGCGTGTCGGACAGAATGGAATGGAAATATAAACCGAGCAGGTGTCGGGCGTGGTTTCATCCGCCAGCGTCTTTTCAAACAGCGCGACATCCGCTGCAAGTGTTGCCTTTTTGGGATTGACCAGCATTTCCTCGCGCAGAATTGCCTTGACCGCTTCATGGTCAAAGCCGCGGTTCAGATAGTCCATGGCGAGCTTCGCCGGACGAACGCCGGTCAGAATGCCCCATACGGGACGGTACTGAAGCAGCAGCTCACCTGCGTCAAAAAAGCACTTGCCGATGACAATTTTCACCGTTTTTTCGTGCGTATGCAAAGCGCTGTAGCACATTTCATGAACCGATGATGCTTCTCTGCCGTCATGACGCAGTGTGACAGACGCACGCACGCCGATTTCTGCGTCTCCGTCATACAGCGGTTCCGTTTTCACATATGCCGCGGTGGAATCCGGTGTTTCGATTTCATCTTCGGCAAACTTGACGCCGGGAAACAGCATCATACAAAGCGTCTGTACATAATATTGATTGATTTTTCCGTCAATGCGTAATTTCATAGATTCCTTTGACGGTTGTCAGCCGTCAAAACTCCTTTTTCGGTTTATTTCTTCCGTAAAACATCGCTTTCCAGCATGACTGTCACCGGACCGTCATTCACAAGCGAAATCTGCATATCCGCGCCGAATGCACCGGTTCCCACAGGAATGTCCTGTGCGCGCAGAAGCGAAACAAAGTGTTCATACAATGCATTTGCGCGCTCCGGTGCTTCCGCATCGAGAAAATCCGGGCGGTTGCCGTGTGCATAGTTGGCACACAGCGTAAACTGCGACACGACGAGCAGCGATCCGCCGATGTCACGCACCGACTTGTTCATCTTGCCGTTTTCATCGGCAAATACACGGAATTTTGCAATCTTCTCGGCAAGCAGACGTGCGTCCTCCTCATCGTCTCCTTTTTTGACCCCGAGCAGTATCAGAAATCCGCGGTCAATGCGGGATAATTCCACACCGTCCACCGAAACAGCGGCGGAGGTGACTCTTTGTAATAATGCTTTCATGTTGTCCCCTGTGTTGATGTATTCTTTGCGTGCATGTTCATTTCGCGGATCAGAGTCCCGTCAAAGTCCGCTGCTTCCGCCAGTGTCTGGATGTGTAGATAGCACAGTCCGTACGGAGCATCTCCATGCATCACAAGCGTCTTATTATGTTTATTCAAACCGCTGACGGAACAGATGCCTGCCGCGGTATCATAATCCAAGGTAATGTCTGTCCATGTATCCGGTGTTTCTGTCACATCCAGCACAAACGGTGCTTCCTGTCCCGCCGTTTCGTCACAGGCGTTGTACCAGTGATCGCACAGGCAGATGCGCACACCGGATGCCAGCACCCGCAGGGATACCGTCACAGACCCGGTATGTGCCGCCGGGAAATTCCAGACCATACCCTGTTTTTGATACGCCAGCCGCGGATCATCCGTGCGGCAAATTTGCAGAACTTCCCTGAAATCGCCGTCCGGCGACGGAACGAGCAGAGCGCCATTCGTGCGGTTGTATGCGCAGTGACCGGAAAAACCACGATAGTTGCCAAGGTTGGATTTCACAAACATATGCGTGGTAACATTGTCAAGCCCGAAGCGGAAGGTTTCTTCCCGTTCTGTTTCGTAAAGCCAATCAAGATCGAGCAGAACGACCTTGCGTGCGGACACATTCTGTCCAAAGCACACAAGAATTTTGTTGTACGGCAATTCTAAAATCTCCGCCTGGTGGACGCTCTTGTCGCGCGAATCCACACCGCCGACCGAGCGGAAATCCGCGCGATTCCGCAAGCCGTTTAAGTAAAGCTCACGGAAGCCCTGCCAGGTTCTGCCGTCATCGGCGCTGATGGCAAGGTGATTGGCATCGCGGTTGGTGAACACATCCTCCCACTTGCCGCTGATTTCACCGTCATTCAGCTGCGGAAAATCATGCTTGTGATCCAGCTCCGGCATCGGCTGGGTATTGCACCAGAAGAACAGAATCCGCCCGTCGGACAGTTTCCCAAAAACCGGCATCGTGATCGTACCGTGAAAGATCGTCGGATGAGGACCTGTCCAGGTATCGCCGCGGTCTGAGGAACGGTATTCATAGTGGAAATCCTGCGAGGTGCGCACATGCATCAGTAAGGTTCCGTCGGACAGTACCGCAACGCTCGGCTCACAGGAATCCTGCTGCCAGCGCTGACTGCCGTGCGGCGGGGTAATTTCATGACGCGGCGCAGTTTTCTCAATGACATGCACCGCCCATGTCTCACCGTCATCGTCAGAAGTACAGACCACAGGATGCGTAATGCCCGCGCTGTCCCCTCTCTGTCCAAGAATCAGCCATCGGCCGATTTCCGGGTAATATTGCGGTGTTTTGAGGATATGGATGACCGTGTCAGAGATCTTGATCCAGCGGTTGTCAACGCCGTCATAACCGGTGTCGTTGAGGACAGCGAATGTCCCGCGCTCGCCTGTCGGATTGATCCATCCGCGGCGGTATTCATTTGGGTATGCGGCGATACAGCGTCCGGTTGTGCGGTTGCATCCTGCGATACCAAGCACACGGTCATCGGTCACAGGCACCGTCTTCCACGAAAGACCGCAGTCGCGCGATGTGATATAGACAAGCTGTCCGACATCGTCCGGCTCTTTTTTTCCGGTGACACCGTAAATACGGATTTCGCCATCGGCCGTGACACAGACCGACCGGCTCGCATCACACGGCGGTACTGCAACAACCTGCGGCGCATAAACAGCGGAAAGCAGCTGCTTTTCCTCCGCACTGAGTGCCGCCTGCATAACAGAAAGATAAGAAACCACGGAAACGCCTCCTCTTTTCGTCGATTCAGGAACGGGTAACGCGCAGGACATCACGGATGGAGCGCAGTCTTGCCTGAATGGAATACAGATGCTCCAGATTTTTACATCCGACCGTCATTGTGATATTGACCTCGGAGTCGTTTTTGTTCTGTGAGTTCATTTGCAGAATGGACACACGCATATCGGCAAGCGCCATGGTAATTTCAGCAATCAGTACATAGGAATTGACCGCCGTGATATGCAGTACCGCCTCAAAGGTGCGGTTCTGCTGACCGGATACATATTCATCGACCCACTGTGCTTCCTTGAAGCGGGTTTCGTCCTCTCCTGCCGCACGCTTCTGTGCGATATTGATGCAGTCCGCCTTGTGGACCGAGATTCCAAAGCCCTTCGTCACAAAAGCAATCAGCTTATCACCCGGCAGAGGATTGCAGCACTTGGCAAACTTGACCTGACAGCCATCGACACCGTCGACAATGACAGAGCCTGTGAAGTGCTTTGCATGATGCACCTTGGGCGCCAGCTGGACCTGTGACACATCGCGCAGCGGCTCCTGTGGCGGCTCCGGCGTGACAACCGCATCAAATGCATCGCGCAGCTTGCCTGAAATTTTGGCAACCGACATACCGCCGTAACCGATGGTATTGTACAAATCCTCAACCTCATGCAGTCCGAGCCGCTTGGCAAGGTTTGCCATAATGGTGTTATACTGTGCCTCGGTGTAAGCAACACCGTAGTGCTTCAGCTCGCGGTCAAGCTCCGCACGGCCGACTGCAATATTCTCCGTCCGCTTTTCCTTTTTGAACCACTGACGGATCTTGTTCTTTGCCTCGGAGGTTTTGACGATCTTCAGCCAGTCACGGGACGGACCGCGGGACTGACCGGAGGTGATGATTTCAACGATTTCGCCGTTTTGCAGGACGCGGTCAATCGGTACAATCATGCCGTTGATCTTACCGCCAATCATCTTATTGCCGACCTGCGAGTGAATGTTGTACGCAAAGTCGATGACGGTCGAGCCCTGCGGCAGCGCAATGACATCGCCCTTCGGCGTAAAGACGAAGGTTTCGTCCTGGAAGATATCGATTTTCAGCGCGCGCATGAACTCATCCGGGTCATGCGTATCCTCCTCGGTTTCGACGAGGTTTGCAACCCATTCGAGCTTCTTGTCAATGTCGCCGCCGGATTCCTCGCCGGATTTATACTTCCAATGCGCGGCGATACCGTATTCTGCGATGTGGTGCATATCCCACGTCCGGATCTGCACCTCGAACGGAATACCGTCACGTCCAATGACCGTGGTATGCAGAGAACGGTAGAGGTTCGGCTTCGGCGTGGAAATATAGTCCTTGAATCGACCGGGCATCGAGCGGAACATGTCATGAATGATACCGAGCGCGGTATAACACTCCAGTTCCGTGTCGACAATGATGCGCAGGGCGTAGAAGTCATAGATTTCGTCGAAGCTCTTGTTCTGGTTATACATTTTTTTGTAGATCGAATACACGCTCTTGACGCGGCCCTCCAGCTGGAAGTGGATATTGTATTCGGTCAGCTTGTCGGCAATCTGTCCGCGTGCCTTTTCAAGGAAGTTGCGGTTGATGCCGTATTTACGTTCGATGTCGTTGTAGACCTCGTTGTAGCCGATGGGGTCCAGGTACGACAGCGACAGGTTTTCCAGCTCATGCTTGATGCGCTGCATACCGAGTCTGTGTGCCAGCGGTGCGTAGACATTCATCGTCTCCAGCGCCGTAATTCTGCGCTTATGCTCAGGCTTTGCGTCGAGCGTACGCATATTGTGCAGGCGGTCACAGAGCTTGATGAAAATGACACGGATATCGCGTGACATTGCAAGCAGCATCTTGCGCAGATTCTCCACGCTCTGCTCTTCCTTATCGGCAAACGGAATATTGACCATCTTCGTCAGACCGTCGACCAGCTCTGCAACAACAGGACCGAACCGGCGCTTGATCTCATCAAGATCAATCTTCTCTGCACAGTCCTCCACGGTGTCATGCAGAAGCGCCGCACAGATGGAGTCGGTATCCAGCCCCAGTCCCGCCGCAATTTCCGCCACCGCGATCGGATGCGAAATATATGCCTCGCCGGAGTTGCGGAACTGCCCCTCATGCAGCTCTGCCGCCATACGGTATGCCTGACGGATCTTCAGCAGATCGTAGTTTTTTCCGGATTTTTCAAGGATGAATAATAATTTCTCAATACCGTTGTTCATATACAGATGTCCTTTTATCTATCGAAATAATGAAATGAAAATTACCGTTCGTACAGCCTCAGAAGCTTTTGATACAGCGGAGCCGCCGTCAGATCAATCTTCCTGCCGGGTGCCGCCGTCAGCGTACAGCGGAAGCCCTCATCATTCGGACCTTCGCACAGGATAAGACCGGTCTGCGCAAACATATCGCAGATCAGCCGCGCACGGCACATTCCGACTCCGGTGTGAAATGCCATTCTGCGCCAAGTCAGCACCGTCGATGCACTGCCGCCCTCCGTTTGCTCACGCAAATACAGCCAGACAGCGCGGCAGTCCTCTCTGCCCGGAATCATCTGGGAACAGGAAAAACACCCTTCCGGCAGAACCGCTGTTCCACCGAGAATCTGTGCATAGACCAGATTCTGCCGCACCTCATGCGTATCCGCGCCGCACGCCGGATGCAGGTCAGAGACAAGCATCTGCGCACTGCGTTCTCCGCGAAACTCATTGATTTCCATGGTATAAACGAGGTCGACAATATCTCCGGCACGGTATGCAAAGTCCTCCGTGCGGCAGCCGAACACCATAGCGGCACGTGTGACCGCATCGTTTTCGGGATCGGAGATCAAAAGCTTTGTATGCTTACCTCCTGACAGCATTGTCACTGATTCGATTTTTGCACCGCGCAGACAGAACAGCGGCTGGGGATTGGCTGACCCATACGGCTCCAGTGCAAAAATTTCCTCCGCTGTCCGCAGATTGATATCGGAAAATTTCGTCTCGCAGTCCACACGCAGACACGGTGCGGGAACACCGTCTGCAAATGCTGCTGCCGCCGAGGCTTCCATGAATGCGCGGAACGCAGGAAGATGTTCGCGTGTCACCGTCACGCCTGCCGCCATCGCATGTCCGCCGAAGCGAACCAAAAGATCCTGACAGGCAACAAGTGCATCGATCATGCAGAAGCCGTCAATGGAGCGCCCGGAGCCTTTGCCCTCATCGGAAGGAAGGGCCACCCCGTCTGGATTGTCCTCCGAGGAATACGAAAACAGAATACAGGGCAGATGGTATTTTTCTGTCACGCGGGACGCAACGATGCCGATAACACCGTGATGCCAGCCCTCTCCCGCCAGCACAAGGATATGCTCTTTTGACAGATCATGTTCATTTTCGACCTGCGCAAATGCTTCTGCCGCAATTCTGTTCTCTGTTTCCTGCCGTTCACGGTTCGCATCACACAGTTCGTTTGCAAGGCGGTTAGCATATTCCGGCGAATCGGTCAGAAACAGCTCCACGGCGCGTGCGGCATTGGAAATGCGTCCGATGGCATTGATGCGCGGCGCGATGGTAAAGCTGACAAAGGAAGAGGTGATCTTCCTTTTTTTCGCATATCTGGGTCGTTCGGGTGCGCTCTGCCCGGTCTGGGAATCGGCAGATGGCGTACTGCTCTGGCTTGATGCGGCATCCATCAGAGCGAGAATGCCCGGTTTTTTCGTCTGCTGAAGCAAAGCCAGACCAAGGTTGACAATCAGACGGTTTTCATCACGCAGAGGCATGACATCGGCGATGGTTCCGATGGCAGTATACTCTGCATATTCCATGCATAGTCTGCGAGTTGCTTCTTTTTTCTGTGACGCCTCCGTCATGTCCGCGCACGCAAGTGCGCAGATGAGCTTGAACGCAACACCAACGCCGGCAAGCTCTTTGAACGGATAACCGTCGTCTGCACGATGCGGGTTGACTACTGCCGCGGCATCGGGCAAGGTCGGACGGCAGGTATGGTGATCGGTGATGACAACATCCATGCCGCATTCATTTGCCAATGCAACCTCGTCAATGGCCGTCACGCCGGTATCTACCGTTACAATCAGACGTGTACCGTCAGCAGCGAGCTTATGGACGGCATCACAGTTCAGTCCGTAGCCCTCATCAAACCGTCCGGGAATATAGTAGTGAACATCTGCACCAATCGATGCAAGATACAAATATAAAATTGAAGTTGCTGTCACGCCATCTGCGTCATAGTCTCCGTAAACCGTAATCCGTTCCCGTCCATCGACGGCAGCACGGATACGCGCCACAGCACGGTCCATATCGCGCAGAAGGAACGGATCGTGGAACACACCGGTCTCCTTGCGCAGAAACCGTCCGGCACCAATCGGTTCGCAGAAACCGCGGTTATACAGAAGCCGCGCGACAATCGGCGAAATCTCCAGTGCATCACACAGCTGTGCGATGACAGATTCCTGTTGTTGTTCAATTTTCCATACTTTGGAATTCATTTGGGATACCGGGTCCTTTCGTCAGACGTTTGATGATGGTATACACAGTCTTTTCCTTCGCCCGACGGTCAAAAATGAACTTGACTGCGGCAAATGCGCCGACAAATCCGAGAACCGCACCGAGGTACATCCCCCATTGTGCGGGAATTGCGAGTGCAAAAATACAGCCAAAGAAAAATGCCATGCCGATCGGAAGCAGAAAAACCGCCGCCGCATAACCGAGAATCAGTTCCGTTGACGATTCTATGACAACACGTTCACCGACCATCGCTCCGATCTCGTTGACCGCAGACACGGTCATCTCGGTTTCCACCGGAAACATCGAGCATTCATGACAATGGGATGTATCGGTCAGGGGATCGGCGTGCGTTTCATCCATGCCGGGATTGGCACGGTGACAACCGGAACACGCAGAGATTCGCTTGACCTCAACCACTGCCTTTTGCTGTATGATATCTGTTACAATGCCAATCTGGCGCATACTGATTGATCCTCATTCTGCTGTACATCCGGGTACAGCGAAATTGTATTTTTCAAAGGGATATCTCCATTCAATGCCGGTACTTGGAAAGCAGTGCAATCGCAGCATTGACACCGTCAACCGCCGCACTGGTAATGCCACCCGCATAACCAGCACCCTCTCCGATCGGATAAATGTTTTCACAGCCGAGTGCTGTGAAATCCTCACCGCGCGGAATGCGTACCGGAGCAGAGGTTCTTGTCTCCACACCGGTCAGAAGCGCGGTATCAGAGGAAAAACCGGGATACTGACGGTCAAAACGGCGGATACCGTCAGCAAGAAGGGAGGTGACAAATTCCGGCAGAACCGTGTGCAAATCGCACATGCGGACACCGCCATTCATGTAAGACGGCAATACATCCGTCGGATACGTTCCATGCCGTCCGGCGAGAAAATCACCGACGGTCTGGCACGGCGCGCTGTAATCACCGCCGCCAGCCGCAAATGCCTTCTGTTCCAGCGCGCGCTGATACGCAATGGCCTGCATCGGATGATTGCCGTAATCCGCAGTACGGACGGAAACCGCCAGTGCCGCATTTGCATTCCTGCCGTCACGGGCAAATCGGCTCATGCCGTTGACAACCACGCCGCCGCCTTCGCTTGCTGCCGCCATTACCTCGCCGCCCGGACACATGCAAAACGAATACACGCCGCGCGGGTCAGGATCATCGGCTGTCGGTTTCGGGCGGTGTGACACGGTGTATTCTGCGGGCGGCAGGAGAATTCCTCCTCCCACAGCACCGCACGCAAGTGTATCGCGCGCGGCAGATCCGTAAGCTGCCTCATTGAGTGCCGATTGCAGATGTTCAATGCGGACACCGATGGAAAACGGCTTTGGCTGAAGTAAAATTCCGCGTTCATACAGCATCCGGTACGTATCGCGTGCGCTGTGACCGAGTGCCAGGACAAGCGCACCGCACGGAATCTCCCCGTCCTGTGTACGGATGGCACGGGCATGAGTACCGCCGACGGTTTCACTTGAAACAATCTGCTGCATCGTGGTACGGAAGCGGAATTCACAGCCGCGTGCGCGCAGATCGTCACGGATATTGCCGACCACACGGAGCAGGATATCCGTTCCGATGTGCGGCTTGGCTTTTGTCAGGATTTCGTTCGGTGCGCCGTATGCGGCGAGCTTTTCCAGAACCCATGTGCATTTCGGATCACCGATGCGCGTCACGAGCTTGCCGTCGGAAAAGGTTCCGGCACCGCCCGCACCGAACTGAATATTGGAATCGGTATCGAGCATCCGGGTCCGGTAAAAGCGTTCCACTGCCGCCGCGCGGTCATCCACATCATCGCCGCGCTCGACAATGATCGGTGCAAATCCCGCCTCACACAAAAGCAGTGCGCAGAACATGCCTGCCGGTCCGAAGCCGACAATCACCGGTCTGCTATCCATCGGCGTACTGCCCTGCGGCAATGAAAACATTTCCTGCTCAAAAACACCGATGGCACGGTCGCGTGCGCAAATCGCCGCGGCATCCTGGCCGGCCAGCTCCACTGTCAGTAAAACGGTACAGACGCGCAGAATATCCGGCTTTTTCCGCGCGTCGATGGAAGTTTTATACAACACCGCATCCAGAATCCCGGCAGATCTGCCGCGTCCGAGCGCATGTGTAAACTGTTTCTTTGCTTTTTCTATGGCTTCTCCCGGATGCGCGGTATACGGAATGCGGATATCACGCACCAGAAACTGCCGTATGTTTGTATGTTTCATAAAATCCAAGTTTTCTGATCGTTGCATCGGCTGTCCCGGTTACGATTCCGCATCACTGATACGGAGCTGAACGGAATAATCACCGACAGGATACAGACGTGAGGAATTTCCGCCCCGTGCTGTCACAACTGCCGATACATACTGGTCGCCGTTGGTCACAGCAGGTGCGGCGTCAATCACGATATCGAAGCTCTTTTCGTTGACCTGTGCCGTAGACAGCGCACGGATATTAACGGTAATCGATTTGTCAAGAATTTCGACGGTTTTGCCTTCAGGAATATTGATGACCTGCGCGTCGTTCAGCGGAATATGGAGCTTGCTGAGTCTGGCATTGGTGAAGTGAATGTTGATGGACACCATATCAGAGGCATTCGGGTCCGCCAGTTCCACGCCTTCCGGCAGCTTCAGCTGGAGGGAATGTACACCATCCTCGGTAATCTGTGTTTCATCGATGGTTGCAACCGTATGGGCATTCAGCGTATCCAGAACCTCAACGGTGCCTCTGACAGTAACGGTTTTCGGCAAAATTGTGACTTCTGTGCCGTTTTCCGCAAAGTAGCCGTGCTTATAGGCAACTTCCAGATCGATGGTCTTCGTTGTATAAACATGATACCGGGCAGACGACTCTGTTTCTGACATCGTCAGATATTTGGTATTGATTTCGTTGCCGTTTTCATCAACCAGTGTCAGCGGACCGGTGCTGGTAAACGAACGGGTGATGGAGCCGGGGAATGAAACCGACAGCCGGGCATGATCGATCTTATTCAGCTCCGATTCGGGACCGGACACCTGAATGGTCTCCACCGTCAACGTCGGTGAGGAAAGGTTGACGGTATACCCGGAAACAAGGCTGTACTGGTTCAGCTGTGCCTGAACCGGAACCGTCACGCTGGAGCGTTTGTCCATATACACCGTGATTTCCTTTGGATAATAATCCTCAATCACCGTACCCTCCGGTGCCTGTACCACCACGGTATATGTTCCCTTACCGGTTGTCATGACATCACTGACATCGACGTACGCTTCAATGTCTCTGTCGCGCAGACCGTTGAGCAGCGTTTTGCGTCCCTTGAGCTTGACCTCGACAATATTACCTGTACCCGAAATCGGAGTCAGCGGCGCTTCGACCGACAGATCGCGGTCATTGACCACCACAACGCTGACAGATGAAAATGTTTCCACAGCGGTCGGCGAGTCGATACTCATGACATAAAACCAGATACAGATGGCAGCAATGACACACAGCACCATAGCGATGCCGTTTTCCCGTCGGTTGTTTTTCCGGTCTTTCTTACCGAATACGATTTCTTCCAAACCGTTTTGTGTTTCATCGAAATTGGAATTCTGCATGTAGTTCATCCTTTCCGGGCAATTTTCGGCGCATTACTTTTTGCTGCCTTTGCGGTTTTTGATCTTCTTGTAAATGTTGTCGGACAACAGCAGTCCTTCCAGCTCTGCCGCCAGTGTATCGGCATCATAGCCGCGCTTGAGCTTTCCGTCCACGGCAACCGAAATGGTTCCGGTTTCCTCGGAGACGATGATAACGACCGCGTCGGAGTTTTCGCTCATACCGATACCAGCACGATGACGGGTACCAAGGTCCTTGATGATGCTGTCATTCAGAGACAGCGGCAAAAAGCAGCCTGCGGAATGTACTTTATTGCCGGAGATAATTGTTGCACCGTCATGCATGGGCGCCTTGTTGAAGAAGATATTCTTGAGCAGGAATGAGGACACATCCGCATTGAGGACAGTACCGGTCTTGACAATATCACCGAGCTTGGTGGTTCGCTCAAACACCAGCAGCGCACCGGTTTTTTCCGCCGCCAGATCCTGCATGGTTTCGCTGACCTCACGGATGACAGCAAGCGTTTCCGTTGTGTCCTTCTGGTCGCCGATGCCCTTGATGGACTTGATCGGTTCACCGCCGATCTTTTCCAGCGCCGAGCGGATTTCCGGCTGGAACAGGACAATCACCACAAGGATTCCGACCTGGAAAACGTTTTGCAGGAAATAGCGCGTGACATACATTTCCAGAATTTCGCTGATGACCATAATCAGAAACAGCAGTGCAACACCGAGCGCGAGCTTGCCCGCACGCCGTTCACGGATAAACCGGAACGCAAAAAACAGCATGACAGACACAAGCCCGATATCGAGGATATCGATAAAGCGGATATCCAGCATCTGCTGCCAAACAAATGTCATATTTTCCTTCAGCCAGTTACTCATTGCCGTGACCTTCGCGTATCAGCCATCTGATCGCGGTTTCCTTTCTTTTCGGGGACTGTATCAAAAACACTGCGGCAGAAACACCGCTGTGTGAAAATGTGCCGCTCTCGGGCGAATCTGTACTTTATTATAATATTGTATCACAATTCCGTGATTTTTTCAAATCCTTTTGCGCGAATTCCGCTATTTTTTTTGTATAAAATCGTAAATCTTCTGTGAACAGAATTGAGAATTCGGAAATTTTATGGTATACTGAGAAAAAACAGGCATATCACATGCAGAATCGAGGTACCAAATGCTGAAATTCAGAATCGGACACGGCTACGATGTCCACAGACTGGTCACAGACCGCAAGCTCATTTTAGGCGGTGTTGATATTCCATACGAGCGCGGACTGCTCGGTCATTCCGATGCGGACGTTCTGACCCATGCAGTCATGGATGCGCTGCTCGGTGCGGCAGCACTCGGTGACATCGGAAAACATTTTCCGGACACAGATGCCCAATACAGCGGTGCCGACAGTCTCATCCTCGCCGCACATGTCTGCTCTCTGCTGGAAGAACACGGATACCGCGTCAACAACATCGACGCAACCGTTATCGCGCAGCGTCCGAAGCTCGCTCCATACATCGAGGACATGCGGGACAATCTGGCGCGTGTATTTGGCATTGACGCAGACGCGGTCAATGTCAAAGCCACGACAGAAGAAAAGCTCGGGTTTACCGGCAGCGGGGACGGAATTGCAGCTCACGCAGTTGCCTCCATCATCTCTGATTGATTTTCGGAGCATTTTACCACAATATTTTGTGTCTTTTATCAAAATTTGCTTGACAGATTCATAATCTTGTGGTATTATTAATTTGTTAGATATCAAATCTGAAGCTGAAAATCAAAAGGAGGGACGTTCCATGCTGCTTGCCATACACATCGGAAACCGTGCGATTTCCTTTGCCGTATACGAGACAGACAGCCCGTCCCGTCCCACCGCGGAGCGACTGCGTTTCTGTGCGGAGATTTCCACCAAACCGATCCGCTCCTCCGATGAATACGCCGTACTGTTGGGTCAAATCTTTTCCCTGCGCGGCTGCCTGCCCGAGACAATCACGGATGTGATCCTGTCATCGGTTGTTCCGTCCCTGACCGAGGTCATCAACGCCGCCGCGGCACAGTTCATTCCTGTCCGCCCGCTCGTGGTTTCCGCCGGCATCCGCACAGGACTGCGGATCAAAATCGACAACCCGTCCCAGCTCGGTGCCGATCTCTGTGCACTGGCAGTCGGTGCATCCGCGCACTGCACAGGTCCTGCTGTCATTGCCTCGTTCGATTCCGCGACTGTACTGACCGTGCTGTCTGCCCCCAGTGAGCTTACCGGTGTTGTCATCATGCCGGGACTGCAGTCCGCCGCACAGGCACTTGACCGCGACACTGCCCTTCTGACGGACATTCCGCTGGAGATACCGCACCGTGTCATCGGCAAGAATACCGCCGATGCGATGAAATCCGGGCTGATGTTCGGCTGTGCCGCGCAGATCGACGGTATGGTATCCAGAATCGCCGCAGAGTTAAAATGCGATGTGTCCGATCTGACCCTGCTTTCCTGCGGACGGTACGCGGGACGCATTACCCCCTACTGCACATCGGCTTTCACAGAAATGCCGCATCTGCTCTTTGAAGGGCTTCTCACCATCCACGAAAAGAATCGCTGACCCTAAAACCCGATCAAACTGCGGTCAAAACCGTGTTTGAAATACATCAAAGTACCGCACTGTATCCGCCCATGTCGGCAGAACGGCAGCGGCCAAAGGAGTTTCCCATGCCAAGAACACGCAACCCCAAAATCCGTCAGATGGTACAGCTTTCCATACTGACCGCACTCATCCTCGTGCTTGCATTTACGCCGATCGGCTATCTGCGGCTCGGTCCGTTCTCCATCACGTTTATGCCCGTTCCCGTTGTCATCGGAGCCATTCTGCTCGGTCCCGGCGGCGGTGCATTTCTCGGATTGGTTTTTGGTCTGACCTCGTTCGCACAGTGCTTCGGCATTGACCCGATGGGTACGACCTTAATGACCATCAACATTTTCTTCACCTTTGTCATGACCGTTGTCACCCGCACACTCATGGGCTATCTGGTCGGACTCGTTTTCCGCGGAATGCAGGCACTGCTTGCAAAGCTGCCGAAATCCGATAAAACCAAGCCCGTCGCGTATGCAATTGCCAGTGCCGCCGGTCCTCTGTTCAACACGATTCTGTTCATGTCCGCCATGTATCTTTTCTTTGGGAAAGAACAGGTTGTCCTCGATGCGTTTGCACTGACGGGTGCCGTTCCGTTCTTCGTCTTTGTCTTCGGTCTGGTCTTCGCCAACGCACTGGTCGAACTGCTTGTCACACTGCTGATCGGTACCGCAGTTTGTGTTGCACTGGATCATGCAAAGGTTCTGCACAAATAATTCTCTGCCCAAAAAACATACGGGACTGCCCACGGCTGATGCCGTCGGACAGTCCCAGTTCTTTTTATGTGGTATAGCGCTTGATTTTGGTATCCTGTGACAGCACACCGTCATCCATGCGGTAGATTTTGTCAGCCATGGCGGCGATGTTATCGTCATGCGTGACCATAATCAGGGTCTGATGCTGAACCGCTTTTGTTTTGAGCAGCAGCTCCATCAGTTCCTTTGCAGAGTTCTTGTCAAGGTTGCCTGTCGGTTCATCGGCAAGCATCAGCGATGGATAATTGATGAGCGCACGTGCAACGGCAACACGCTGCTGCTGACCGCCGGACAGCTCATGCGGCAGGTGATGGATACGGTCCGCGATACCGAGAATTTCCAGAAGCTCGTTGATATGCGGATAGGAGAGCTTGCGTCCGTCCAGCAGTGACGGCATGATGATATTTTCCAGCGCCGTAAAGACGGGAATCAGATTGTAGTTCTGGAAGATAAAGCCGATGTGCTTGCGGCGATATTCGGCAAGCTCCTCACTTTTCAGCTTATAAATATCGCGTCCGTTGATATAAACGGTACCGCCGGACGGTACATCGAGTCCGCCGCACAACTGAAGCAACGTACTTTTACCGGAGCCGGAGGTGCCGACAATCGCAACGAATTCGCCTTCTTCCACGGTGAAGTTGCAGGTTTTGACGGCGGAAATGATATTTTCACCCTGATGGTATACCTTTGTTAAGTTATCACATTCGAGAACGGTCATTGTTTTACCATGTCCTTTCTATCAAAATTAATGGATCGTTCAGCGAAGCAGATCCTGCTTCAGGCGCATCTTGCAGACCCAGACGGGAATCAGCACATTGACTGCCGTCAGAAGTGCCATCGATGTCAGCGTAAACAGGACCAGACCTGCGCTGAGATTGCCGATATTGAACAGACCGATGACGGCAGAAGCAAAGATTCCGGCGACAGACGACAGCACCGATGCAATCATAAATTCGAGAATATTCATGCGGGCAATCTGCGTATGCTGCGCGCCGATGAGATACATGGCACGCATCGACGGTGCGCGTACTTCAAGCATAAAGTGTGCCATCGCAACCAGCAGCAGAATGGCGACAATCAGAACGAAGCTCTGCATAATCGCAATAAACAGTACCGCGTGCAATGCCGCCAGCTTTGCCTGTCTGAGCTCCTCATGGATATCGGTAACGGTAAATTTATAATCGATTTCCAGTGCTGCCAGATCCGCACGGACCGCGTTCAGAACCTCCTCGTCATCACTGTCGCAGCGGACTGCGTAGGAATAGACGTCGGAAATACCTGTCAGCGCAGTAAAGAGATCCGGTGTTGTGTATACCGTGATAAAGTCCTCATATGGATGATCCTCGGGACGGTAGATGACGGCACCGACCTTGTATTCCTTCCAGTCCGTGCGCACCTTGCTGTATCCGTCCTCCGCAGAGGAATCCTCAACGGCATAACTGGTGCGGAGTGCCAGCACATCACCCTCATGGTAGAACTTTTCATTGCCGGATGCCCATCCATGAACAACCAGCGCAATTGTATCCTCATTACCGTAGACGTTGTCCAGAGATCCGGATACCACATCTGCGCCGACCAGCATGTGAAGAAGCTCCTCGTCCGCACCAATCAGCTCAACGTCGGTGACATTGCGCTTCCAAACGCGGCCGGTGTTGGTTTGTCCGAACTGCCCGTTCTTGACAGCATTGGATACCAGCTGTTTTTCGATATCGGATTCTACCAGAATTTCGTCGATGTACTCGTAGAACTCCGAAATTTCCATTCGGCGCTCAATGCCTGCGACATGTTCAATGGCGGCAACCGCATCCTCTGTATCGGTTGTCATGGTATCGTAAATGATTGAAACCGCTTCGTCACCGTAGAGGTAGAAATCGACCAGCTCCATTTCCTTTGCGTCCGGAGCCTCGGCATATTCAATCGAAATCTGCTGTGAGAAGAAGGTATATATGCAGACGAGCAAGATCACCACGATGCAGAACAGACGGTTGATGCCGCGGTTACGGGTAAAGAACAGCACAGAAATGCGTTCGATCAGATTCTTTTCGGTAAACAGAATGTCTGAGGTCTTTGCAACGAAAATGTTGCCGGACTGGTGAACGGCGGACAGCATCTGCGAGTGCGCAACGCTCGTCATACGCTTGGAGATAACAAAGACGACCCCGCACAAAATCGCGGCAGAAAGCAGAAGGAGAATCACCATTGCGCCGATGTCAAACCGGAACCACAGAAAGACCCGGTCTGCGGAAATGTTTTCTGTCAGCGCACAGACCAGCGACATCAGTCCCGCCGCACCTGCAATACCGAATGGAAATACCGCCAGAAAAATCGCACCGTATTTGAGCAGCTGCATTCGGAAGATCTGAATCCATGTCGCGCCGATCATCGTCAGCGTCGCCAGCTCACGCAGGTTTTTCTGCATATCCAGATAAATGAATACCGCAAGCGCGATACCGGCCGGCAGAATGGAGAATAAGAACATCACCAGCATCGTCGCGCCTTCATAATACGGCGGTATCAACGCAACCTCGGACAGCAGATTATTTCTTTCGGCATAATTGATGTCGGTGACGTTGCCGTCCTTGTCCTTATCCACCAATCCGACATCGTCAATCAGCTTGTCCATATTGGCTTTGATGCCGTTGCGATCCGCACCCTTGAAGGTCAGATAGACATCAGTTGTGTAAGTGATGCCGAAATTGCCCGACCCGCGCAGGTATGCGGCTGTTTCGTCATTGCAGAAAACATACTGCATTGCCGGTGCGGCAGAGGTAAAGGTACCGACCACACGGAAGGAAATGTCATGATAACCGCCTTGTGCAAATACACCGACCGGCTGCTCCTCATCCAGCGTAAATGTCGAAAAATAACGCTCCGCATCATCGGAAACCAGAATTTCGCCGAATGCTTCAGGCATCCTGCCGGAGGTCAGCTGCATATGGAAATAGTCGGCAGTGTCCTCGGAATACTCGGTAAAATAAACCTGAGAAAACGATGCAAGCTCATCCGGGTTGTCAGCGGATGCATAAATATTGACTGCAGTGTAATCCCGGATATAACTGCGCTCGGTATAACTCGGGACAAGCAGCGGATCCAGATCATAGAACTGCGTATGCTGCGGACCGTTTTCCCGACGCAGCATTTCCACATCTGCTTCATAACTGGATGCATAATAAATCAGAACGCTCGCACACAGAATGACCATGCAGAGAATGGAACATGCCAGCAGAATGTACGCGCGTTTGTTGCGGAGAAATGACCGTACCGGGTAATGGTAGTACGATTTGATGGTTTTGAACTGAGCCAAATAACTTCCTCCCTTGTTCTGTTTTGGTATTTCTATTATACCACATATATAGACAGCGCGCAAGATGTTTTGTTGAAAAATTCCAATCGTCACACAATTTTCATTTATTCTATTGAAAATCATCACGCGTTATGGTATAATATTTTTATTGAAGTATTTTTTCGAGCCAAAGGAGCCGCCTATGCAGATTCTCGAAACCATCAACACCGTCACACGCGCCATAGAAGGTGCTGCCGCTTATTTCAAGCATCCCTTCACTTCTGCCGTCATTCTGGCAGGCGGCATCGGGTCCCGGATGAAGACAGTTGAACACACCGATTCCGCCGCTGTGACCAAACAGTTTCTCGCACTTGATGGAGAACCGATCATTCTGCGTACGATCCGCATGTTCGAGGAATGCCCGATTGTCGATGAAATCATTCTGGTCATCCGCGAAGAAGAGCGCGCACTGTATCCGCCGCTGCTTTCCCGTGCGGGAATCAAAAAGGTCAAAAAAATTGTCCCCGGCGGCGAAACCCGGCAGGACTCCGCCTACGCCGGACTGCTTGCCGTTGACCGCGACTGCGCCTTCATTGCCATCCATGACGGCGCACGACCGCTGATTACACCGGAACAAATTACCGCAGTCGCCAAAGAAGCATACCGCATCGGTGCGGCGGCGGCGGCATCGCGTGTCAAGGACACCGTCAAAATCACCGAAGACGCGGCTTACGTGAAAGAAACACCGGACCGCGCACAGGTCTGGGCGGCATCGACTCCGCAGATGTTCAAGGTGGAAGAATACCGCGCCTCGGTATATCTGGGCAGAGAAAAGAAGCTCTCCGTCACCGATGACTGCGGACTGGTGGAAGCGGTTGGCTTCCCGGTCAAGCTTGTGGACATCGGCTATCAGAATCTGAAAATCACGACACGAGAGGACCTGTATTTTGCCGAAGCAATTCTGAAAATGCGTCGTGAAGCGGAGGATGCCGCAGCAAAATGAGAACATTCGATCCGGAGCAGTTTATCGAGGTCAAGGACGCGGTTCTGTCGACCGAGCGTGAGCAGAAGGGCATCGGAACGCTCGGCGAAAAATCCCTGCACCGCATTCTGAAGACCTACTATGAACCGCTGACCGCCCTGCATGAGCAAAAGCTCGGCCGGTATGTCGCGGACATTCTCAACGAGGATGGCGTCATCGAAGTCCAGACACGCTCCCTCTCCGTCATGCGAAAAAAGCTGGAAGCCTTTCTGGAAGTCACGCACGTCACCGTCGTTCATCCTGTGGTACACAACAAGTGGGTCGCATGGGTTGACCCGGAAACAGGTGAGGCAACAAAACACCGAAAAAGTCCGAAAACAGGCACATTATACGATGCATTCTGGGAGCTTGGCGGCATTCCCGATCTCCTTCTGCATCCGAATCTGACACTCTGCCTTGTCATGCTCGACATGGAGGAACTGCGATTTCTGGACGGTTGGGGCAACGGCGGTAAGCGCGGCTCATCCCGCTGCGACCGATTTCCGCGTGCACTTCTGTCGGAAACGTTTCTTTCCTCCCGTTCCGATTATGCGGTATTCCTACCCGATTCCCTTCCGGACGTTTTCACACGGCGGGAGCTGGCATCCGCGGCAAATGTCCGCTGTGACCGACGCGGTGTCGATGCGCTGATCCGTGTTCTCAAAGCAACAAACGTTCTGTCTGATGCTGGGATGCGCGGCAGAGAAAAGCTCTATCAAAGAACAGATGAGTGCAAACAAATCGATCAGAAATAAAGACAGCAGACCGGTTTCTTCAAATAGAAGATGGTCTGCGGATGAGCAAGCAAGTACGGAATCGGATATTGGATTGATACAGCTTCGGATTTTGGTTCACGGTGCTGATCATGAATGAACAACAAAAGATGGCAGTCAGTACAGAAACTGATTGCCATCTTTTCTATTCATTTTACTTTATGCAATTATTCACGAATGCCATGAGCATATCTGCTAACATCCATCTCTTAGCGAGAGCCTTGGGATGCAGATTTCCGTTGCTTCCTGAATAAATATCAGTGCCAACCGCCCATTTCATTTGTGCTGACGCCCAGTCTGCAACTTCGTCTGCATCAAAGAAGCTGTCCAAAACAGCAGTACTATCCAAGGAAATGCCAATATAGTCCGCATATCTTGCAAGGAGAACGACAGTCTGTTCCACTGTGATCTCATCATCGGTTCCGAACAGTCCGTTGCCATAACCGAGCACAAGACCTTCTTCACTCGCCCATGCAACATAGGGGGCATACCATGCGCCTGCTTTCACATCAGCAAATTCAACCTCAGAGTAGGTATTTGCATCAATGCCAGCCAATCTGCCAAGAACAGTAACGAACATTGCACGGGTCATGGTCATTTCAGGTGCAAATTCAACATCGGATATACCCTTAAAAAGACCGTTTTCATACACAAATTCGATGGCATCATAGTAGGAATCGGATTCGGAAATGTCAATAAAAGGATTACTCCACTCGTCCTTTGTGTCTATGTTCAGCCGATATATACACAGCTTATTTGCATTATTATTCATAACCCATTGAATTGCTCCGTCCGCATAAATCAGATCTTCATCGGGAGTCAACTTCGCTGCGGTTGAGATTGTGTCCTGCTTGATCACATTTCCGTATGCATCCAAAATGAAATAGCCAATACCAACATGCTTACTGTTGTCATTTTTTATCTCACAAAGCACAATCACAAGATCTTGATCCATTTTGACAAGTTTTGGATTGGAGACAGTGATATTGTTCGCAGCCGCATCTGTCAGCCATTTCACACCATAGTCCGTAACACTTGTATCGCCGTTCGGACCGGCTACGCCGCTTCGGTTACCCGATGTGATCATCGCTTTTTCAACATCGCTTTCATTCGGATTGAAAATCTGTATAAACAGATCCTGCGTCTCCGTCAAAGCTGCTTCCGACAGTGAGCGAACCGAGGTACCTGCAAACGCAATTCCCGTGCTGACCTCAGCAAACCCACCTGTACGTGCATAGGTTTTATTAAGAAGGGACATGTCATAGCGGTTGAGTGTATCCTTCTGAACCCAGAAGTGAAATGTTTCCAGCGTATTCAGCGTCTGCTTTTGATCAGTTATACCAAAGCGGAACGCACGCGGATAACAGTCGCCCTGGGATAACAGTGCAAATCCGCGGGCTGCATCATACGGTATGACCGAATTGGCAAAAGAATGACTATTGTAAAAATCAAAATAGACTTTTTCCATGCTGTCCATATTGACACCTACATTTGCGGATGCCTGATGACCGTTGTACATGGATTTTGCAAAATTCACAAGAAAAATTCCGTCCTGAATTGCCGCATCGCAGTTTCCGTGAGCGAACGGGATTTTTGCACCGTTGTCCTGATTCTGGACAGCATTGCCTGTACCAGCATCACTTATGGAAGCGATCAGCTTTCCGGTAGCGGCATATTTGCTGATGAATACGGTCTGATCACCCGCAGCAGTTCCCGCATCGCCTTCTACGACCCAATAATTCCCCTCATCGTCACAGATAACGGTTCCGTAAATCGTGTGACTGCGCGGAAGGCTTATCGTTTTCGTGACCTTGCCGTTCGCTGTATGATAAACGGAAATCGTATCGGTATTGCAACAGGCAAACGCAAAATGTCCGCTTGCATCAACAAAATGGGAAACGTTGGCAACGCCCTCCCAGTTTATATACGAACCAACAGAAGTAACGGTAAAAGAATCCGTCAGCGGTACAGAGCTGAGATTCACCACAGCATTTGCAAGAATGGTATTCTGTTCTTCCGAACGCTTTGTATAGAAATTCCGACAGACAGGCTCCGAGGTATAATCGCCAAAGGTGTATGCAATGGATTTTTCAATCCGCACCGTATATTCGCTTCCAGCCATTGGCAAATCATTGAACACCAATGTCAAGTCGCGCAGAGAATCATCCTTTGTCAATTCTTTCTCCATGGTGCAAACCGTTTGATCGTCAAGAAGGACGGAAGCGGTATATGTTACCGGAAAAATTGCTGCAAGCGGTTCGGCATCGACAGTCACCTCAACAGAGTCTGTCGAACTGTTTGTGATGGTGATCACCGGTATTGGTACTGTCCGGATATCCGGGGAAGACACATAACTATAGGTTCTGCCTGACAAATCTTTTCCTACATAACTTTCCGGTTCTGCAATATACCGTATATCACCGTCGTAAAACATAACATAATCGTAATTGAATGAGTTGAAATTCGACATGTTATCAACAGACGGAGGAAAAACAAAAGTAATTTCCGGCACAGATGCGTCAACAAAATAACTCGGTGATTTTATGTAATCGTAGAAAACAACGATTTCTTCTTTTTTCTCATTGTTTTGGATGACATAGCGATCATACCCGGCATGTATAAATTGTTCAGTTGTAACGGTTGTTTCCGATGTCTGTTCTGCGAGGGTATGATTCGCAGAGATATTGACAAACATCGCACCAACCATAACAACCATAAGAACCGCGGCACAGATTCTTTTTATCTTCCTATAGGTCATACGAAAAACTCCTTTTACCATTGTAATATTTTGTGGTTTCCCACATTGCAATTATAACATACTTGACGTGGAAAGTCAACCGTTCACCGGGGGTTTCTGTCAAGTATCTGTTTTGAGTATTTGTTTTGTCGAACAGGTAACCACAACACACCTTCCAGACAACTTCACAGCATCAGCTGCGGATACACCCGCTCGTCTGCGCCGATACGACCGACATCCTCACGCAGAATGAACATGAAATTCGTTGAAAATGTACCGCCCGCCGCTTCATAATCCGCGACTGTACGTTCCAGTGACGTCGGCGGATCGTGTTCGATCAGCTCACCGTGAATCGTCGGTTCCCCCCATGCAAACGGCATACAGTACATTTGGTCCTGCATACGGATGATTTTCGAGTTCGGCGGCAGAATCTTCCGCAGATGCGGGTCATAAAGCCAGCTCTCGCTCCAGATTCCGCGAATACGGTATTCCGGGATAAAGCGGTCATAAAACGCAATCGCATCCTGCGCACTCTGCCGCAGATGCTCGGGATCATACCCTTCTCCGCCCGGAATGTGCAATGCAAGAAATGCATCGCCTTCGTGTACACAGACCTCCCATTCAGATTTCGGCAGCATAACAATCTGCTCCGAACCACATCCAATCGGATCAATCGGATGACCGATGAACGCATCGTCCGTGTCGGCACGCACCGCATGGAATGCATCCGGTTCCCTGATACCCGCAATGCCGTTGTATTGCCCGTCGGAATGACGGATATACACATCGTCCTCGTCCGGCAGAAGCGCGATCACCTCACCCGTTATCCGATTTTTGAGAATCGTAATGCCATCGTCATACCGGTGCGGCGCGAAATAGAACCGCGAAAACTGCAAAAGCGCACAGGAGAAAAAGCCCGACTGCCACTCAAAGCTGACATGCGGGTCCCCTGTTTTTCCGTAGCGGCGCAGAACCGAGGACAGCATCCGCTCAACCGTCTGTGCAAACACCGATTCATCGATGCCGCGCGCAAGATATCCTTCTGTTGCCGGACGGATACAACCGAGCATCACAAGCATCGGATAGAAATCGCGGGTTTCTCTGGTCATTATCTTACACGGTCCAAGATCGATGTAGGATGCGTCAAGACGGAGATGACGCTGGCACTGCTGTCGAATCAGAAAATTGGTAAAGGACAGCAGTGCGGGATCGGACTGCAGTGCATCCAGCGCGGATGTCAGCCGTGCGGTATTCTCACCGGACACGCCGCAGGCTTCACACTGTTCCGACAGCCACGCCCGGTCGAGAATCGGCAGCGGCGGATCTTCCGCATAATACGGCTCGAGACAGTCCGGGATACCGTCGATACCGAAATACGCTCTTGCTTCAAAAAATGTCATAATCGTCTTCCTTTTTCTGAAAAAAGACCGCATCACAGACGGATACGGTCTTTTGTTGTTGGATTTATGCTTCGATCAGCTTTAAGAACTTTGCATATGCATCGTCCCACATTGCCTTATCACCCTTGGGTTCGTAGTGTTCGATCTCAAAGGAGTTACGGACAACCTCACGCGCTTCGGAAAGGTCCTTAATCTCACCGGAGGAAATTGCCTGAACGGCGATATTGCCGATTGCGGTTGCCTCGACAGGACCTGCGTAAACGGGACGTTCGCACGCATCCGCGCACAGCTGACAGAGCGGTGCTTCCTTGGTACCGCCGCCGACAATGTTGATGAACGGAATGCGCTTGCCCTTCATATCGTCAATGGCCTCAACCGACCACTTGTAGCGCAGTGCGAGAGAGTCAAAGATGGCACGGACGATTTCGCCCTCGTTTTCCGGCACGTGCTGACCGGTCTTCTTGCAGTATTCGCGGATGGCCTTCGGCAGGTTGCCGGGAACACCGAACGCGGGGTCGTCGGGATTGATGATGCACTGGCAGGGCTTGGATGCCATTGCCGCATTGGAAAGCTCGTCAAAGGAGAATGCCTTGCCTTCGCGCTTCCACTGACGGCGGGATTCCTGCTCGATCCACAGACCCATGATATTCTTGAGGAACCGGATGGAACCGCCGAAGCCGCCTTCGTTTGTGAAGTTGTAGCCAAAGGACTTGTCGGTGATGATCGGGGACATGGTTTCCGTACCCATCAGCGACCAGGTACCGGAGGAGATGAAGATGAAGTCCTCACCCTTAACTGCCGGAACTGCAACAACCGCAGATGCGGTGTCGTGCGCCGCAACATTGACGACGTTGGCGTTGATGTCACCAAGCTCATCCTTGAGGGACTGGAGCAGCGGACCGACAACGGTACCTGGCTGTACAACTCGGGTGAACAGTCTTTCGGGAATCTTGAATGCATCAATGACTTCCTTCGACCAGTCGCGGGTGTTTGCATCAAGCAGCGCACCGGTGGAGGCGATGGTATATTCGGTCTGCATCTTGCCGGTCAGGAAGTAGTTGAGAAGGTCGGGGATGAACAGCATCTTGTCGGCTGCCGCAACCAGTTCAGGATTGTCACGCAGTTCCGCCGCCAGCTGCCAGACGGTGTTGAAATCACAGAACTGGATGCCGGTGATGTCGTAAAGACGCTTTTTCGGCAGGAACTGTTCTGCGTAGTCCTGAATACCGACGGTACGGGTATCGCGGTAGTGTACAGGGTTGGTTAAGAGTTTACCGTGCTTGTCAAGCAGACCATAGTCAACACCCCAGGTATCGATACCGATGGTCTTGATGTCGCGGTCGTCTGACAGCGCACACTTGTTGATTGCCTGCTTGATTTCGTGGAAAATACGCATGATATCCCAGTTGAAGGAGCCTGCGATGGTGACAGGTTCGGACGGGAAACGGTGATTTTCCTCAAGCGTAAACTGATTGCCGTCAAATTTGCCGATGATGCCGCGGCCGGAAGACGCGCCGAGGTCAATGGCAAGCATTTTTAATTCAGCCATGTTGATAGTCCTTTCGTTGTATAAATGATTTTATTCGTTGGATTCCACAGCCTTGTAGAAGTTGTCGATGCACTTCTGTGCGCCCTTCTGGTTCTTGGCGAAATGCGATGCAATATCACCGGTCTTCTTCTGGTAAACATGATGGGAAACAGAATAGACGAGACTGAACATCGCATTGTTATCAAGACCGAAATAGGTACGGCCCGCATCACAGTAAATGTCGTTGAAGATGATGTCAAGCATCTTGACGGATTCTTCATCACGGACAGACTTGGTGTTGAGGGAGATGTCGTAGTAGGTCGGGAGAACCAGCTCGCGGCTGTAGAAGTTGAGCATTTCCAGTGTCTGACCAACCATTTCCGGGTCAGCAACCGAGGACGGAATGCTGATAAACGAGCTGATATCATAACCGTTGTAGCGTTCCTGTGCTTCATCCCACTTCGGATAAGGAACAATACCGTACTCAACCTCACAGTCACGCAGATTGTCAAGGGACTTTGTTGTGTACTGAGAGAACAGACAGCGATCCGTCTTCATATCAATGCCGCCGCCGAGCCATGCGTCACCGGAATTGTTGAAGAACTCATGCAGCGCCGTATAAACCTCCGAGGTATGCGGGGTATCAAGTGCAAGCACGATCTTGCCGTTTTCGTCCAGCGTTGTGACAGAGGAACCGAGGGAGAAGATGAAGGCATTCAGCTGCCAGTCCGCGCCGCAGGAGAAACCATAGATATCATTTTCATCCATTGTACCGTCACCGTTGACATCCTTTGTGACGATCTTGGACATTTCTGCCATCTTGTCAAGGGTCCACTTGCCGTCAATGACATCCTGATACGGTTCTTCCATATCAAATTCCGCAATCATACGCTTGTTAAAGGTAAAGCAGCCGACCGACGGAATGATAAATGCAGGCTTGGTCAGATAGATGTGACCGTTAACGGCCAGCATATCGTATGCGGACAGCTTCCAGTAATCGCGGTTCAGATCCACCGACGCAATTGCCAGCATATCATAGCAAAGATTCTGGGAGACAAGCTTGGAGTTGCCGGTCATATCATGCGACAGAACAAGCTGAATGGCATCGTCCGCCGCTGCAACAGAATTCTGAACAACCTTTGCGGTATCACCGACACCGATGGAGTCGTCAAACGTAATATCGATATTCAGATATTCCTCGGTTCTTGCAATGCGCTGATAGAGAACGTCGTTGTAGGCATCGCCATTTTCTTCCTCAGCATACAGTGCCGGTGCATAATACACCTGGAAGCCCTGAATGAGAACCTCTGCTCCGCCGTAGTCGGCAGAAGGAATTTCGGGTTTTGCCGCAGCTTCGGTCACAGCTTCGGTGGCAGCGTCAGTCGCCGCATCGGTTACGGCGGGAGTATTTGTGTCAGAACCGCAGGAGATCAGCGTACCTGCCAGGATGCAGGCAGCAAGGAGTGCAGCGCTTACTTTTTTCATGATCGTTACCTCTTTTTTTATTCGTTGCCGTCAACGGTACGGTAGAAAAGCTCGATGCATTTTTCCGCACCCTTGACATTCTTTGCATAGAAGGATGCAAAATCCACCGTTTTCTTACCATATACATGCTTGGAGATACTGTATACAAGATTCTGCATTGAGGAATTGTCTGTACCGAAGTATGTTCTTCCCGCGTCGCAGACAATGCCTTCAAAAATCAGATCAAGCATTTCAATCGATTCCTCATCTCTGACCGATTTGGAATTAAGCTGAATGTCATAATAAGTCGGCATGACCATCTCGCGGCTGTAGAAATTCAGCATCTCCAGCGTTTTTCCGACCAGTTCGGGATCTCTGACAGAGGAAGGAATATGAATAAATGCACTGATGTCGTAGCCGTAATAGCCCTCCTGCGCCTCATCGAGCTTTGGATACGGAACAATGCCGTATTCAACCTCGCAGTCACGCAGGGAATCCAGATTCTTGGTGCTGGACTGACGGAACAGGACACGACCGTCCTTCATGGACATTCCCTTACCGACAAACGCATCTCCGCTCTGGTTGAGAAATTCGTGCATGGCTTCAAATAACTCGACTGTACGTGGTGTATCCATAGAAAGCACAATGCGTCCGCTCTCATCCAGATCGGTTACGACAAGATCAGATGCATAAATAAATGCGTTGAGATCCCAGTCACCCTGTGTCGCATAGCCGTAGATATCGTTTTCATCCATGGTGCCGTCACCGTTGGCATCCTTGGTGGCCATTTTTGCCATTTCACGCAGAAGATCCAGTGTCCATGTACCGTTTTTCACCGCATTGTACGGCTCCTCCATGTCATAATCGGCGACCATTTGCTTATTGAAGGTCAGACAGCCGACCGACGGAATGATGAACATGGGCTTTGTCAGATAAACATGACCGTTGACCGTCAGCTTTTCATAGGTATGGAATTTCCAATAATCGCGTGACAGATCAACACTTTCAATCGATGCGATATCATAGCAGAGATTCTCACTGACAAGAGAACCGTTGCAGCGCATATCATGCGACATCATCAGCTGAATGGCATCATCGCCGGAGGCAACATTGTTCTGTGCTGTTTTTGCAACATCCTTATGGGTGATCGAATCATCAAAAATGATATCAATGTTCAGATATTCTTCGGTTTTGGCAATACGCTGATAAATGACATCGTTGTAGGCATCACCATTTTCCTCAGCCGCAAAGACCGCAGGCGCATAATACACCTGGAAGCCCTGCAAGAAAATTTCTTTTCCGCCGTTGTCCTCGGCTTCAATATACGGCTTGACGGCAGCCTCGGTTACCGCCCCGGTAGTTCCTTCACCGCCTGCCGCATCCGTCACTGCCGGAGTACCGGTGTCGGAGCCGCAGGAAATCAGCGTACCTGCCAGAATGCAGGCAGCCAAAAACGCACAGCTGCTTTTCTTCATATCTTCTTGTTCCTTTTTATGTATTTGAAGAATTACAGATAACGCTTGATGGCATCCGCCGCCGCGCCAAATGCTTCTTCGTTGGTCGCAAACTGATTCTTGACGAGATCGTCGTGTTTTGCCGCTTCCAGTGCTTCCAGACCGCCGAACACCTTGAGGTGCGGTTCGAGCGTGCAGAAGAACGTCTTATCGTAGGTCTTCAGATGACGGAACGTACCGTCGAAGTTGCCTGCACCCTCGCCTGCCGGGAAGATTTGGACTGTGCCGTCAGATGCATGACCCGCATCCTTGATGTGCATATAGAAAATGTCATCGCAGAGGATGTTGAATGCGTACGGGAACGCTTCGATGTTCGCGGTGAGAAAGTTTGCGTGGTCAAAGACGCACTTGATTCTGCCCTCAAACGTCTTCAGAATGTCGACAACGCCCTCGACGGTTTCGCCGTAAATGCCGCGTTCGTTCTCATGGCAGAGGATCATGCCCTCCGCATCTGCAATTTCCAGCATCTTGCCGAGGCGTTCCATGACAGCATCACGGACCGGTGCCAGATTGTGGGTGTCATCAATATAGAAGGAGAACATACGGATGCGGTCACATTCGAGAATCTTTGCGATTTTGATGGTGTGACGGAGCTTGTCGAGATGCGCCTCAAAATCATCGGTCAGCTTGATCTTGCCGATCGGAGAACCGATGGAGGAAACGCCGATGCCTGCCGCCTTCAGCTTTGCATGGACTTCTTCTGCCTTGT
>SVRM01000017.1 GCA_015064785.1 Oscillospiraceae bacterium
GTTCAAGACTACGCCTTTCTCTCAAAAATACAAAATTATTATTCTATTGTTTCATCTGCTTTTTTGCGGGGTGTTGCACTTCATATTATAACATACCCACCTCCCTCGGTGAGGGAGGCTTATATTACAGATTCATCGACTTGATAAAGCGCATCATCGCTTCTCTGCCGTCGGGCGTGCACTTGTATACACCGGCATCTTCCAGAACACGGACGAAGGTCTTACCGATCTCACGGCGGAGAATCTTATGAACATTGTCAGCATCAAAGGAATACAGTCCGGCAAAGCCCGCAAGCCATTCCGCATGATGTGCGATGGCAGGATCGTCGGCAATGTCACGTCCCGCAAGAATCGCCTCGGCTACCAGCCGCATTTCTTCCTTCAGACGGGCGGGCAGTACCGCCAGACCCATGACCTCAATCAGGCCGATATTTTCTTTCTTGATGTTGTGGTATTCCTTATGCGGGTGGAACACGCCGAGCGGATGCTCGTCGGTGGTGATGTTGTTGCGAAGAACAAGATCCAGCTCGTACAGATCTCCTCTGCGGCGCGCAATGGGCGTGATGGTGTTGTGCGGCTCTCCGTTCGTTTCCGCAAAGACAAACGCATCGGGATCGGAATAGCCTCTCCATGCGATCATAATGTTGTTGGCAAGATTGACAAGCGCTTCCTTATCCGCAGAGTCCAGACGGATGACAGACATCGGCCAGTGGACAATCCCTGCCTTTACGTTTTCGTAGCCGTGGAAGGACATTTCTCGCTCGATGGGCGCACGTTCCATCGCAAAGGTATAATGACCGCCCTGCATGTGGTCGTGGCTGAGAATCGAGCCGCCGACAATCGGCAGATCGGCATTGGAGCCGATGAAGTAATGCGGGAAGATTTCAACGAAATCGAGCATACGCTCAAACGTCCTGCGCTCGATCTTCATCGGACGGTGTTCGCCGGACAGCGCGATGCAGTGTTCGTTGTAATAGACATAAGGAGAATACTGCAAAAACCATAGCTCCCCTGCCATGGTGATCGGCAGAATGCGGTGATTCTGTCGGGCAGCGGCACGCAGGCTGCCTGCGAAGCCTTCATTCTCGCGGCAGAGCGCACACTTGGGATAGCCTGCCTGCGGTGCGTTCTTTGCGGCAGCAATCGCTTTGGGATCCTTCTCGGGCTTGGACAGATTGATCGTGATATCGATTTCACCGTAGGGAGACGGCGTTGTCCACTTCAGATCACGCTTGACACGGTAGGTGCGGATATAGTCCGTTGCACGGCTGAAATCATAGAACCAGTCTGTCGCTGCCTGACGGTCAGCGGAAAACTTTTCATTGAAGGTACGGATGACATCGGACGGTCTGGGTGTGAGAATACCCATCAGCTTTGTGTCGAACAGGTCGCGGTACGCAACAGAATTTTCTTCGAGCTTTCCGTTTTCGTATGCATAATCGCAAAGTTCCCCAAGGATCGCTTCCAGATCAAAATCATCTGCACCCAGATCATCACCGACAGTTTTCGGAAATGTGAATTCCGTCATTCCAAGCACATCCATCAGCGCATTGACAATACAGGTTTCGTCTGCTTTTTCAGTCAGGTTGTGAACCTGAGAATAACGTACAAGTTTTGCAAGAGCTTCGTTTACCATAATGCGGCTCCTTATTTTCATATTGTTATTTATATTTTACCATATTCTGAGCGACTTTTCAACTGTTTTTCCAAAGAAAAGTCATTCTTTCCCAAAGAAAAATGTAATTTTCTGAAAAACCAAAACTTTTGTGTTATTTTTGAAATCTTCATATACAGTTCACAATTCTTCTGTATAATAAGAGAAATATAATCAACAAGGAGATTTTTTCATGGAAAACAGAATCTACCAGCACACCCAAAAGCCGGTTTCTCTGCTCGGTTACGGTACCATGCGTATGCCGCTGAACTCCGAGGACAACCGTGACATCAACTATGAGGAAGGCAAACGGCTCATTGACCGAGCCTACCGTGCAGGCGTCAACTATTTTGATACGGCGTACATGTATCACGGCGGCGAATCGGAAAAGTTCATCGGAGAAGCGCTGTCCGTTTATCCCCGCGATTCCTTCTATCTTGCAGACAAAATGCCCGGCTGGATGGTCGGCGACGGCGGTGCAGAAAAAGCAAAAGAAGTTTTTGCAGACCAGCTGAACAAGTGCAGCGTCGACTACTTTGACTTCTATCTGCTTCATGCACTCGGATCCAAGGAAGACTTTGAAAAAATCTATCTGCATGGCGGCGCACTTGCTTATCTCGATGGGGAAAAGGCTGCCGGCCGCATCCGCAATCTCGGTTTCTCCTTCCACGGCTCTGTCGAATTCTTTGAATTTCTGATGAAGCTCAGAAAATGGGACTTCTGCCAGATTCAGCTCAATTACATGGACTGGGACAACCAGAACGCAAAGGAGCTGTACCGCCTTTCTGTCGAATACGGCGTTCAGCTCGTCATCATGGAACCGGTCCGCGGCGGTTCTCTTGTACAGCTTTGTGACGAAGCTGTCAATATCCTCAAGACAGCGGAACCCGACCGTTCTGTCGCATCCTGGGCAATCCGCTTTGCCGCTTCCCTGCCGAACGTTCTCTGCGTCCTCTCCGGCATGTCCAACATGGAGCAGGTCGAGGACAACTGCGCGACGATGACCGACTTCAAGGCGCTGTCTGACGAAGACCATGCGACCCTGGCCGGTGCCATTGCCGCCTACAACCGCGCAGGTACCATTCCCTGTACCGCCTGCCGCTATTGCTTTGAATGTCCGAAGGGCATCCAGATTCCCGAAATTTTTGCGGTGTACAACAATGCTGCATCGGAAGGCCGCCTGCCGATGTCGCTCGGTCACAGCGAAGATGAACTTGCAGCCTTCAAGGCGGCATTCATCGCAGACTACGATACCATCCCGGCTGACGCACAGGCGCACAACTGCGTAAACTGTGGTAAGTGCAAGGAGGTCTGTCCGCAGTCGATTGACATTCCGAGAAAGCTGCGTGAAATTGCCGGTCTGGTTGACAGAATCCGGTAACAGCGTACAGCAATCTCCATTCCAAATCGCATCAAAAAAGGATTACGTTCGTGCAAAACCGATCGTAATCCTTTGTTTTTTAATTCAGTCCCTGATTCTTCAGCCAGATGTCGTAGTCATTGATGACATTGTCGAGATTCCGGATGGTGCGGTGCAGACAGTTGTTTTTGTTGCCGGTCGCGGTCATAACCACGCAAATATAGTTTCTGCGTCCGAAGACCACGCCTGCTTCGTGATATCCGTTATAGCCCCAGCCAGACTTGTGTGCGGAACCGGAATATTCCGGCATTGCAACTTCAAATTCGTTGTAGAGGTTGGTCGTCAGATACGTCCAGAGCAGCCGTCCTTCATCGCACTTGTCGCGGTAATCGTAGATTTCCAGCCAGATGTTTGCAAGATCCTGCGGTGTCACATCACACCAGTGGTCGCGCAGAGAAACCGTCTGCGTCCATCCGAGTGCTCCTGTCATTTCGTTGAAACCGTCCAGCCCTGTATATTCGGAGAGCATGTAATATGCAACATTGTCGGAGTTGTACAAAAGCCGGTACAGCATCGCCTTCAGCGTAAACAGCGTACCGAACTCGGAAAACTGCGTAGAACCGGAACCGTCTGTCTTGTGATGCTCCTTGTACTCGAGAATATCGTCAAGGGAGACAACACCGGCCTCCAGCTGCTTTGACAGATACAGCGCATACGGTGCCTTGATGGTCGATGCACATTCAAAATACTTCTGCGGGTTGTAGGCAAATGACGCACGCGTTTCCAGATCTATGACGTAGAAGCTCGTCTCAAACGGATATTCCGCCATCGTGTCAAGCAGTGCATCCTGCAATACCTGCGGAATCTGATAAGAGGTATTATTGATGCTGATTTCATTTTCAACAAACACGTCATGTTTATTGTCAAGGAACATGCTGCCAACCGTCTCCTCAACAATCGGTGAAAGTGTTTTCATGGTATCTGTCCGGATACCATAGGCAAACTGCGTGCCGAGCGGATAATACTGCCATACCGGACCCTCCGCTGCTGCCGTACAGCCACAGACAGAACACAGGATCGCGCAAAGCAGAAAAAGTACCGTTATGCACTTGGAATTGCGGAAATCAAGCATGGGTGTCGCACCTCATCAAATGTATTGTAACCGGGTGGTTTGCCCGATCTGAATCTTTGCATATACTTATATATTATACCGGATTTTTCCGGTAAAATCAAGGGGTTCGGCGAAATTTGTCAGAGAATTTCACTTTTTGCAAAAAAACATACCGCCGTATGCAAAACACATACAGCGGCAGTCGGATGGACTTGATTATTCATCTGCAAACTGAGAATAGAACTCATCAAGCTTCTTATTGATGGACTTTTCAACCGTCGCCCACTTGGACGCGAGCTTCTGGTTGGGAGAAAGCAGCAGGTCACGGAACAGATACGGCAGACGGGCAAAGTGCTTTTCACCGAACTGGAAGGAAACCTCGAATTTACGTCCGGACATGATGAGATCGATCATCTCAGCCGTCGACGGATCAGAGGAATATTTACCCTTCAGCGCCACGTCATAGTATGCCGGATAGACGGAACGATAGGATTCCGCGGACAGCGCCTCAAAGATCATACCGACAAATTCTGTGTCAGATACGGTCTTCGGCACAGAGAATACCTGGAACTTGTCGTCGGCATTGGTGTAGTAGTTTTCCTGCTCGGTATCCCACTTCGGGAACGGCAGAATGGAGTACGTGTCCTTCATATCACGCAGTGCCTTGAATGCGGCGTAGAAACGCATCGGCGAGAATGCAAGCGTACCGTTTGCAAAGAAAATTTCTTCGTCATACTGCGTTGTATATTCATAGAAGCCGAGCGAACCTTCCTGATAGTCGCGGATCTTGCCGAGCGCCGCTTCGGTCTTCTCGCTCATGAATGTCAGCTCCAGCGTACCGTCCTGATTAACGACGGTCAGAGGCTGGTCAAACGCGGTCAGCCAAACGTCGCCCGGATTTGTGATCTGGTAGCCGAAGCCGTAGGTATCATTTTCGTCCTTCTTGCCGTCACCGTTGGCGTCGACATAGAGCTCCTTGGTCAGCTCGATAAACTTATCAATTGTCCACTCGCCGTTTCTGACCATGTCATACAGCGTATCGGGAGACATATCGTAGTTATTCGTGATCTTCGTATTGAAGAACATCGCATATGTATAAGTCATCGAGGAAACAGAGAGGTCGGAGCAGATGGTAAAGAGCTTACCGTTGATCGTTGCGCCATCGTTTGCGAGCTTGTTATGCCACGGCTGGGTCAGATCGATATGCTCAATTTCCGTCCAGTCCATACAGGAACCCGCACCGACGGGCGTATATGCCATATAATCGACATAGGCACAAAGCTCTGCCGCATCATCGCCTGCCATAACCATGGTATTGAAGAACTTTGGCGTATCATCGCGCGTCGTACCTTGCGGAAGAATTGAAATCTTCACATTGAAGCGGGACTCGATCTTTTCGTTTCGCGCGTAAACCGCGTCGTTACACTGGTCGCCGTTCTGTTCCTCGACCCAGAATTCTTCGTTGAAGTCAAATTCCTCGGAGCAGATGATACGGAATTCCTTGCCGCCCCAGTCCTTTTCCGGCAGGTTATCGGGGGTCATCTGACGCTTCTGCAGTTCGGTCAACTCGGCGGTATCAACAGCCTCGGTGACAGCATCAGTTCCCTTCTGTGCGTTGTCTGTAACAGCGCCGTCGTTGGAAGCATCTCCGCCGCACGCAGTCATCACAGACGCGACAGTCAGAACGGAGAGCAGCCATGCGGCAATGCGTGTTGTTTTCATGACAGTTATTTCCTTTCGGTTATTTGAGTACCGGCAAACCAGCCGGAAGTAAAATACATTGAAAATAGTATAGCAGGTTTATCGAAAAAAGTCAATAGTTTTCCGTGCTATCCAAAAATCATCCGCAAAATTTTCATGATAATTGCACAAATTCCATCCGACCCTTTTTGTACAGTGTTACCAAACCTCAGCGTTCTGCCTTCGGCTGCTCCTTCATCTTCATGACGCGGTTGACATCATCGTTTTTGCTTCCCCACAGGACAACCTCGCCCGCTTCTCTTGTCTTGTGCATATCAATGATGCGCTGATTTTCCGAGCCGCGGAAGCGCAGGGAGATGTTTTTCAGCTCTGCCACAAATTCTCCGTCGATGAGAACATCGATGAGCGACAGCATCTCATCCGTCACCTCACAGTATGCACGGCTTTCAGGGATGCTTCCATCCGGATGCCACAGATCCAGATCAAGCGTATAACCGGTAAAGCACCAGATTGTTTTTTCCGGGTACTGTGCTCTGATTTTTTGAAGCAGCGGCATAAGTGCGCGCTGATTGTCCGGTTCCATCGGTTCCCCGCCGAGCAAGGTAATACCATTGACATAATCTGGTGCCAAAAGACGGAGCAGCTCCGCTTCGGTTTCCTCGGTGTACGGCTGTCCGTAGGTAAAGCTCCACGTCTGCGGATTAAAGCAATCCTTGCAGTGGTGCGTGCAGCCGGAGACAAACAGCGAGACGCGGACACCCTCGCCGTTGGCAATGTCACAGTTTTTGATTTCTCCGTAATACATGGTTGTTGTCCTTTTGTTTTTGAATACATTGTGTTGTGGAATATCGTGTGGCAGAAGCACTCGCATCCAAGCCTTCCCTGGCGAGGGAAGGTGGATTTCGGTAAAATTGCCCCTGCAATTTTGCCGAAAGACGGATGAGTCGTCGGCACGGCAACAAGGCTGCATAGTGTAAGGCGACATGAAATCAGTTTCGTTTTGTTGTTATTCAAGCAGAACCTTTTAAGAAAAGTAACAAAGAACGACTCATCCGTCAAATTCCTCTTTGGAATTTGACACCTTCCCTCACCAGGGAAGGCTTGGAACGTGCGCACAATTCATCTTATCCTTCTTACGATCAATAGATCTCCCCCAAAAAAGGGAGGATGTTCTCCTCCCTTTCTGATTGTTTTCTTACAGATGCAATACACGTTCCTTGATTTCCTGTGTTCTGCCCTGGTTCCAGTACTGGGTTCCGATGTAGCCGCAGGTACGGCGCGCGACGTTCATCTTTGCCTGATCGGTATTGCCGCAGTTCGGGCAAACCCAGACGAGTTTGCCTTCCTCGTCCTTCTGAATTTCGATCTCTCCGTCATATCCGCAGACCTGACAGTAGTCGCTCTTGGTGTTCAGCTCTGCATACATGATGTTATCGTAGATGAAACGGATGACACCGAGAACAGCCTCGAGGTTGTTCTGCATGTTCGGAACTTCGACATACGAGATCGCACCGCCTGGAGAGAGCGCCTGGAATTTCGCTTCAAACGCGAGCTTGGAGAACGCATCGATCTCTTCCGTGACGTGGATATGATAGCTGTTGGTGATATAAGACTTATCATTGATACCCTCGACGATGCCGAAGCGCTTTTGCAGACACTTTGCAAACTTGTATGTCGTAGATTCCAGCGGCGTACCGTAGAGGGAGAAGTCGATGTTGTGTTCTGCCTTCCACTTCTTGCACGCGTCGTTCATGTACTGCATGACAGACAGTGCAAACGGTGTTGCGGTGGGATCGGTGTGGCTCTTGCCGGTCATATACTTGACGCATTCATAAAGACCCGCGTAACCGAGAGAAATTGTGGAGTAGCCGCCGTAGAGGAGCTTGTCAATCGGTTCGCCCTTCTTCAATCTTGCAAGCGCACCGTACTGCCAGAGAATCGGTGCTGCATCGGACAGCGTACCCTTGAGACGGTTATGACGGCACATGAGTGCGCGGTGGCACAGCTCCAGACGCTCGTCGAAGATCTTCCAGAACTTATCGATATCACCGCCGGAGGACAGCGCAACGTCAGGCAGATTGATTGTAACAACGCCCTGATTGAAGCGTCCATAGTACTTCGGCTTTCCATTTTCGTCAACATACGGGGTTAAGAAGCTGCGGCAGCCCATGCAGGTATAGCAGTTGCCGTTGCCGTTTTTGTCCACTTTCAGCTCCAGCATCTTCTTTTCGGAGATGTAGTCGGGAACCATACGCTTTGCCGTACATTTTGCCGCGAGCTTGGTCAGATAGTAATACTTGGAATCCTCTGTGATGTTGTCTTCTTCCAGAACATAAATAAGCTTCGGGAATGCCGGCGTGATCCAGACACCGGATTCGTTCTTGACACCCTGATAACGCTGGATGAGCATTTCCTCAATGATGATTGCCAGATCGTGCTTTTCCTGCTCGTTTCTTGCCTCACCCAGATACATGAAGATCGTGATAAACGGTGCCTGACCGTTGGTGGTAAGCAGCGTGATGACCTGATACTGAATGGTCTGTACGCCCTTGGCAATTTCCTTGCGCAGACGGCGTTCTGTGATTTCGTCAATCGCTTCCTCGGAGACAGCACCGACAAAGTCGCGCATTTCTTCAACAACACTGCGGCGGATGCTCTCACGGGAAACCTGCACAAACGGTGCCAGATGCGTCAGGGAGATGGACTGACCGCCGTACTGGTTGGATGCAACCTGTGCGATGATCTGCGTGGAAATGTTGCAGGCGGTTGCGAAGCTGTGCGGCTTTTCAAGCAAAGTATCGGAGATGACCGTACCGTTCTGGAGCATATCCTCGAGGTTGACCAGATCGCAGTTGTGCATATGCTGTGCGAAATAGTCAGCGTCGTGGAAGTGGATGATGCCCTCATCATGTGCATCGACAATTTCCTTGGGGAGCAGCAGTCTGCGCGTGATGTCCTTGGACACTTCACCTGCCATATAGTCACGCTGGACGGAGTTGACCGTCGGGTTCTTGTTGGAGTTTTCCTGCTTGACTTCTTCGTTATTGCATTCGATCAAAGACAGAATCTGTTCGTCAGTCGTGTTGGACTTCCGGACGAGCGCTCTTGTGTAGCGGTATGTGATATACTTGCGTGCGACGTTATACTTGCCGCGTGCCATAATCTGGTCTTCAACAAGGTCCTGAATTTCTTCAACACTTGCCGCACGTTCCATCTGGGAACACTGGTCTGCGACCTGATTTGCCGCATCACGGATTTCATCAGCGGTCAGGCGCTCCACCTCGGGAACCTCATTGTTTGCTTTTGTCATGGCATTGATGATTTTTATGATATCAAAAACTTCTTCAATACCGCTTCTCTTTATGATATTCATTCGGGGTCTCCTTTTTGTTGTTCTTCGGTCTCAACGTATGGTATGCGCATGTCCTATATCTTGTAACATAAATACAGGAAGCGCGACATCTTGTATCTTTGCGCTTCCTATTATACCATATCTTGCGTTTCTGGTCAAGCGATTTTTGCGAGATTTTTCGTTTTTCCTCTTTTTCGCCGTTCTGCACAAATCGCATGAATTTATTTGTGTATATTTCCCAATCCGTTTCTGACATTGACCTTTGACAGAAAACAAAGATGCGTTCTGTCGGATACGTTTTTGTCCGTTTTGAATATGATCCGCAGGCGATATACATTGTACCACAAAAAACCGATTCTGTCAAGACAAATCCGATTTATTTTTTCACAAACGCAAATCGCGCAACAAACACAATATATACGAACGCAACAGCAGGAGAATGCAAGATATATACATTCCCCTGCTGTACTGTGCTTTTTGTTCAGACAGATCCGTTTTGTTCCGATACAGTTTCAAACGGCTGGGTATCGGTGTCGTAAATCGGATTCTGTGATCCGTCCGCGTTATACTCCGCCATAATCGCTTCATATTCCGCTTCAGAGAACAGATAACCGATGCCGAGAAATTCTCTGTCTGCGGCATCTGCGTTTTTCTTCTCTTCTTCCGGAGCAGCAGACGCGCGCAGGAACGTCAGAAGATCAGCATCGGTACCGCCGACCGTAATATCCCTTGTCGGTGCACCGTCGATAATATGCTTCATTGCCTCTGCATAAGCCTGCGGGTCGGGACGCATGTCCACATCGGTGACATCCAGATCATCCGGGTCGATCTCCGACAGAAGCGCCTCATCAATCTCAGGTACCGCTTCGTCCTGCGCACCGCCGTCAAAGACAAAGGCATCATCTGTTCTGCGGTGTGTTTTCCTTCCGGAGCGAATGGCTTCGGTCAAAGCATCGTCTGCGCGCAGTGTATGCGTATGAAGCGGCTCAAAGTCTGCATCATCCTCGGCAAAGAGACGTCCCTTCGGCGTGTCAGTGTTCTGCGTCTCTGTCTCAGGCATATCCGCAGAAGCTGTCTTTTTATGGAAGAACCAATGTCTGTGCGGCTTGCGTTCTGTCGATGCAGTTTCCGCATTCGCATTCGCATCGTCAGCTGCCGCATCGGTTTCCATCTTTGCCTTTTCACGCTGCGCGGCAATATATTGCTCCATCTCGACGAGCTTCTGCTCCTGTTCTGCAGATCGGAATGCAAAACGCTTCTTTTTCTTCTTTTGCGGTATCGACTCCGATGCCATCTCCGCAGCTTCCCTTGCTTCTTCCTGTGCCTTCTGCGCACGGAAAAGATGGAACAGTGCTGTAATTTGCGAATGCCGTGCTTCTGTCGCTTCGTCCTCTGTATGCAGATCCGGTCTTTGACGCATACGCGCCAGTATCTTGATACATTCCGCCAGCACCAGTGTAATTAATGCAAATATCGCAATGATCACAAGTGCAATCGGCGAAAACGACGATACACCGAACAGCATACCAAACGTCGGAAACAGGAAGAACAGCAAAATCAACTCAAACAGAGCCAACAGCGACAGCGCGTGCAGTGCCGTCATGCGTACACCCGGACGGAGCAGGAAATCTTCTCTCTGCTGTGAGAACAGCATCAATACAGAAATCAGAACACATGTCAGAAACAGGACCGATCCCTGAGCCGGTTCCGTCTCGGCAAACCCGAAGAAGCCAGCGAAGAACGACGACAGAATCGCCGTACAAGCCCAGCAGGCACCGATGATGATCTGCGGTATTCCCATCCGGATCGGATGCTTCAGCCACGGCTCAGCCTCATCTGCTGTGCGCAGAACACCGGGCGAGGGCTTCTGGAACGCCAGAATCATAACCGCAATAAAGTCAATGAATAACCCGGAAAACAGTGCCTGTACCGCACCCATACCCTCTTTGGCAAACAGAATGGTATAGAGAACAAGCAAAAAGCGCGCACTCTGTGTACAGAGCAGATACTTAATGGCACGGATGACATTCATATCCGTGTTTTTGGCAATTCCGATGGTATTCAGAATGGCACTGAAGCCGCCGCTGCCCTTGGCTGTCGCATCGGATACGATGACATCCGCCTCAAACTTGAGTGCTTCACAGCCTTCCTCACCGGCACTGTCAGATACGCGGGACACAATCGTATCACTGCCGCCGGGGGTCAGCTTCTCCTGTCTGACGGAAATATTCTGTGCAAACGAAATGTCCGCCGATCGAAGCAGACAGAGATCCTCCAGCCGCTGTCCGACGACACCGACAACCTCACCCTGTTCCCGCAGATAATCCAGCATTTCCTGCTTCTGGTGAACATCCAGACCGCAGCAAAGCCGGTAATACGCAGCATTGGTACGGCGGATACCTTCTTTCATCAGACGAAGCTCCGCACCGTCCACCGCCTGTTCTCTGCGATCGATGATGCCAAGCTGCTTTGCAAAATAGATTTCCGATGCGGCGGGGCGCTCGGTACAGAGAATAACCTTGATGCCCGCGTCCTTTGCATCGGTAATCAGCTGTCCGACACCGCGCAGATACGGAACACGGAACGCGACAAAGCCTTCAAACACCATTTCACGCTGTGCCGCACCGATAAATTTCAGATTGTTATACGCATAAGCACGTGAAGACACCGCAACGATCGAATACGCCTGCCGCACAAGCTTGCGGTAAGCGATCAGAATGGAGGTACGTACCTCCGGTGTCAGAAGCATAATGCGTCCGTTTTTGTAGTAATATTCGCAGTGAGACAGCAGACTCTCACATTCGCCGCGCGAAATGGCCATCAGCTGCTCTTTATGCTGTACCAGCGTCGTATCGTATTCCGATTCACCACCGACCGATCTGTGATCCAGCAGCGGATATGCACGGTCAAGACGAACATTATAAATATCCATGCGGCGCGCCAGATTGAGTATGGATGTCTCCTCCTCGGTCCGTGTCAGCCTGCCTGTCCCCTCGGACAGCGAACGCAGATACGCCTCACCATACATACCGGTCGACAGAATCGCGTACAGAATCGGACGTTCCATCGCACGTCTTCCGCGTCGGTCTGCAATGTCCCACAAACGATCCTCGGCAAACACGCGGTCGGCAACCGTATCACGTGTGGTAAAGATGCCTTCCTTCGGCACCATAATCGCTGTCATGCCGCGGAGCTTATCCATACAGATCGGATTTTTGATGATGGCACCGGCGCCGCCCGCATCGCGGAACTGCTGAACCGTCTGATAGACAGCGCAGGCAAGCATGATGTAACCGAAAGCGACATACATTTCGCTCATGGTAGACACAGCAAAAGACATCGCCCCCATGAAGCTGGAAAACAGCGCATGTTGACCACTTGGCATCAGAAAGTCAAGCAGAGTCAGGACAAACACCGCACCGATGACAACAAGACTCCATCTGCGGCTGATGACAGACAGTCTGCCAAGCAGAGGAATGCTTTCGTGATTGATGATCGGTCTGTTTTTGTCGGTCAGGGAGATGATGGTCGCGTCGCCTGTCGCTGTAACGATGGCGGTTGCCTGCCCGGCTGATACCAGCGTACCGGCAAAGATCATGTTTCTCTGCTTTTCGGGCGGCAGTGTTTCATGGAGTGCCAGATCAGAAAGCTTCCGATGCAGCGAGCCTTTTCCGAACAACCGCTCCTCGTCGACACACAGATCATCCGCCGTGATCAATCTGGCGTCCGCCGGCACAATGTCGCCGCGTGACACGCAGATCAGATCCCCGGGAACGAGCTGCTTCTGATCGATCATGAACAAACGGCCGTCCCGGATGACACGGACAACCGGCAGCGTATAGCGGTCCATGCTTTCCAGCATCCGCTGAGATTTTGCATAAGAAAGCAGAACCACGATCAGATTCAGTGCGACAAGTACGACAAGAACCCACGCGCCGACACTCTCCTCAAAGACAGCGGCAATCAAAGCCGCCGCGATCAGAAGATACGACGTATAGTCCAGCGTCATTGCCTTGAGCACATTGAAGAATGTGATTTTGGAGACCGGATATATTTCGTTTTTCCCGTGCTTTCGCATCGAGACGCGGGCGGCTTTACGGGTCAGACCGTCCTTGGGTGAGGTTTTCAGCTTTTCCGCTGTCGCCTCACCTGTGAGTTGATACCAGTTATCAGTCATGAAACTCTCCGTGGATGGTTTGGAATTTGGATGAAATGCGCAGATTGCAGACAGACGGAAAACCGCATAGCAATCTTACGCAGTCCCGCGCCGCATCCCTGTTATGCGCGGACACGCAGGACTTGTTTTCCGTTTTCTTCCTCGGTATACAGGGTAATGGCTGTGACATTGTCACGGTATCCTGCAATCAGCGTATTGGCAATCGCATCCTCGACGTGTGTCTGGATATAACGGCGCATATTACGCGCACCGTACTTACGGGAGAACGATTCGCGTGCAATCACACGGACAGCCTCCTCCGTATAAACAAGCGTGATATCACGGTCACCGAGTGCGCGGACAAGATCACCGAGCATAATTGCGGCAATCCGCGCAAAGTCGCCCTCATCCAGTGCGCGGAACGTAATGATTTCGTCGACACGATTGACAAATTCCGGGCGGAGGAACGAAAGAAGCGCCTTTTCCGTGCGGTTTTCGGCAATGCTCTTTTCTTCAGCACGGAAGCCCGCTGTATTGTCGTTGGTCATGGAACCGGCATTCGTCGTCATGACAATGACCGTATTTTCAAAGTTGACTTCTTTTCCGTGCGCATCGGTCAGACGTCCGTCATCGAGAATTTGCAGAAGGATATTCATGACATCGGGATGCGCTTTCTCGATTTCGTCAAAGAGAATGACGGAATACGGCTTGCGGCGAATTTTCTCGGTCAGCTGTCCGGCATCGTCATAGCCGACATAGCCGGGAGGAGAACCGATGATACGGGAAACAGCATATTTTTCCATATATTCGGACATATCAAGGCGGATCAGCGCATCAGGTGTATCAAAAAGCTGAGCCGCGAGCGTCTTGACAAGCTCTGTTTTACCGACACCTGTGGGACCTGCAAAGATAAACGATACCGGCTTCTTCTTGTAAGAAACACCGACACGGCTGCGGCGTACTGCACGTGCCACCGCATCCACCGCTTCATCCTGACCGATGATGCGGGAGCGCAGACCATCTGCCAGATGCTCGAGCCGTTCATATTCACTCTGCGTAATCGAGGATGCGGGAATTCCCGTCCATACCTCGATGACCTGTGCAAGCGCTTCAACGTCCAATGCAACACTGTCGCGTTCTGCAGAAAGCTGTTCAAAGAGCGCCATATCCTGAAGCTCCTCGGATTTCAGCTCTGCCAGCCGTGCCCAGCGCGCATTTGCGTCCTCCGGTGTTTCATCCGCAGGTGCTTCCGTATTTTCCAGCTGCTCGCGTTCTGCTCGTTCAGCGGTCAGCTTTGCTTCCAGCTTGGCAAGTTGATCGATGACCGGAGCATGAAGTGCGACATACGCCGAAGCTTCATCCAGCAGATCAATCGCCTTATCCGGCAGGAAACGGTCCGTGATATATCTCTCGCTCATGACAACGGTCTTCTTGACAATTTCATCGGTGATGGTAATGCCGTGATACGTCTCATAATAGTGCTTGATGCCGCGCAGAATCGTGATGGTATCGTCAACCGACGGCTCCTCCACAATGATCGGCTGGAAACGGCGTTCCAGAGCAGCATCCTTTTCGATATACTTACGATATTCCGTCAGCGTTGTGGCACCGATGACCTGAATTTCACCGCGGGACAATGCCGGTTTCAGGATATTGGCGGCATTCATCGAGCCTTCTGCGTCACCAGCACCCGCAATGGTATGCACCTCATCGATGACAAGGATGATGTTCCCCGCTGTCTTGATATCCTCGATCAGTCCCTTCATGCGGGATTCAAACTGACCGCGAAACTGTGTACCGGCAACCAGCGCCGTCAGATCGAGCAGATGCACTTCCTTGTTCTGGAGCTTATATGGCACCTCACCTGCGGCGATGTTCTGTGCCAGTGCTTCCGCAATCGCGGTTTTACCGACACCCGGTTCACCAATCAGACATGGATTGTTCTTCTGACGGCGGCAGAGAATCTGTACCAGACGTGCAAGCTCCCGTTCCCGCCCGATGACACGGTCCAGTGCACCGTCACGCGCACGCGCAGTCAGATTGACACAGTACGCATCAAGGAACTTTGCCTTCTTTTTCTTCTCTTTTTTGGATGTGCGGGACTCACCGCTCCGGGCATTCTCTCCGTTTCCGCCCGAAGCACGGCCAAATATGCCGCCGAGCATGGAACCGAAATCAACAGCAGGCGCTCTGCCCTCGTCACTTTCGCCGTCATCGTCCTGGTCATCAACAGTATCGGGCAGAAGTGCTGCTTCATCGCCTTCGCTGTCCGGACTGTCTCCGGACATCATTGCAGCAAACTGCTCCATATCGTCATCCATGCGTGCAAGGTCATCGTCGGTAATGCCCATTTTGGCAAGCATATCGTTGACCGGACCGATGCCAAGCTCCTTCGCACAGCGAATGCAGAGACCCTCGTTGAGCGTCTCTCCGTTTTCCAGACGTGTCATAAAGACAACAGCGACACGTTTCTTACATCTTGAACATAATTTCATGGGGAATTCCTTTCAGGATAGGGTTGATCATGCAGAAAATATACGAATGTTCCTATTGATAGCGATCGAACTGCTGCAAGTTTTGCGTTTGCAGCATTCTCACTTCTTTTCTTGGGGACTGCGGGCTGGTTTTGCGAAACAAAATCGTTTTCAGAAGACGACAATAGCCACAAAACCCTCGCGAAAAATTGTTTTCATGTTAAGTGCCTGTCAGAGCGCCGAACACCGTACCGTCGAGAAATTCCGGCGGCAGATCTCCGCGTGCAACGAAAATACCGAGCACAAAAGCAAGAAGGCGTGCGGCAATCCAGGCATAACCGGCACCGAGAAGCACACCGCAGATTCCGCCGAGCAGGCTGTTTGCCTGATGGAGAATCGGCAGTCGCGCCACGATGTCAAGTACGCCAAAAACAAATCGCAGAAGCAGATATGCGATCAGAAAAAGGATCAGATGCGCCGCCCAGAAGGACAGCTTTTCAGCAATCGGCGCGGACAGCTGTTCCGTCATTTCCGCAATCAGAGCACTGTCGGCTGCTGAATGAAGGGACAGCTGGGGCAGTGTTTCCGTCGGAAGCGAAATGCCGAAGGTATCGGCATAAGCACGAATGCTCTCAAGCGATGCATTCAGTGCCTGTGCGGCAGTTTCCGCAGTTTCACCGGCAGTCATAACCGCATTGGAGATCACGCTGCCAATCATATCGGTTACCAGAGAATCAAACAGTGTTCTCTGTAAAAATCCGTCCAGGATATAGCTGAACATCCCGGCGGCAATCCACGCACCGATAAAAGACAGCAGTCCTGCGGCAGCACCGACAAAACCGCGCTTCCACGCACGATAAACCGTATATCCAAATACGCCGATCAGAAGCAAATCAACGGAAATTGCATAAAGATTCAGTTCCATTGGTTGTATTTCCTTCCTATTATATATTGTATCATGTCTGTTATTCTTCTGTTGGCACTGTTCCGAAGAAGAAGGCGTCGATGTCGATGATCTGCGTTTTTTCATTGTAGCAAAGCATCAGCGTCGTTTCGTCCAGATTTTCAACAGAAATACAGTTCGGATCAATCTCGCGGGCAATCTGTGTTCCGGTTTCGAGACTGATACGCAGAATCGAACGGTCAAACAGCAGATAAACCGCGTTATGATGGAGAAGCGCACGGGTAATTTCACCCTGAACATCACCACTGTAAATGATATCGCCGCGCTCATCAAGCACAGTTAAGGTATAGTTGGAGCCAACGATGTTTTTGTTCAGTGTAAAGTAGGTCAGATCTCCGTTGGAACCGAGCATAACCGGTGTATATCCGCCGTAGCTGACGGTAGACAGCAGCGTCAGCTCGCTGTCATAGACATAAACCGCCTTTCCGCCGATCAGAATGATTCCGCCGTCATCGGTATAGCGGACGCGGTAGATGATTTCATCTTCAATGCGGAACTGTGCACGTTTCTCTTCTTTGTCTGTCTCACACAGAATGATTTCGGCATAGAACACGCCGTCCTCACGTGTACCGAGCGTTGCAAGCATGAATTCTTCATCGCCGTCCCGGAAACAGGCGTCCATGATATGCTTATCGGGAGAATACCAGCGGTAAATCTGCTCGAAATCGCGGTTGTATACGTTGACCACCGAGCGATATTCCATCGAGCGCGTAGTGACAAGAAACGCACCGGTATCACCGAGCGCGGCACATCCGATCGGATAGCTGTACGACTCCTCATATTTCTTGGACAGAGAATTGTACAGCTGGAAGGTGGTTCCGCCGATGTTGTATATGAGCATATACTCCTCTGAGGTCAGAAGCTGAGGGGAGGCATTGCTCTGATTGATATCGAGAATTTCCTCGCCTGTCAGGTCAAAAATCTGTACGCGGTCATTGCCGACAACAACCAGACCGTTGCGGTAGATTCCGAACCGTACAATGGATTCTGTATCACCGTATACGATGGTATCGGTCGTCGCAGATTTTTCTGCCTGCCGGGTATCGATATAACGCAGAAAATAACGCAGATTTTCCACGGTGATTTCATCGCGGTTGACGGAGAACATGACAATGATAAAAACAATCATAACCGCGAGCAGAAGAAATGTCACAATGCGGAAGCGCTTGGCAATCCGGAAATAATACGCAGGTCCCGCCTCTGCTGCGGCTGTCGTTCTTTTATCATTCATAGGCGATCTCCTTTCATGGATATTTTGCTTGGATAATGATCAGAGGTCTGTCAGTCTGGGTTCGGCAAATACCACACGATTCAGATACAGACCGTGTGCCGGAACGGTGATTCCCGCATTCTTTCGATCACAGGACGCAATGACTGCCGGTATGGCATCCGGAGATAGCTTTCCTTCATTGACGGCAAGCATCGTGCCGACAAAGATTCTTACCATATTATATAGGAATCCGTCCGCTGCAATGCGCAGATACACAAATGCACCGTTTCTTGTTACAGAGACAGAACGCACGGTACGTATGGTATCCGCAATATCGGAACCGGAGGCCATAAATGCCCGGAAGTCATGCGTCCCGACAAACGCCTGCGCCGCACGGTGCAGCAGAACTGCGTCGATGGGACGGCGGTAATGCAGTGCGGTATTGACCGAAAACGGATCGCGGCTTGGTGTGTTGCAGATGACATATTCGTACTCTTTTTCATAGACGTCGTGGCGGACATGAAAGGTGTCCGGCACAACACACGCATCCAGTACGGCAATGTCCTCCGGCAGATGCGCATTCAGCGCGGCAGGAATACGTGCAGTTGGCAGACGGTCATCCGGACGGAAGGTCAGCTTGTAATCACGCGCATGAACACCGGCATCCGTTCGGCTGCATCCGACAACCGGAAGCCGCTCACCCCAAATGGATTCGATGGCATCCTGCATCACCGCCTGTACCGTGCGTGCATTTTTCTGCACCTGAAAACCGGCAAAGGAGGTTCCGCAGTAAGCAAGGGTCAGTAGTACCTGTACCATCATCAGAATATGAGATTCATCGCAATGATGAGAGCAAGAAAGGCAATATGCGCAATCAGGACGATGAAGTCCCGTGCATGAAGATGCAGCCGTGTCATACGGGTTCTGCCCTCTCCTCCGCGGTAACAGCGGCATTCCATTGCCACAGCCAGCTCGTCAGCCCGATGAAACGCGGAAACAAACAGCGGAACCATGACAGGAATCAGCGCTTTTGCACGCTCCGTCAGTGTCCCGGACGAAAAATCCGTACCGCGCGCCTTCTGGGCGGAGATAATCTTATCGGTTTCTTCAATGAGAGTCGGGATGAAACGCAGTGCAATCGTCATCATCATGGAGAATTCATGCACGGGAACATGCAGAACCTTCAGCGGTGACAGCACCCGTTCCAGACCATCGGTCAGCGCAATCGGCGACGTGGTGTAGGTGAGAAGAACCGATGAACCGATGATCAGTGCAACCACGCGAACAATCATAAAAATGGCATATTCGACGCCCTCGCGGTAAATTTTGATCGGTCCCGCTTCCAGCCACAGCTCCTCGCCGGAGGTCCAGAAAATATTGATGATCGCCGTAAATGCCATAATGACAAATACCGCTTTCAGACCGCCCAGCACCAGCTTCGGCGGAATTTTGGACAGAAACAGCAGCACAAACGCACTTGCTAAAACCAGTGCGAAAGAAACCGGCGTATTTGCGGCAAAAATCGTGACGATGTAGAGAACAATCAAAAAGATTTTCATGCGGGGATCGAGGCGGTGCAGGATCGAATTTCCCGGGAAATACTGCCCGAGCGTGATATCACGAAGCATTTACCGAACCCCCTTTTTCTTTTCCGCAAAGACGCGCAGAACTTCTCTGTATGCATCCTCCACAGAGTAGATGCCGCCCTCGACGGGAACACCGGCACGCTGTAATTCCATGATGAATTTTGTGATCTGCGGACGGGAAAGACCGACCGACTTCAGCTCCTCTGCATGAGCAAAGACCTCATGGGCATCACCGTAACGGCTGACACGTCCGTGATCGAGAACCATCAGCTTGTCGGCATACAGCGCCATGTCCTCCATAGAGTGACTGATAATGATAATGGTATTCTTTTTTTCACGCTGGTACGCGCGGATACCGCCGAGAATTTCTGCTCTGCCCTTCGGATCCAGTCCGGCAGCAGGCTCATCCAGCACCAGAATTTCGGGGTCCATTGCCATAACGCCGGCAATGGCAACACGGCGTTTCTGACCACCGGACAGCTCAAACGGTGATTTTTCAAAGATTTCGGGTGTAATGCCGGTAAAGCGTGCGGCATCCTCCACACGCAGACGGATTTCCTCCTCAGACAGTCCCATATTGCCGGGACCGTATGCGATATCGCGTGCAACGGTTTCCTCAAAGAGCTGATATTCGGGATACTGGAAGACCAGTCCCACGCGGAACCGGATCGCTCCGATCTTTTTCGGTTCTTCCCAGATATCTTTGCCGTCGATTCTGACCGTACCTTCTGTCGGCTTGAGCAGCCCGTTGAGCAGTTGGGCAATCGTTGATTTACCGGAGCCGGTATGCCCCATCAGTCCTGTGATGATGCCGCCCTCAAAGCCGAGGGTAACATCCTGCAATGCTGCTTTTTCAAACGGCGTACCGATGGAATAGCGGTAGGTTACATGTTCAAGGGAGATTTTCGGTGTCACTGTCGCTTACTCCTTCTCTGTAGAATCATACAATGCCTTGAGTGCCGCCACTGCATCCGCGGAATGAAGAATGGTTTCGGGCAGATCAAATCCGGCTTCTGTTTTCAGGCGGTGTACAAGGGCTGTTACCTGCGGTACGTCAAGTCCTGCCGCTTTCAGTTCATTCACATGAGAGAAGACCTCGCCGGGCGTTCCGTCCAGATAAATTTCGCCGTGGTCAACGACCATGACACGGTCAGCACGGACCGCTTCGTCCATGTAATGGGTGATATGAAGAACGGTGATGCCCCGCTCGCGGTTGAGATACTCGATGGTATCCATGACCTCGGCGCGTCCGATCGGATCCAGCATTGCCGTGGATTCGTCAAAAATGATACAGTCCGGCAGCATGGCGATGATGCCGGCAATGGCGATGCGCTGCTTCTGACCGCCGGACAGCTGTGACGGTGAGTGACGCGCAAATTCTGTCATATTGACAGCGGCCAACGCATCGTCGACACGCTGACGGATCTCCTCTGGTTCAATGCCGAGATTTTCCGGACCAAACGCGATATCCTCCTCAACGATGGTTGCGACCAGCTGATTGTCGGGATTCTGGAAAACCATGCCGATGCGGCGGCGGAGGTTATAGATGTCCTCCTCAGTCAGATTCTCCCGCATAACATCAATGCCGCCGACGGACAGCTCTCCGCTGTCGGGCGTGAGAACCAGATTGAGCAGCTTTGCGAGCGTCGATTTTCCGGAACCGTTGTGTCCGAGAATGCAGACAAATGAACCGCGTTCAATGGAAAAGGTCAGATTTTTGATGACCGGCAGCGGTTTTCCGTCTTCGTTTTTATAAGAAAAGCAAAGATTCTTTGCTTGGATGATTTGTTCTTTCATGGTTTTGTACCTGTGGGTGGATTTTTATGGTTTGGGATGGTAACTGATTTGGGAAATGGACAGCGGTGAGTTTCTCGCGTCCAAGCCTTCCCTGGTGAGGGAAGGTGGATTTCGGTGAAATTGCCCCTGCAATTTTTCCGAAAGACGGATGAGTCGTCAGCACGGCGGCAAGATCGCATAACAAAAAAGGAAAATAATGAAAAGGTTTCGTTTTCGTTGCAATCAGGCATCACCTATATAGTATAGTAACAAGAGAACGACTCATCCGTAGAAGATGGCTTCGCCATCTTCGGAAGAAAGCTTCGCTTTCTTCGACAAATTGTCCCCTTGTGAATTTGACACCTTCCCTCACCAGGGAAGGCAGAAGATGCCTGCGGCATCTTCAAACAGGTGCGTCCCAAAAACGATGCGGACAGGACGGTTTTTACCCTCTCGTCCAATACGCCGACGAGCCGCACGGCAGCTCCGCTCCTGTAGACTGCACAGGAATGCCGATTTCATCGGCTGTGACGACACCGCCCCACGGCTTCATGCTGAGCTTCAGAATGTACGCCATCGTAGACGGCGAAAGACCTGTCGTATAGGAATTGATCAGCATGAACAACGGGTTGTCAGACAGCACCTTTGTTGACAGCTCAACAAATTCTCCGATGGCTTCCTCCAGCTTCCATACTTCGCCGTTCGGTCCGCGGCCGTAGGACGGAGGATCCATGATGATCGCATCGTATTTGTTGCCGCGGCGGATCTCACGCTCCAGAAACTTCTTGCAGTCATCGACGATATAGCGGATCGGAGCATCGGAAAGTCCGGACAGCGCCGCATTTTCCTTTGCCTGTGCAACCATGCCCTTTGCTGCATCGACATGACAGACAGCGGCTCCTGCTTTAGCTGCCGCAACGGTTGCACCGCCGGTATAGGCAAAGAGATTGAGAACCTTGACTTCACGTCCTGCCTGCTTTTCTGCACGGATCAGCGCTGAAAACCAATCCCAGTTGACTGCCTGTTCCGGAAACAGGCCGGTATGCTTGAAGCCCATCGGCTTGATTTTGAAGGTCAGATCACGGTAGGTGATTTTCCACTCCGCCGGAAGTGCCTTGATATCCCACGAACCACCGCCGCCGGAACGGTTATACTGGGCGTCTGCGGTTTTCCATGCGGGATGATGTTTTACATTTTTCCAGATGACCTGCGGGTCGGGTCTGACGAGTGTATATTTGCCCCAGCGCTCCAGACGCATTCCGTCGGAGGTGTCGAGCAGTTCATAGTCTTTCCAGTTGTTGGCTGATTTCATGTGGTAATTCCTTTTTTAGTATGGTATATGTTTGGATTAGGATGTTAGGATTGAGGGAGAACTCGTCTCCATGCCTTCCCTGGTGAGGGAAGGTGGCAAATTCCCATGGGGAATTTGACGGATGAGTCGTTCTTTTGTTACTTTTCTTTTGAGATATTATTGAAAATTACTACAAAAAAATATGCTTAATTCTCGTTGCCATGCATTGTGCAGTTTTGCCGCCGAGCTGACGACTCATCCGTCACGCTTCGCGCGACACCTTCCCTCACCAGGGAAGGCTTAGACGCGTGCGCCCGTCAGCATTTGCTTCTTTTTATTCAAATAGCTTCATCTGCGCGCTTTCCGTCAGATCGGGCGCTCCTTTCGCGGTGACAGTTTTGTACGGGATGCCGAGATGCTCATAACCAAGCCGCGTGACCGTCCGTCCGCGCGGGGTACGGTTCAGAAATCCGATCTGCATCAGGTACGGCTCGCAGACATCTTCCAGCGTAACCGCCTCCTCACCGATGGTTGCGGCAAGCGTTTCCAGTCCGACAGGACCGCCGTCGTAGAATTTGATGATCGTTTTCAGCATGGCACGGTCGATATTGTCAAGTCCAAGATCATCGATCTCCAGTGCACGGAGTGCATAATCGGCAATCTCCTTTGTGACAACGCCGTCGCCCTTCACCTGCGCGAAGTCACGCACACGTTTGAGCAGGCGGTTCGCAATACGCGGCGTTCCGCGCGAGCGGGATGCAATTTCAGCCGCACCATCGTCGTCAATATCCACACCGAGAATGCGTGCGGAACGGCGGACAAGCGTCGTCAGCTCCTCGGTGGTGTAAAGCTCGAGCTTCAGAACTACACCAAAACGGTCACGCAAGGGCTGGGTCAGTTGACCTGCGCGCGTGGTTGCGCCAATCAGCGTAAACTTCGCAAGCGGCAGACGGATAGAACGAGCGGCCGGTCCTTTGCCGATGATGATGTCAAGCGCATAATCCTCCATCGCCGGATACAGAATTTCTTCAACCTGTCTGGGCAGACGGTGGATTTCGTCTATGAACAGCACGTCTCCCTCACCAAGGTTGGTGAGCAGTGCTGCAAGATCCCCCTGCTTTTCAATGGCAGGGCCGGAAGTAATGCGGATGTTGACACCAAGCTCATTGGCGATGATGCCGGAAAGCGTTGTTTTGCCAAGACCGGGCGGACCGTAAAGCAGCACATGATCGAGCGCTTCCCCTCTCTGCTTCGCGGCATCAATGTAGATTTTCAGGTTTTCCTTTGCTTTTTCCTGTCCGATATATTCGCCGAGTGCCTTCGGGCGCAGTCCGGCATCCACCTCGCTGTCTTCATCTCGGACGGTGCGGTCAACAATCCGCGATTCATAGTCGTATTCTTCCTCGGTATCAAGGCTGTTTTCTTTGGGATCAAATAAGTTTTTCATAGGTTTCCTTTCCTCGAAAGCGGGCTGTTGCTCTTACGTGCCTCAGCTCAAAGGACTGCATGAATGCAGTCCTGAAGTTCTCCCTTGCCCCTCATCCGAGGGTCATTTTCATGCGATTTTCGCATGAAAACCGGGAAATTCGGATCACTTCGTGCCCCGGGGTGCCGCAAATTTTCACTTGCAACAGCCCCTGTCAGCCGAATCTGTTCGGGTGACTAAGGGAGTTCAATTTTGATCTGTTTCAATGTAGTTCTAACACTGCTCCCTCCGCCGCGCCTTTGTTGAGCTGCCTTCCTTGGTGAGGGGGGCTTATATATGTCACTTCATCAATTTCTTCAATGCCGCCGTAATCATATCCTCCAGCGACAAGGTGGAATCGAGCGTTTTGAGGACAGCAGCAGCTTCTCCGCGGGTATATCCGAGAACAAGCAGGGCGTTCATTGCCTCGGACAGGTTATCACGTCCGGGCAGAAGATCAGTATCGCCTGTTGTATCGGTCTGCTCGGAGGACAGCTGCTTTGCAATCTTGTCCTTGAGTTCCAGGATGACACGTGCGGCCGTTTTGGCACCGACACCGGGGGCTTTGGAGATCGCCTTGGTGTCGCCTGTACCGACCGCAACGGCAAACTGCTCGGGTGTCAGATGCGAAAGAATGCTCATTGCTGCTTTCGGACCGACACCCGATACCGAGGTCAGGAGGCGATACGCATGAAGCTCCTCCTGTGAAATGAAGCCGAACAGATCGAGTGCATCTTCCTTGACATTCAGATGCGTGAAAAGCGTGACCTTTTCACCAAGCTTTGATGAAAGCTTGGCATGGGTTTTGGCAGAAATATTACAGTAAAACGCAACGCCGCTCACATCAATGACGGCAGCAGCGATTTCGGTGGTAACAAGGGTTCCGGTGATGGAGTAGAACATATGGAAGGTCCTTTCTATGTCAAGCCTCCCTCCTCGAGGGAGCCGATTTTATCACGTCAATCTCGTCTTTTTCTGATTATAGAACGCCGCAAGCCGGGAGCCTGCGGAATGGGCGTGACAGACTGCAATCGCAAGGGCATCGGCAGTATCATCCGGCTTTGGCACCTGTCTGAGCCGCAGAATCTGTGCAACCATTGTCATGACCTGCTTCTTTTCCGCTTTTCCATAGCCGGAAATGGCGGATTTGACTTGCATCGGCGTATATTCGGCAATCGTAAGTCCCCGCTGAATCCCGGCAAGCAGAATCACGCCGCGCGCTTCTGCAACCGGAATGCCCGTTGTGATATTGTTTGTAAAGAACAGTTCCTCGACCGCCATCTGGTCGGGATGATAATAATCAATGATCTCGCACAGCTCATCATAGACATGCTTGAGCCGCACCTCAATATCGATGCCCGCCTCCGTTGTGATCGCACCGTAAGCTACCGTGCGGAAGCGGTTGTTGTTATATTCAATGACACCCCAGCCGACAATGGCAATACCGGGGTCTATCCCAAGAATCATCATAAGTCAAGATAAATCCCCAGCAGCGTAAAGCCTGGGACAAGCAGATAACAGTACGTCAGCATCGATGCAAAATCCGCTCCCTCCTCCGCATGAAGAATCAGGTCATACGCGGTACGGTCGTCATCTTCATAAGGACCGGGAACAGAATCCGCACGGGTCAGCGAAAGATGATAGGCATCTGCCGCCGCCAGAATCCGGAACAGCGGTGTTTCCTCATCGGTCATCACGCGGCATTCCAGATACATGCCAAGTGCATCGGTTTCCTGCGGATGCGGAATGGCAACAGACCGACGCAGAAGCGCATAACGGGTTGTAACATCGGTATCGTATGCCGTGACCGACGTAACATAAGCAATGCGAAGGTCATATCGGGTCAGAAGTGAATAGAAGCGGAGCAGCTTTCCGTCGGAGGAATTCTCCAACGGCAGGATACATGCGGTTGCGCGGTCATAATACAGCGCCTCGCAGACTCCGGGAAAATCGGAATAATACGTACTTGCGGCACTGCGCAGAACGGTGGAAAACGTCTCAAACGCGGTATCGGTATAGGTATTGCGCAAATAGGCAACGCGCTCACCGACCGGACGCGGCACACGCGCTTCCAGATCGGGTGTGGTGTCGTCCTCTATGTGATCTTCCTCGCGGACAAGATCCGAAATCATCCGCACCCATCGGTCATCATATTCCCCTTCCGTGATGCGGTACATCCGGTCATTGGCATGAGCCAGACCGCGGCAGAGGATGATCCGCTCCTCCGCACCGGCATTGGCAAAGGTACGGGCAATTTCCCCGGTGCTGTATGCATGATCCGGCACGGTGGTTTCTCTTGCACTGATCTGTGTAAAGGTTTCCGGAAATCGTTCTTCCCGGATCAGCCGCTCAAAGACGTCATCCGGATATTCATTTGATATGGCGGAAAGGATGGCGCGGACCTTTTCTTCGAGAATGGCATGGCGCATCTCGGCAAGATTGGCTGCTGTTGTGTCCAGACGCGACAAATTGGCATCGGAAATACGGAGCTTTTCCCCGACTGCCATGTAGCCCGGACGGTGTCCGCCGGAAAGCTCATGATAACCGCGTATTTCTCTGTAGTCTTCATCCCGTTCAAACAGCATAGTGCACACCTCCCGTCACAGTGTCATCTGCGCGGCATACATATGCAGCATGAAAAACCGCACAGAAAACATGATTACCTTATTAGTATACCATATTTCTTTGCATATTGCAATGGCGGAATGAAATTTTTTCCTTATTATAATAGATTGTTTACATTTTCCAATGGATCGCAGTCTTCATTTCCGTACATCGGCGGAAGATGGGAACTTTGCTGCGGCAGGACATACAGCCGATCATTCCCCATCCGTCCCGGCAACGTCACACTGTCCGGCGTCAGATACGGCGATTCCGGCCGAACCGCGGTATATAGACACTGCCGCATAAGCGTCTTTTCAAGTGCCATCTGATATGCCTGCTCCAAATCAGGTACCGGTCGGTTTGCGTGTTTCATATTTGTGATTCCTCATTTCATCGAATTTTCGGGTAAATCTATTTATTTGCATTTTTCCCGTTTACAATTCCGTTTTTTTATGGTAAAATAATAAGAAAGACCCCCGGAATGCATAGCACCGCGCTAATACGGTTATCCTCATGCTGAGGTGATCGCATGAAACGAAACTACCCTTCCCTGTGCGCCTTCGGCATCGGGACATTGCTCGGCAGCGGAATGGCGGCGGTGATGCTGGCGGCAGTCTATTTCTTTATTCTGCGCGGATGGATCGGATGAGCCGTCGGTTCCCTCGCCGCAGACAGAAAGGCAGAGGACATGAGACTTGATAAATATATGAGCGCAGCCGGAGTTCTGTCGCGCAAGGAATGTGCGGCGGCGGTAAAACGCGGACGGATCCTCATCGGCGGTCTGCCGGCAGCAAAAGCGGACATACAGGTTCAGCCGGGACAGGTCATTACCCTGGACGGCATACCTGTTGTTTACCGTGAATTCACTTACATCATGATGCACAAGCCGCAGGGCGTCGTTTCCGCAACAGACGATCCCGGCGAGCGGACCGTGCTTGACCTGCTTCCGGAACAACTGCGGCGGCTGAACCTGTTCCCGTGCGGCAGACTGGATAAGAACACGACGGGGTTTGTGCTTCTGACCTCGGACGGGGTCTTATCGCACCGGGTACTGGCCCCGAAACGTCATGCCGAGAAGGTCTATCGCTTCAAGGTGAAGTTTCCGCTGTCCGATCAGGACATCGAAACGCTCGAAAACGGTGTTGTCCTGTCCGCTGACAGCTACGCCGAGGAATGGAAGACCGCCCCGTGCCGCGTTTACCCGGATGCAGACGGTCTGGGCGGCGAAATTGTCCTCACAGAAGGCAAATATCACCAGATCAAGCGCATGATGGAGGCTGTCCACAACCAGATTACCGCACTGGCGCGTGTTTCCTTCTGCGGCATTCCGCTCGATCCCGCGCTGAAGCCGGGTGAGTGGCGCTATCTGACCGACGAAGAAGAAGCGGTTCTCAAAAAATGTGCCGAATAATTTCAAACGCCATGTTTCAGTCCGAAAGGAGACGTACATATGCCCAAAACACAGAAAATCACAACGAAAAATGCAGATTTCCAGCGGTTTGAGGTCCTATTAACCAACCGCAATAAGCGTTACCGCTACGGAACCTTCCTTGTAGAAGGTGTGCGTTCTCTCAACAAAGCCCGCGCGGAAGGCTGGATTTTTGAGTCATTCCTTTATTCCTTTGAAGGCCGCCTGTCCGACTGGGCGCGTGAAATGCTTTCCAATGTACCGACCGAGATCAACTACGCCTTGACGGATGCGCTGATGGCGTCGCTGTCCGGCAAGGAGGACACCTCGGAGCTGATGGCGATTCTCAAAATGCGCGAGGATGACACGGATGCGATCATTGCGTCGCTGTCAGACAATCCCATCATTGCCCTCTTTGACCGTCCGTCCAACCGCGGCAATCTCGGCACCATGATTCGTTCCGCGGATGCGCTCGGTGTGGAGGCGCTGATTCTGACCGGTCATGCTGTCGACCTGTACGACCCGGAGGTTGTCATCAGCACCATGGGCTCGTTTTTCAATCTGCCTGTGATCCGTCTTTCCTCCGGTGAGGAGGTCGATGCGCTGATCGAAAAGCTCCGCACGCGTTACCCCGACATTTCTCTGATCGGTACGACGGCACACACGGACAATATGATCTATGATGCGGACATGGTGCATCCCGTCATGTTCTTCATCGGCAACGAGACCGACGGACTCAACCGCCGTTATCGTGAGATCTGCGACACCTATGTGAAGATTCCGATGGTCGAGGGCTCCTATGCTTCGTCGTTCAATGTTGGATGTGCAGCGACGGTGATGTTTTATGAGGCCGTGCGGCAAAGAAACAAATAGTTTTCCACGCACTGTTTTGTTCATTTCTCTCCCGTGCGAGAGAAACGAACCAAAGAGCGCACTTCGGTCGCGCTGAATGCCGCCGGACAAAAGTGGAAAAATGCGGTGGTCAAGGCGGCATGAGGCGCTTCCTCCCTCTGGCGGAATTGTCATGCTATCTGCAAAGATGTGGCAGTGCGAATATTGTTTTGCAGCATTGTGCGCCTTTGAAGATGGCAAAGTGCAAATGGGACGGTTTGTGTCTTCCTTTTGGGGAGAAAAGCAGATCGTTTCGAACATTTTCCATTGTAAACAATTTTTCTTTCTTCTTTTTATTCTTTATTTTCGAGGTACTCATGGATATCATTCTCCAATTAGCACAGGAACTGAACTTAAAGCGCGAGCAGGTTGAAAAAACCGTTGCCCTGCTGGACGAGGGCAATACCGTCCCGTTCATTGCCCGTTACCGTAAAGAAGTCACCGGATCACTGGACGACACCGTTCTGCGCACGCTGTCGGAGCGGCTGGACTATCTGCGCTCGCTGGACCGTCGCCGTGAGGAGGTTTACTCAGCCATCCTCGCACAGGAAAAGATGACACCCGAAATCGAGGCGGCACTGTCCGCCGCAAAGATTCTGACGGAAATCGAGGACATTTACCGTCCGTTCAAGCAGAAGCGCCGTACCCGCGCATCAGTCGCGCGCGAACGCGGACTGGAGCCGCTGGCACAGGCTTTGATCGAACAGAAAACATGGTACGAGCCATCCATTGCAGACCTTGCCGCATCGTTTGTCGACGAAGAAAAGGGGGTTCCGACAGCCGAGGATGCGCTCGCCGGCGCCTGTGATATCATCGCAGAGGACATCTCCGACAACGCCGAATACCGTAAGGAGCTCCGCCGCCTGACCTACCGTGACGGCATTTTGAAGACCGTCGGAACCAAGGATGAAGATTCCGTTTATTCGATGTACTACGACCGCACAGAACGTGTCAACCGCATTCCCGATCACCGGATTCTCGCAATCAACCGCGGCGAAAAGGAAGAATATCTGCGCGTATCGCTGATCACGGAAGGCGACGCTCCCACGGCATACCTCATGTCACAGGTCATCAAAAATGACCGATCACCGGCAAAGGACTACCTGACCGCAACTGTCCTTGATGCCTGGAGCCGTCTCATCGCTCCTTCCATCGAAAATGAAATCCGCGCACAGCTCTTTGACCGTGCCTCCGAGGGCGCCATTTCCAACTTCTCACTGAACTTAAAGCATCTTCTGATGGGAGCACCGCTCAGGAACTTCACTGTCATGGGCTATGACCCCGGCTACCGTACCGGCTGCAAGCTCGCTGTTGTCGACGAAACCGGACGGGTGCTGGACACAGCGGTCATCTATCCGACCAAGCCTCAGGAACGCATTGCCGAATCGAAACGCACCGTCAAGCATCTGGTGAAAAAATACGACGTCGGTGCCATTGCCATCGGCAACGGAACAGCGTCCAAAGAAAGCGAAATTTTCATTGCGGAGACACTGTCCGAGTTGTCGGCTGAGCATGTCTTCTGCAAATACATTGTTGTATCGGAAGCCGGTGCATCGGTTTATTCCGCATCGAAGCTCGGTGCTGAGGAATTCCCGGACTTTGATGTTACCCAGCGTTCCGCCGTTTCGATCGCAAGACGCCTGCAGGATCCGCTGGCGGAGCTGGTCAAGATCGATCCGAAATCCATTGGTGTCGGTCAGTATCAGCACGACATGAAGGAAGCGCGTCTGGACGAGGCGCTGTCCGGTGTCGTTGAAGACTGCGTCAATGCCGTCGGTGTCGATATCAACACCGCGTCCTATTCTCTGCTCTCCTACATTGCCGGCATCAACACCACATCTGCCAAGAACATTGTCAAGTACCGCGAGGAAAACGGTGCGTTTACCTCACGTGCACAGATCAAAAAGGTTCCGCGCATCGGCGCAAAGGCATTTGAGCAGTGTGCCGGATTTCTGCGTATCCCCGATGCAAAGGAGATTCTCGACAATACCGGTGTTCACCCCGAGTCCTATGACGCGGCAAAGGCATTGCTCGACCGCTTTGGCTTCACAGCCGCTGACGTGCGCGGCGGCGGTCTTACCGAGCTGCGTGCAAAAGCGGAAGCCGCCGGCATGGATGCACTCGCACAGTCTCTGGGCATCGGCACACCGACACTGACCGACATCATCGCAGAACTGGAAAAGCCCGGTCGCGATATCCGTGACGGACTGCCAAAGCCTCAGCTGCGTTCCGACATTCTCAGCATGGAGGATCTCGTCCCCGGCATGGTCCTGACGGGAACTGTACGCAATGTCATCGATTTCGGCGCATTCGTCGATATCGGCGTGCATCAGGACGGTCTTGTCCACATCTCCCAGCTCGGCTCGAAGTTCGTCCGCCATCCCTCCGAGGTGCTGGCGGTCGGAGATGTCGTTGAGGTCCGGGTTCTTGATGTTGATGTCAAAAAGAAGCGTATTGCGCTGACGATGAAGAAGTGATAAACAGAAAGGTCTGATGCTGTGCATGGTCGGCAGATCGCGTGACGGCACATCCGCGTCTTAGCCTTCCCTGGTAAGGGAAGGTGGATTTCGGTGAAATTGCCCCTGCAATTTTGCCGAAAGACGGATGAGTCGTCGAGACGGCGGCAATCCTGTAGAGCATTTGGCAACTGGAAATATGTGTCATTTTTCCGTTATAATTCAATGTAACATCGAATCAGAAAAGTAACAGAGAACGACTCGAATCCGTAGAAGATGGCAAAGCCATCTTCGGAAGAAAGCTCCGCTTTCTTCGTCACCTCTCCCTCACCAGGGAAGGCTTGGACACGGTTGCATCCATCCTCATTTTTATTTTATTTTAATTTATTAAATCCAATCACCCTCAAAATCGGTCGCAAACCCATGAAATTTCCATTGTTTTGTAAAAAGTGTACAAACTATTGCGTGAAATTTTGTGACATGAGCCTCTTCCCAAATCGTGGATTTTTTGATATAATATACATCGTAAAAAAGTACAAGCAAAAATTGGGATGCGAAAAAACGCGTCTCTTTTACAAAGTACAGGAGGAACACAATGGCAAGCTTATCTCTCAAACACATTTATAAGAAGTATCCGGGTGGTGTTACCGCTGTCTCCGATTTCTGTCTGGAAATCAAGGACAAGGAATTCATCATCTTCGTCGGCCCCTCCGGATGCGGTAAGTCCACTACTCTGCGTATGATCGCAGGTCTGGAAGAAATCACCGAAGGCGAACTGTTCATCGGCGACCGTCTGGTTAACGACGTTGCCCCCAAGGACAGAGACATCGCGATGGTGTTCCAGAACTACGCTCTGTACCCGCACATGTCCGTCTTCGACAACATGGCATTCGGTCTGAAGCTCCGCAAGGTTCCGAAGGAAGAAATCAAGAGAAAGGTCGAAGAAGCAGCTCGTATCCTCGACATCTCTCACCTGCTTGACAGAAAGCCGAAGGCTCTGTCCGGTGGTCAGAAGCAGCGTGTCGCGCTCGGTCGTGCAATCGTCCGTGACCCGAAGGTCTTCTTGCTTGACGAACCGCTGTCCAACCTCGACGCTAAGCTCCGTGCACAGATGAGAACCGAGCTTACCAAGATTCACAAGAGACTCGGTACAACCTTCATTTACGTTACACATGACCAGGTCGAGGCTATGACCATGGCTACCCGTATCGTCGTTATGAAGGACGGTGTCATCCAGCAGGTTGATACTCCTCAGAACCTCTACGATGCTCCCTGCAATGTCTTCGTCGCAGGCTTCATCGGCACTCCTCAGATGAACTTCATCAACGCGAAGCTCGAAAAGAAGGGTGAAGACGTTTACGTTACCTTCGGTAAGAACTCTCTCAAGCTGCCGGCTGAAAAGGTTGACAATCCCGACCTCAAGCCCTACATCGGCGAAGAAGTTATTGTCGGTCTCCGTCCTGAATGTATCCACGACGAAGAACGTATCCTCAACGCTATGCCCGAAGCTATCATCGAGACCTACGTTGAAGTTACCGAACTTATGGGTGCTGAAATCTATCTGTACCTCGTTACCGATGAGCAGACCCTCACCGCTCGTGTTTCCTCCCGTTCCACCGCTCGTTCCGGCGACACCATCAAGGTTGCTCTGGAAGTTTCCAGAATGCACATCTTCGATAAGGACACCGAAAAGTGCATCGTTCACTAAGATGAATATAAAGGTCTGCTTCTTTCCGGAGCAGACCTTTTTTCTCCTGTCAAACATCATATCAATGGAGGACTAAAACATGAAACTGCTCTTCACCGGCGATATCTGTTTCAACTACCGTCTGGAAGTCGATGCATCCGCAAGCCGTGAGATTCTGAAGAATGTCAAGCCGATTTTTGATACCGCTGATTTTCGCATCATGAACCTTGAAACACCGATTTTCGATGAAGGTGTCGGGTATCGCATCACCAAAACAGGTCCGAATCTGACCGGTCGTCCGCATAACCTCGGATTTCTGACGGAAGCCGGCTGTGACTGCGCGATTCTTGCCAATAACCACACCGGCGACTTCGGCGACGATGCGCTTTGTCAGACACTGGAGTATCTCGACCGCGCGAAAATTTCCTACTGCGGTGCCGGCAAAACCATCGAGGATGCCTACCGTGCATGGCGCTGTGAAAAGGACGGCATCACCGTTTCCGTTATCGCAGTCTGTGAAAACGAATTCGGTCTGGCAGAATACAACAAACCAGGTTCCGCCGGTTTCTCCATGGAACGTCTGTCGGATGCCATTGTCCGCGAGCGCAGCCAATCCGAATTCGTCATCGTTGTGTATCATGGCGGCTGTGAACACAATCCCCTGCCCTCACCGCTCTGCCGTGACCGTCTGCGTATGTTCGTGCGTCTCGGTGCCGATGCGGTCATCGCAGGACACACACACTGCGTACAGGGGCGTGAATACTACGAAGGAAAACCGATCATCTATTCTATGGGTAACTTCTGGTTCCCCTGGAGCAGCGGAGACGGTATCTTCCGCGAGGACCTTTCCTGGCAGACCGGATATATGACGGTGCTGAAGCTGGAGTCCGGGCGCAATCCGCAGTATGAGCTGATTCCTTACCGGACGGCAGCCGACGGTTCTGTCATCTCCCTGTTCCATGAGGATGACAGGAAAGCGCTGATGGCTTACATCGATCGTCTTTCCCTGCTTCTGCATGACGACGATTATATGCGCCGTCACTACATGGGCTGGTGCATCATCTCGGGGCTTGGCTACATCCGTGCGCTGGTGTCAAAGCCCGAATACTACGACCCGAAGAATCCACCGGAAAACATCGCCGCACTGCGCAATCTTCTCTCCTGCGAAGCGCACAACGAGCTGTGCCGCACGACGCTGAAGCTGGCGTTTGAAGGACGAATGCAGGAAGCATACGACAACGAAGCGGCAGCGAGGGAATTACAGAAATTGCCGGTGTAAATAAAAAGCCTCCCTCCCCGAGGGAGGTGGCACACGAAGTGTGTCGGAGGGAGTAGCGGCACAACTTTATAAAGAAAGTGCGAATGATTACTCCCTCAGTCAGCCGAAATTTCGGCTGACAGCTCCCTCGGGGAGGGAGCCTCAAAATAGAAAGGAGCCTCAACCATGAGATTCATTTACGACCACGATTTGCACATTCACTCGCAGTTATCCGACTGCTCGCGCGATCCTGCGCAGAATCCCGAAAGGATTTTACAATACGCAAAGGACAACAACTTAAAGAAGATCGTTCTGACCGACCACTATTGGGATGAACGGATCCCCGGCGCGTCCGGCTGGTATCAGAAGCAAAACACGCCGCACATCATACAGTCAAGACCGCTGCCGCAGGCGGACGGAATCACTTTCCTGTTCGGTGCGGAAACCGATATGGCAGCCGACGGTACGATCGGTGTTGACCGGAAAACCATGGAATCCCTGGACTTTGTCATTGTACCGACGACCCATCTGCACATGGGCGGCTTCACCTGCCGCGGTGATGAAGATGAGCTGGAGCGCGGGCGGCTTTGGGTATCCCGTTATGAACATCTGCTCCGCGCCGATCTGCCGTTTGAGCGCGTCGGTCTTGCGCATATGACCTGTTCTCTGATCGCGTACAAGATGGATCACTATCTTGCCCTGCGCTCGATTTCCGATGCGGAAATGATGCGTCTGTTCCGTGCGTCAGCCGACCGCGGTCTTGGCATTGAGCTCAACTTCCCTGCCATCCATGACGGTGTTCCGATCACATGGGAATCGCATCCCGATGAACTGCGTCCGTACAAGCTCGCTAAAGACTGCGGCTGCAAGTTCTACTTCGGCTCCGACGCGCATCATCCGGCAGAACTTGACGCGGAAAAGGAAAATGCGGAGATCATCATTGATTTGCTCGGTTTGACCGAAGACGACAAATTCGCTTTTGCCAAATCATAAAACATTCCGGTGAGGTGCTGCAATTTCCGGCAGTACCTCACCTGTTTTGTCGAACGGATGCGTTCCGCAGACACCCGGCAGCAATGCTTTCCTCCGGTCAAATGTGCGCCTCATACAGATGCGTATGTCTGAATGCCATATCTGATCGAAACCGTCAAAAGAAGCACAGTATCAACCAGAATCCGGCATAAATCAGCTTCAAAATCGCCCCATTTCACACAATATTTACAAAATTCACAGAGTTTTAGCGAACATGCACAAATACGGGTTTGAGATTTCGTGATTTTGACGGTCAGGAAAGACAAGATTTCCTCTTGCAAAATCGAGATAACTCTGCTATAATATTTGCAGGGCATTTTTTATCACATCATCCGGATAAAGTGCCGTTGAATTTATGTCGATAACGCATTCCCGCGTGTCGGAGTTCCGGACCGGAAATGCGACAGATAAAGCAAAGGAGAATACCTACCATGGCCAAATTAACATCCAAAGAAATCAGAAACGTCGCCCTCGTCGGACACTCGTCTGCCGGCAAGACCTCTCTCGCTGAGGCAATGCTGTACCTGACAAAAGCTACCGACCGTCTTGGCAATCCTGCTGACGGCAACACCGTCTGCGACTTTGACGAAGAAGAAATCAAGCGCGGACTTTCGATATCCACTTCTGTTGCTCCCATTATGTGGAACGGCATCAAGATCAACCTCCTCGACGCTCCGGGTTACCTGGACTTCATCGGCGAAGTTTACCAGACCATGCGTGTCGCAGACGCTGCGATGATCGTCGTCGACGGCAAGGCCGGCGTCGAAGTCGGTACTGAACTCGCTTGGCAGCAGGCAGAAGAAGCCGGCATTCCGCGTGCGTTCTACATCAACAAGTTTGATGACGGCGAAGCGCGCTTTAAGAGAGTTTACACCCAGCTGCGCGAAACGTTCGGTGTTTCCGTCTGTCCGATTCTGATCCCGATGATCGAAGGCGACAAGGTTGTCGGCTTCCTGAACCTCATCAACATGCGCTCTGTCGTTTACGACAAGAACGGCGTTCCGGAAGAATCCCCGATCCCCGCAGACTTTGAAGACATTGCGGCTGAATACCGCGACATGCTGCTCGAATCCATCGCACAGACCTCTGATGAGCTGATGGAAAAGTACTTCGGCGGCGAAGAAATCACCTATGACGAAGCCGTTCTTGCAGTTCACGAAGGCATCATCGCCGGTGATATTGTTCCCGTTTATTGCGGTTCCGCAACCAAGTTCTGGGGCATTCGTATGCTGATGGACCAGATCGCAGACTCCTTCCCGCGTCCTACCGCAAAGAAGGAAGAAGTCGTCATCGTTGACGATATGGAAGACACCACGCCCATCGAAGTGGACGGCACCACCTCCGTCTTCGTCTTCAAGACCATTTCTGACCCGTTCGTCGGTAAGATGTCCTTCTTTAAGGTCATGAACGGTGAACTCAACAACACGATGGTTCTCCGCAACACGACCACCGGTCAGCAGGAAAAGTTCGGTCACATCTACACGATGACCGGTAAGAAGCAGACCGAAGTTGACGCACTCTGCTGCGGCGATATCGGTATGATTCCGAAGCTGGCGAACACCAACACCAACGACACGCTGACCCTGTCTGCGGACGATATCAAGTACGCGCCCATCAAGTTCCCGCAGTCCTTCATGAAGCGTGCAATCCAGCCCAAGGCAAAGGGTGACGAAGACAAGATCTCCTCCGGTATCGCAAAGCTGCTTGAGGAAGACCGCACCCTGTCCTACGAAAACAACGCCGAGACCAACCAGATGTGCATCTCCGGTCAGGGCGATATCCACCTCGATGTCATCGTTTCCAAGCTGAAGAACCGTTTCGGTACCTCCGTTGAACTGACCAAGCCGAAGATCGCATATCGCGAAACCATCAAGAAGTCCGTTCAGGTCGAAGGTAAGCACAAGAAGCAGTCCGGTGGTTCCGGTCAGTTCGGTCACGTTAAGATCACGTTCTCCCGCGGCGAAGAAGAAGGTCTGACCTTTACCACCTCCGTCGTCGGCGGTACTGTCCCGAAGAACTTCTTCCCTGCTGTCCAGAAGGGTCTGGAAGAAGCCATGGAAAAGGGTGTCCTCGCAGGCTTCCCGGTTGTCAACCTCAAGGCTGACCTGTTCGACGGTTCTTATCACCCTGTTGACTCCAACGAAATCTCCTTCAAGCTCGCTGCACGTCTGGCATACAAGGAAGGTCTGCCCAAGGCAGGTCCCGTCATCCTCGAGCCGATCGGCAAGCTGTGCGTCTACGTTCCCGATTCCATGATCGGTGACATCATCGGCGGCGTTTCCAAGTCCAGAGGTACTGTCCTTGGTATGACGCCCACCGAACGCAAGGGTGAGCAGATGGTCGAAGCAGAAGTTCCGATGTCTGAAATGACCGATTATCCGATCACGCTCCGTGCGATGACCCAGGGTCGCGGTCGCTTCACGTTCGAGTTCGACCGCTACGAAGAAGCTCCGGCTGAAATCGCACAGAAGATCATCGAAGAACGCAAGAACGAAATCGAAGAATAATGATCAGACAGTGGGAATCTTTGGGGTTCCCACTGTTTCTCGCTATTTGCAGAAAGTGGTTTATAAAGGAGGTATCCTATGAACCGTATGATCAACATCGTCATATTTATGCTTGTGTTTTTGCTCGTCCTTTCCCTGCTCTGTGGGTGTTCCGTGGATGGAGGACAGACGGGGGACACAACAGATACGGGACGGACGGGGATAAATTCCCAGACGACTGTCACTACGGCAGAGGAGAACCCAACCGGTACAGCATCGGAAAGGACAGAAGATACAGTCCCATCGCCGGTACTCCGTCCGTATGATTTCAATATGCCCGGTGCGCTGCGAGAGGAACGCATGATTTTGATTCTCGATGAAGCAGAACGCGCGGCGTTCGCTGATGCCATCGGGGATGCGTCTCTCAACGATGTTGAAACACTGACAGCGTTTCTCGAGCCTATCTATGCGCTGTATGTCCCCTGTTCATCCGACTTCGGCGCAGATTATATTACGCAGATGCTCTGGGATCCCGGGACACAGACAGTGACGGTGACCTATCAATCCGGCGGTATCACGCAGGACAGTACACCGACTGTCCAGGCAGAGCTGGTACACGAGCTTGCGGCTGATGCAGAGGAAGTCCGCGCCATGCTGGAAGCTGACGAAACAGTCACGCCGCTGTATATCAATTCCACGGCAGATGCGATCTATCTGCACCGGGACGACGCAGAAACGCTTGAAGTCACGGTCATCAAAGAGGGGCAGGTCATGCGGCTTTCCATGTTCAGCGACGATACCGAGCTTCGCATGGCACGGTTATCGGATGCGGATTTCACATATTCCGACGCATGGGAAGGTTTCAGCGCCGATGTACCGCGTCAGCTGCAATACAAGAGCATCGATGACTTTGCGCGGCTGTTCACTGTTCCCGACATGGACGATGCGGCTTTTGCGGCATACTGTGCCGAGGATTCACGATCGATGAACGGGATTTCCACACGCGAAGATGCCGATCATGTGATGGCGATGCTTTCCCCGGTACATCTTCCGATGGTCAAAGGCGTGCTGCCGGAGCATCTTTTCTGCATTGTGACGCCGGAACGTGATGCCATGATGGTCAATTTCAACATCGGAAACGCGGATGGTCGACTGCTCGCATCGATCCGTATACCGCGCAAGCCGTCTGACAGTGCTGTGACCGATCTGTATATCCGCCGTCTTACAGAGTGCGGACTCTCCACCGCGGATGACCCTGACTGGATGCCGATCGGTGATGACATCTTTTGCACGCTGATCGACGGGATGTATGTGTGGGCATCCATCAACATCTTTGCCGATTTCACAATAGAGGACGTGACGTTCGGGCAGACGATCTCAGAGATTGTAACCGATAAAACAGGCTGATACCACTCGAAAAACATCAAAATAACAAAACAAGACCGCCCATCGGCTCCTCACCGTTGCGCGGTCTTTTATTCTGCAAAAATATATCAAACAGACTCCCCCTGTAAGCCGGGTTCTGTCGAGGGCAATCATCTATCTCTATCCTGCATTACTGCAGGACTCCACGATGAATTTCTCCATTCATGTGCCACCATTGCGGCGATGACGGAAAAGCCGCCATCTACGGGGGTGAACCGCAAAGGTGTTGCTTCGGATAGGGTTTACAGCAGACGCATGTTGCCATGCGAATGGGTGCGCTCTTACCGCACCTTTCCACCATCACCACGCACGGACATAAAGCAAGCTGTATGTCCCGCCGTTCGGCTGTCTGTTTCTGTTGCACTTTCCCGGGTGTCACCACCGGCGGACGTTATCCGTTATCCTTTCCCCGGAAGCCCGGACTTTCCTCACGGTAAGACCTTTCGGCTTGAAACCGCGCGATTGCCCGGGGGAGTCTGTTAATATGCTTGTCACTTTGCTGATGTAGCGGGCTGTTGCACTTACGTGCCCCAGCCCAAGGGACTGCATGAATGCAGTCCGGAAGTTCTCCCTTGCACCTCTCCTGAGGTGCATTTTCATGCGATTTTCGCATAAAAACCGGGAAATTCGGGTCACTTCGTGACCCCGGGTTGCCGCAAGTTTTCAACTTGCAACAACCCCGTCTGTTTCGTTACGCAGCTGCGTAAACCATCAGCGGCTTCTGATTTGGAACGTAAGGGAGAGAAAACCACTTCACGGGTTGATGCAAGACATCAGCCCTGCAGAGCTTTTTCTTCCCCTTGCATCCCCTGTTTTCCTTGGCTCTTATTCCATCTCCTGGAATGCGGTGACCATCTTTTCGATGGCTTTGACTGCCTTGGATTCGTACTTTGCGTAACGGGAAGCAAGGTCGGTCTGGTAGCCGTTGACCATGCCGAGCACCATGCCGCCAAGTTCACCGAAGTTGTAGAGATAGCCAATATCATAGGTCATCGAGTCGAAAATGATGTCGAGCATCTCCTCGGAATCGTTGTCACGGGTACCCTTGGACTTCAGATACTGGTCATAATATGCCGGCGTGAGGATGTTTTTGGATTCCGCACCGAGCGCGTCCAGCACATACCCTGCGCGGGTCAGATCGCGGCAGTCCTTGGGCACAAGCAGCATCGCCGCAACGTGCGGATTGATGATGTGATAGTAACGCTCCTGCGACTCGTCGTACAGAGGCATCGGCAGAATACCGAACGCGGTATCCATCTGACGCATATTTTCGATGGCATGGAATTCGTTGAAGTTGAAAAGACCGCGGTTGTCCTGGAACATCGCGATGATATCATCGTTGGACTTGCCGAGCTTCGACCAGGAGATCGACAGCTGCGGGTTGTACATCAGCTCCGTGTACTTGTTGAAGATATCGGTTGTACGGTCGGTGTAGAACGTCAGTTCAGGATAATCTTCCGCGTTCTTCGTCGTGAAGTGCGTACCGCCGCCGACAAGACCGAGCGCGATCATGTCGCAGTAGTACAAAAGACCGTACTTGTCTTCCAGATCGTACTTACCGTCGCCGTTGACGTCCTGCGAGACGGTGGAAGCCATTTCGTTGAACTTGTCAATCGTCCACTTCATGTCCTTGACGAGCTGATATGGGTCCTCAAGGTCCTGGTCGAACAGCATCTGCTTGTTGAACAGCAGGACACCAATGGATTTTTTGTACATGATTGTGATGTCGCCTGTGACCATATACAGACGTTCGCCGACAGTCAGGTCATTAACCGCATTCTGATCCCACCAGGGAGCGGTGATGTCGAGCGTTTCCATCGTCTTTAAGTCGACGAGCATACCGGATTCCGCGAGGGACGTTGCGCCGTGCGTGTAAACAAAGCCGCAGTCATAGGCACCGTCGCCCGCCATGACGCTCTTTTTGATGAGGTCATTGCCGTAACCGGCTGAAGGGTTTGCAACGATGTCCACGTTGAGCAGCTGCTCAACAAAGATCATCCGACGGAATGCCGCGTCGTTGAGCGTATCGCCGGTTTCCTCTGTCGCCGCAAAGTCGACGTCGTACCACGTCGCGTTGGAATCGTCGTAGGTGACGATGTTGAAGGCCTCACCGTTATAATTGAGGTCTGCGGGAAGGTTTGCTTTGTATCGGGTATCCTCAGTAACAGCCTCGGTGGTCTTACCGGAATTGGTTTCGACACTGTCGGTCTGCACATTTCCGCTGTCGCCTGAGCCGCAGGAAACCATCTGTGTGAGCGTTCCGGCAAGCATCAGAGCCGCAAACAGCGCCGCTGTGATCTTGGTTTTCATAACCATACCTCCAGATTTGATTGGATTTGTCCCTTAGTATTCCTAATAGGGAATTATACCATACTTTGAAAATGAAATCAAGTGGTTTGGAAGTTTTTTCAAAAATTTGATGAAAATTTGCTGGAATATGCCCACACCATAACCGCTGTCTCCAAAAAAACGTGTCCTCCTTTGAAACGAAATGAAATCGGACACAAAAAAGCACGAACTGCCGGAAAATTTCGGATTTCTCTTGCGTTTTTGTGCAAAATGCGTTATAATAAAGAAAAAACGGGTACCGCATCGATGCCGTACCCATGAAAGGATTTTTTATGACCATGAAACATACTGTATCCGCGTTGCTTGCTGCTCTTCTGCTCTCCGGCGCACTCGCATCCTGCGGCTCGACCGATGTATCAGACACCCCCAAGACCACAGAAGCACCTGTATCTGCCGATACCCAAGCAACAGAAACCGCAGAACCTGAGCTGAAGCCCGTACTTCCCGAAAAGGACTGGGGCGGCTACGAATTCCATCTGCTCAACGGCAATATGTCCGAATGGATGATGATCTACACGGTCGATGCTGAAGAAGAAACGGGCGACTCCCTCAACGATGCGATTTACCGCCGCAATTCCGCTGTGGAAGAACAGTTCAACATTTCCCTCGTTGAAATCAACGATACCACCGCGCACACCATGGCAAAAAAGGCCGTTGCAGCGGGCGACTCGATGTATGATATCCTGCTGACCGTCAAGGGCAATGCGCTCGATCTCGTTCTTCAGAACTATCTGATCGACTATGCGGACATCCCGTACATCGATACAACCGCACCGTGGTGGGTACAGGGCTCAATGGACTCGATGTCGATTGCAAACCGCGTGTTCTACGGTATTTCCATGTTCGATACAACGCACTATGACGGTGTACGTACCTTCTTTTTCAACAAGCAGCTGGTTGAAGCATTTGACCTTGACAATCCTTATGAGCTAGTCAAGGAAGGCAAATGGACGCTTGACAAGCTGTTTGAAATGGGTCTTGCGGTTGCACAGGACCTCGACGGCGACAGCAAGTGGGGCGAGGCTGACCAGTACGGCTACTGCACATGGTCGTCTGTCGGTGGTCAGACGCTGATGACCGGTTCCGGCGCGAACCTGTCCGTGCACAAGGATGCTGACGACATGCCCGTCTACGACATGAACTCTGACTTCTACATCGACCGTCTGACGCGCGTCACCGAAATTATCAACACCGATGGCTTCTTCAATAAGTCCGCACAGAGTGCGAACAACGGCGGTGTCGAATACTTCAAGGCCGGTCGCTCGCTGTTCTATAACGAAACGATGGGCAATGCCCAGAAGCTCCGTCAGATGGACATCGACTTCGGTATTCTGCCCGGTCCGAAGTGGAATGAAGAACAGGAAACATATTTCAACTGCGGCGGCAATCCGTACTTCATGTGTATCCTGACCACCAACGCCGATCTCGAACGCACCGGTATCGTCATGGAAGCTCTCGCATACGAATCTGTGAATACCGTCAAGGTCGCCGCTTATGATGAAATGCTGGAAGGCAAGGTCTCCCGGGACAACGACTCTGAGGCAATGCTTGATATCATCTATACCACGCTCGTATACGACCACCCGATCGCAGCCACATATCTGAACACGCAGATCACCGATAACTACATGTTCAAGGGCAAGGACGACTATGCTTCGTTCTTCTCCAAGTTTGAAAAGAAGATCAACAGTGAAATTGCAAAGTATCTCGAAGCATACGAAGCAATTCTGGACGAATAATACAACCGATCCCGATCCATATCAGAAAGGAATTCAATTATGTGGCAGGAATACCCTCGTACACTGGAACATACCGGCGTTCAGGAATCCCGTGTGTTTGACCCGACCTTTGACGTACAGTCGGACTTTGTCATGGTTTACGGTCTGTACAATCTGAAAGAACGCATTGCACCTTGGAAGAAGCGCGGTTACGTCATTCATCTGATGACAGGCGTTTCCTGGGGCGGCTACCAGAACTATCTGTTTGGAAAATTTGACGGCATCAATCACCGTGATGAAGGTCAGGTGTATGCAGACGGAACTGAACGTGTACACGGTCCGGATACACCGTATATGGTGCCGACCAACGCATTTGCACATTATCTGTCCGAGGGTCTGAAGACCGCCATCGACGCAGGTGTTGAAGCGATTCATCTTGAGGAACCCGAATTCTGGGCAGAATCCGGCTATTCTCCTGCGTTCAAGCGGGAGTGGGAGATCTTCTACCGCGAGCCGTGGATCGATCCGCAATCCACAGCCGACGCCCAGTACAGAGCCTCCAAGCTCAAGCAGTATCTGTACACCCGCACACTCGACCGTCTCTGCTCGGAATGCAAGGAATATGCAATGACAAAGTACGGTCGTCTGATTCGCTTCTATGTTCCAACGCACTCGCTGATTAACTACTCTCAGTGGATGATTGTCTCCCCGGAATCCGCTCTTCTGGATGTTCCGACCATCGACGGATACATCGCGCAGATCTGGACCGGTACCTCCCGTCAGATCAATACCTACCGCGGCGTGGAAAAGGAGCGCACATTTGAAACCGGTTTCCTCGAATACGGCATCATGCAGGAGCTGGTACGCGGCACCGACCGCCGTATGTGGTTCCTTGCTGACCCGATTGAAGACAATCCGCAGTTCGACTGGGACGACTACCGTGACAACTACTACCGTACCGTCACCGCTTCCCTGCTTCATCCGAAAATTGCCGATTACGAGGTTTCTCCCTGGCCAGGTCGTGTCATGCGCGATCTGCATCCGCGTTCCGCCGAGGATCCCACACCCTCTGCCATCCCGCCCGAATATAAGACCAATCTGCTGTCGGTTATGCATACTCTGCGCCAGATGTCCTCCCAGGGCGACGGCGAATGGCTGAATCAGACCGCGGAGGTCGGTGTTGCCATCGCCGACAGCGCGATGTTCCAGCGCATTTATCCGGACGGCAAGGAACCGCCGCACGCCGCACGCTTCAATGCCTTTTACGGCATGGCACTGCCGCTGGTCAAATGCGGACTGTCAGCACGCCCTGTGCAGCTTGATAACATCCGCCGCTTCCCATCCTATCTCGATGCATACAAGACGCTGGTGCTGTCATATGAGTTCATCAAACCGGCATCTCCCGACATCAATGTCTCCCTTGCCGGATGGGTACATGCAGGCGGAACACTGGTTTATGTCGGTGACGGCTCCGACGATTTCCATACAGCCCGTGACTGGTGGAACAGCGGCGCCGATTACGCCAATCCCGCAGAGCATCTGATGGAAGCACTCGGACTTGGCAGACAGCCTGTGGCCGGAACTTATTCCGTCGGTGCAGGTTCTGTGACCGTAATTGACCGGTACCCCGGCGACATTGCCTACGACGCTGCGCTGTCTGACACTTACCGCGATACCGTACTCGGGCTGCTCGAAGCACAGGGCATCTCTGTTGTTCCCTCTGCAACACTGAAGCTCCGCCGCGGTGTCTATATTGTTACGGCTGCCATGGATGAAGGTACAGACGGAGAGCAGACGCTGGACGGTACCTATATCAATCTGTACGACACAACCCTGTCTGTTGTGAAAAATCCAACACTGAAAACCGGTACAGTCGGTTTGTGGTATGATCTGTCCCGCATCGACAAGTCCGGTGACTCCGATATTCTCGCACTTTCCGGACGCGCCGACCGCCTGATGCGTACCCAGCGTATGCTTTCGTTCACATTCCGCGGTCCGTCCGACATGACCGCCGCTGCACGAATCTGGACAAAGCGTCCGCCAAAGTCCGTGGAAATCAATGGTACTGTCATTGACCATATCTGGGACCGCGAAACCGAAACCACTTATTTTGATTTCCCATCAAACGGAAATCCGATCAAGGTCAAGGTGAAATTCTGACATCACGCGCAGCACTTACAGAAAGGACACATTATGAAATTTTCACTCTTTGCCGATATTCACCATCATCCCGGTGTTTTTGAAGGCGGCACCGATGAAGAACTGGAATTCATCCAACAGCGTGCAGAAAAAGAAGGCGCCTCGTTTATCATCCACGCAGGCGACTTCTGCCACGGTCCGTCGCTTTGCCCGGATTATGTAAAAAAATATAACGACTTCCACATTCCGTCGTACCATTGCCTCGGCAATCACGATTCCGATGCAACCTCTTATGCCGAGACCCTGAAAGCATACAACATGCCAGACGGTCATTATTTCTTCGACTGTGAGGGATACCGCTTTATCGTCTGTGATCCCAATTACTACTATCTGGACGGGGAATATGTCCATTACGATCTTGGCAACTATTTCAAGCACGGCGCGCTCCGCGACTATATGCCGCCAGATCAGCTTGTGTGGCTGGAAAAAACCATCGATAAAGCCCCGGGGCCGTGTATTCTGATCAGCCATGAGAGCTTTGAGCGAGAAGCAGACGGTGTTAAAAACCAGGAAGAAGTCCGCGCGATTTTCGCCCGCTGCAATGCACGCCGCAAAAATGCCGTTCTGATGTGCATCAACGGTCACCATCACCGCGACAACCTGCGTATCCTTGACGGTGTTCTGTACTTTGAAATCAACTCGGCCGCCTATGACTGGGTTGAAAATGCGCATGACTGCTATCCCAAGGAGCTTTGCGAAAAAATCAAGCTGCTCAATCACACCGTTGTATATAACGATCCGATTCATGCCATCGTCACGCTGGAAGGAACGACCATAACCATCGACGGTATGGAAAGCTCGATGTTCATGGGCATCAACCGGAAGGAAACCGGCGTCAACCGTATTTACGATGCCGCAGGACGTCCTGTCTATCCCCGTGTCCAGTCCGCCAGGATTACCATGGGATAATCGGCTTTCCACATTGATTGATTGAATATTTTTTCGTGATTACTTGACTTTTTATGCAAAAAATGGTATAATGTGATATCATTTTTCTTGATTACCACAGCAAAGGAGATATCACCATGAACTTTCCCGCATCTTTGATCGGACGCGATTTTCTGTGTCTGCTCGACTATACCCCCGAGGAAATCGGCGCACTGATTGACCTCGCAGCTCACTTCAAGGCACTCAAGCAGAACCGCATTCCGCACAATACGCTGACCGGACGCAATGTTGCGCTGATTTTTGAAAAGACTTCGACCCGTACCCGCTGCTCCTTCGAGGTTGCCGCACATGATCTCGGCATGTCCACCACCTATCTGGATCCCAAGGCGTCCCAGATCGGTCAGAAGGAAACCATTGCCGATACCGCGCGTGTCCTTGCAGGCATGTATGACGGCATTGAATACCGCGGCTTCGGTCAGGAAATCGTCGAAGAACTTGCAAAGTTCTCCAAGGTTCCCGTTTGGAACGGTCTGACCAACGAATACCATCCGACACAGATTCTGGCAGACTTCCTCACCATCCGTGAGCATCTGGGCAAGCTGGCGGGTGTCAATTTCGTATACATGGGCGATGCACGCTACAATATGGGCAACTCACTGATGATCGGCTGTGCAAAAATGGGACTGAACTTTACGGCCTGTGCACCAAAGGCATATTTCCCCGATCCTACGCTGATTGCAAAGTGTGAAGCCATTGCCGCTGAAACCGGTGCGACACTGCGCTTTGAGGAGGATCCCGCAAAAGCCGTCGCCGGAGCAGACGTCATCTACACCGATGTCTGGGTTTCTATGGGTGAACCTGTGGAGGTCTGGGAAGAACGGATTCGTGAGCTTTCTCCTTACCAGGTCAACGCAGAACTCATGGCAATGACCGGCAAACCGGAAACGGTATTCATGCACTGTCTGCCGGCATACCACAACCTCGATACCGGTGTCGGTCG
>SVRM01000146.1 GCA_015064785.1 Oscillospiraceae bacterium
TCCGTTACATCGGTACGGTCGACAATCAAAGCAAGCTCCGCGAGCGCACGGCAGTCCATGATATAAAGCCCCATGAGTCCGACGTCTGCCAAAAGCATGAAGTTCCGATCCGGGTCAAATGCCGCGCCGTCATACATGGGCGAATTGTCAAGACCGCTTTCCAGCGCACCGCCTGCCGTATCATGCACATGGTGCATTTCCCAATAGTTGCCCGTGACCGGGGTATACGGATTGGAGCCCCAGCAAAGGTATCCTTCCTCCGTCATGCGGTTTTGGGCGAACCAGCGATTCCAGCCGAGCAGTGTATCGAAGACGTGTTCCGCAAACCAACGCTCGGGGTATTTGCGATAAATTTCAAGACAGACAAACGAGCCGACCGGCGGCTGGGAACGGTCATATGATTTTCTGCCGTGCGTTGTGCCGTAGTTCGGAATAAAGCCGTCCGCTGTGACCTCCTCCGTAATCGCAATGGCATTGAGCTGTGCAAGCTCTTTGCTTTCCGGAGATGCCATCAGAGCGGCAAAATATGTATCCCAATCAAACAGAATATATCCGCTGCCGTTCCAGATACGGGAAACGGTCGAGCAGATGCGGTCATGCTCCATTTCATAAATGGTATCCCACGCAAGGCAGGTCTTCATCGCGGTATATGCCTCGGAATGGGCACCGTATGCATTGTTGATCGCATCGAGCTTGACTTTTTCCTCCGTCCACCGTGCCAGCGCTTCTTCCGGTGTGCACGGACGGGAGGAAATGACGATCGGGCGATCCAGCAAAACCGAAACCGCCGGAGACAGGGAGCGTGTATAAACGGCATTTTCGGTTTCTGCGGAGATGTGGATATCGTGACGGTATCCGCCGCATTCACCGTACAGACGACCGTCCTTTTTGCCGACGACCCCTTCCCGTCCCCACATCAGACAGGCTTCCACAACGAGCTTCGGCGTTTTGAGACACGTCTGTTCCAACGGTGTGATGAGGACAATCAGTTCTTCCTCATTGCCGGTCGTGCGGATATCCAGCTTCATGCCGCGCCAGGAGAGTGTCATCTGCGAGCAGTTGATGCCGTAAGTACGTGCGCCCGGAACGATCTTTTCCTCGGAATCGCCGCTGCGCCCGATCAGGCTTTCACGGAGCATCGCCGCATCTGCATATTCCTGCATACAAAGATTGACGGTAAAGCCGTCCGGCAGATGCGAATAGGAGAGTACATTCAGCGTATTCCATGTGTTCCATCCACGATTGGTTTGTTTTCTGAGTTCCTGATAATTCATTCTTGTTTCTTCATATTGGCTTTCGTGCAAACGAAGGGTTCCTTTCTCTCAAAATCGTTCGGATATTTGCTGATATTATTATATCACAGTCTTTTTTCCGATTCTCTCACAAATTCGCACAAAAGTATCATTTTTCCGTATTGGACTGACGGAATCTGTGCGGTGTTTCCTGATAATATGCCTTGAATTGTGCGATAAAATAACTGAGATTACGGAAACCGCAGGCATAACAGATTTCGGTAACGGAAAGCTCCGTGCTTTTCAGATACTGTGCTGCCATGCGCAGACGGCACCGTGCGATGTATTCTACCGGCGGACATCCGACAACCCAGCGGCAGACCTTATACAGTTTGGATTCACTGATATGGAGTTGTCCTGCGATGTCCGATACCGCCAGAGCATCCATATAATGACAGTCGACATATTTTGTGAACGCAATAAACAGTTCTATGTCCTTTTTCCATAATTCGTTCTTTTCCTCACGGTACAGCGGAACGGATTCCAGCATCCCGTTTTTCCGACAAAGAGATGCGATGGTGTAATAAGCGGAAATGACAGTCAATTCCCACCCCTCACCCCGTTCATCCCCTGCGGTCAGAATACGGCGGATCTCAGAAAGAAGATCTTCTGCGTTCGATTCGCAAAGGATACCTGTAACAAACCGGAGCTTCCGTTCCATCAATTTCCGGAAAATGTTCGTTTCCGGATCATCCACCGTCAGACACAGCTTTTGCCAGTCAACCAGAATGGCATCAAATACTGTGGCATTTTCCGCTGAAACAAATCCGAAATGGACAGTTCCGCTGTTGAGAATGATGGCTTCACCTTTGTGCAGAAGGTATGTGATATCGTCGGCATACAGACGCAGCTCCCCCTCATGCACATATACAATCTCCATGGTGTCATGAACATTGACATACATATCGTTATTTTGACGGTAAACCGACAAAAATTCATCATTTTCGGACTCATAATGCATGGTATGCAGATTTGTCGGCAGTTTCTTTACAGTCAGAGACACGGTTTCACCTCCATGAACATGAAAGTCACTTACGGCTGCTGCGGTATTCGCTCGGCGTTATGCCGTAATATGCAAGAAAATGACGGTTGAAGCTGCGCATATTGGTATAGCCGCTGTCCAGTGCACATTCCAGAATGGTGTTTTCCGTGTTTGACAGCAAATAGCAGGCGTGACTTAACCGATAGTTATGCACATAGGTATTATAAGACATTCCGACTGCCTTTGAAAAGTAACGGGAGAGCGACGAATATTCATGACCGATCACCTTGGACAGCCGTGTGAGAGAGCAATCATTCTGGAATTCCTCTTCCACAAAGCGGAAAACCGTGCCGAGCAGATCCCCCTGCGGCTGCCTGCGCTCGGTATACCGTGCATTGCGTTCAAATGCAGCACAGAAAGCATAAAGAAGCGCCTTTTTTTCGATGACCGAGGCATCGGCACAAAGCTGCTGCATTTGACGAACCAGATATGCATCCGGCAAAAACTGTCCGCTGACGGGAATGTGTTCTGCGTGCAGGGATGTATAGGCTTTGACAAGCTGCGGGGAGAAAATACAAAGCATGTGTTCACTTTTTTCCGAGGCGAGACTGTGAATCTGATTCGGAAAGATCAACAGTGCTCCACCCTCTTGCAGGGTATATTCCTGTGTGTCAACGGTGATTTTCATTTCTCCGGACAGCACGACAATCACCTCAAAGCACTGATGCAGATGCGGCGGAAAGCTGAAGTCGGTTCCTCTCTCCAATTTGATATAATCCGGTGAGTCGATATGATTGCTCTGATAGAACATAAAACACCTCCGGTGCAAAATTCTGTCTATAATTATAAGACTTTTGGCGAGAAATGTCAAGAACTTTCCTGTATAATAAAAATATGAAATGAAAGCAACTGATGGAGGATCACTACCATGAGAAACAATCAATTTGTACGTATGACAGCACTGCTGCTCCTTGCATCGTCCGCGCTGCTTGCCTGCGGAGATCAGACAGAACAGCCTGCCGTTACCAATGCTGTAACGGAGGATTCTGCGGCTGTAACGACAGAGGCGGTTACAGAGGACAACCGACCAGCATTGGAGCTACCGGAAATGGATTTCGGCGGTGCGCAGTACCGGATTTCAAGCGTCGAACAGGCGGATGCGGATTCTCTTGTTGTTGACGAAATCAACGGTGAAGCTGTCAACGATCTGATTTTTGAACGCAATGCGTATCTCTGTGAAACCTACAACTTTGATTTTGTTTCCGAGGTCGCAGAGGACGGAACAACGCATGAAAAGGCGGTTGCCAAGGTCATTCTGGCAGGAGAAGATGCATGGGAGCTGATTTACGGCAACTGTGTTCTGACCTGCAACAATGCCATTGACGGTGTGTATGCCAACTGGTATGAGGTTCCTCACGTGGATTTTGATCAGCCATGGTATCCCGCGCAGACTGTCGAGCAGATGACGATCAATGACAAAATGTTTACTGTCGCATCCGGCATCAACTATAAACAGCTGGATTCCGCAAAGGTTCTGATTTTTAATAAAAACATGCTCGCCGCAAACGATCTGGAAACACCGTATCAATCTGTACTGGACGGCACGTGGACCATGGATCGGCTGATTTCCCAGACCAAGGACTTGTATCAGGATATCAACGGTGACAGCAAACGGGATCTCGGTGACCAGTACGGATTCATCACACATCCCGAACAAAACGGATTTTTAATGTCCTGTAATGCACAGGTGCTGTCAAAAACGGCAGACGGCGGCCTTGAATTTTCGGTTGTCACCGATAAGATGGCTTCTCTTGTGGAAAAGCTGTATGGGTGGTATTATGAATCCGGCGATGTATTCCTGGGTTCGTTCCGTGCAAACGAAGACGATTTTTCTCCGAAGGTATTCATTGAAGGCCGTGCGGCATATACCTTTGCACATCTGTCTCATGCACCGACGTATTACCGTGAATCGGATATCAACTACGGTATTGCGCCGATGCCGAAATTTGATGAGCAGCAGGAATCTTACTATGTTTTTGCTTGTCCGTCGATGTTCTCTGTTCCGATTTCCTGCCAGAATCTTGAATTTGCCGGCTTTGTCTTTGAAGCAATGACGTATTACGGCTATTATGATGTAACCCCTGCATATTACGAACTGACCTTGCAGGGTAAGATCGCGGATTCCCAGGATGATGTTGCGATGCTGGAAATCATCAATAACAATCTGACGGCTTCTTTTGCGTACTGCTACGACAACTGGCAGGGCTTTGCGCATCTGCTCGGTGAACGCATGAAGTTCAACAAAAATTCGGGTACCAAGGACTTGGCATCTGCTTTTGAAAAATACAAGAAATCCGCACAGAGGCGGCTTGATACGGTTCTTGCCGGTTTTGCTGATGAATAAAGGAAACGATTTTGATAAGGAGAATCCGGATTATGACAGTTTGCATCTTACAAAACAACACAAATACTGCTTATGCCGCATCCGAGCTGAAAAAGTTCCTGCTTGAATTTTCCAATCTGGAACTGACCGACACGGCGACAGCGGACAGAAGCATCACACTGACCGTTGATTCTGCGATGGAGCCGCACCATTACAGCATCTGCGGCGACGGCAGACAGCTTGTCATCCGCGGCGGCAATGCTTCTTCCGTGCTCTGCGGCGTTTGCGAAGCATTGGCGGAAGCCGGAATCCTCTTTGAGGCAAACGGTTATTGCGTACCGCACGCCTTTGTGCCTGATGCGATGTTTTCGCTGCACCGTGAGGTGAAGCCGAAATTCCGTCTGCGCGGCATCCGTCAGCACATCAATTTCACGATGGACATTTCGTCCTATCCGCTGCCGATGGCAAAGGAATATATCCGCAATCTTGCGCGTATGCGCTACAATGCACTCACATTCCACTCTTATCCCGGTCAGTGGCATGAGCCGGACCCGGCAAAGGAAAACGATGATGCAGGGCATTTCTTCTACGGTCAGACGCACCCTGTCCCGACGGATGATCCGCTGACCGCAAGCCGCATCCGCAACCGTAAGTATTACTGCATCCCCGAGGTTGAAGAACTGTACGAGGACGAAGCAGCACGCGGTGCATACGCAAAATATTGGCTGAATGAAGTCATGAAAACCGTCAAGGAATGTGGTATGGAACTGACTTTGTCGCTGGAGATCACACACGGCGATCATGAGGTCAACTGCCGTATGCTGCATGAGGTCTGCCGGACCTATCCGCTGATCGATACATTGGAACTGATCTCCGAGGAATGCGGCGGCTTCCGTGACGAACCCGGCGTAACATATGACAATGTCAAGGCATTTGTCGCGGAGCAGCTTGGGGAGGATGTCCTTGATGCAGACGGCAATCTGCCCGGACTGCCGGATTTCCTGCCGCATCAGCTGCCCAGCTCTGCTGTCGGTGTCAAGCGGATGCTTCAGGTTTTGCAGCTGCGTGAGCAGTGGCTTGCGGGACTGGAAAAGAAGCCGGCACTGCGCGGCGGTCTGTATCTGACCTGTGCCGACACACTTCGTGTCCTCCGCCCGATCCTGCGCAGAAAGCTGCCTGCTGGCATGACGATGAGCCTGCTGTCCGCACACGGTGCGCTTGCTGTCGCTGATAATATTGAGAAGACCGGAACGATTTCCTCCGATTGGCAGAACACGATGTTCTATTCGTGGGCGGAATTTGACGGCAATATGTATGTCCAGCAGATGTCCACCGATGGCATTGAAAAGCTTGTGGGTCTGCCCGACACCGATTCCTCCTATGGCTTCTGCATCAACCACTGGCGTACAGCCGAAAACAGCCTTGCCATTTCCTATGCCGCAGAAGCCGCGATCACGGCAATGCCTGCACAGGCATTTTATGTCAAACACGCAAAGATGATCGGCATCGGTGATACCGACGGCTTTGTTTCTGCCTGCAAGCGTCTGGCCGCACTCGATACCTACAACCGCGACAATCTGTTCAATATCGGTTTCTGCGCCATTGTCTGCTGGCTGAACTGGCACAGACGCAACGGCGTCATGCAGCCGCGCCG
>SVRM01000018.1 GCA_015064785.1 Oscillospiraceae bacterium
CGGCAACCCGGGGTCACGAAGTGACCCGAATTTCCCGGTTTTCATGCGAAAATCGCATGAAAATGACCCTCGGAAGAGGGGCAAGGGAAACTTCCAAGGGGCTGAGGCACGTAAGTGCAACAGCCCGTTATATTAGGCTCCCTCACCGAGGGAGCTGTCAAAAAAAGACGCTTCTGCGTCTTTTTTTGACTGAGGGAGTTATCATTGGTTCAATGATTTTTCAAATGCACCAGCTCCCACAAGGTCGATTATAGCTTCAGAACATGGCAGGCGGCAAGGGCCTGTGCGGCGCGGCGCTCGCGCTTATGACAGGTAAAGACAATCGCCTGCGATGTGCTGGTTTCCGGGTCCTCCGACGAGGACGCACGGTGCAGAAGCGCAATCATGCGCGTCAGACGCTTATCATCGAGCGTCGCAAAGGCTTCGTCGAACAGAAGCGGCGGCTGTTCTTTTGGATACAGCATGTGCAGAAGCGCCATGCGCAGACTGAGATACGCAAGATCCTGTGTGCCGGCAGACAGAATCCCGATCGGAAGCACCTCGGCGGTGCCATCCCCCGTATTTTGTGCGGCGCGCAGATGCATTTCGTTGTCCAGAATCAGCGCCGAATACCGCTGATCGGACAGAAGCGCCATCAGCTTGCCGGCATTTTCCGTCAGACGCGGCGCAATCGACTGATGCAGTGCGGTACTTGCCCGGCGCAGTGCATCAATGGCAAGATTCAGTGCGGCGTACTGCTTGCGGTCACGGCGGAGCTTTTCGTCCAGTTCCGCAATCAGCGCACGCAGAATGCGCGGATCCGGTCCGCAGTCACAGGTCACAGCACGGCGGAAGCTGCGCTTCGGTGCAGCAGATATCACCGGTGCAGGGGCGGCGGTCATCGGCTGTTCCAGCAATGCCCGCAGGGTATCACGCCTGTGATGCAGCTCCTGCACAGCCGCTGCGGCAGAATCCAGTTCTCCCTGAAGCTGATCGATACGGAACGGCGTTCCGTTCTTTTCAAACAGCGCGGCAAGCGTTTTCCGGCGGATGTGCAGCGCTTCTTCGCTCTGCGCATGATGCTCCTCTAAATACCGGGTAATTTCATCCTTGCAGGCATCCGCGGTCTGATACAGACGGTTCAGCTCACCCAACGTCCGGTCAATCCGGTCTGCGGCGGTCGAAACAACCTCCGGCGTCAGTCGGTCGGGCGTAATCTTCACCGCATCCGGCGGCTGCAGCTTGGACAGCAGAAGTGCGGCCTGCCGTGCCGCTTCACTGCCGCGCAGAGAAAGCGCCGACATCTGCGTCGAAAGCGACTCCTTGTTGTCGGTGATAGACTTGAGCTTTCCGCTGGAAAGGACATATTCTTCGATGAAGTTTTCCAGTTCATCCTCGGTCGTACAGTTATAACGCTTCAGCATCACGCCGATGCTGCGTTCATATTTTCCGCGCGACAGGAAGAAGAAAAACGAAAGTGCGACAAGAATCGCCGTAATCAGAATGCCGTTCTGATAGGTGTCGGAATGCAGAATCAGCAAAAAGATTGTGGTTGCACAGGCAAACACCGTAAACAGCAGAAAGAAGATGCCGAATACCGTCACCACGGAACGCTTGCTGTACAGCTTATCCAGACGCGCACGGATGGCATCCGCGCCGCCGTCCAGTTCAATGCGCCGCAGCTGTTTTTCCTTGATGTTGTCGCGGCGGACCGAGAAATCAAGCCGTTCCAGCTCTGCTTTTGCCGCGGCGGACTGCTCGGATGCTTCGCGCATATCCTCCGCACACAGATGCAGCGATGCCGTGAAATCCGCATCCGGGATGTAGGAGCCGCGGAACATGGTTGCGGCAAGGGAAGCGGCGCGCATTTCTGCGGCACTCTGCTGTTCCCGCAGCGTTTTCAGCGTATCGATATCATCCAGCGCGCGGTACGCCTCGTACTGTTCCCGCAGCTTCTGAAGGCGGGAAATACGGACTTCCTTTTCGGCAATCGCACGGTCGCAGGCATCGACGGACGCACGCAGCTGCTCCTGCTGTGCTTCGTCCGGCATCTCCGGCGCCGGTTCTGCGTGGGATACATCCTCCCGCACCTCCGGTTCATCGGCGTCCGCCGCGTTTTCCTCAGCACTGCTCAGCGCAGACTCCAGCGCGGATTGCAGTGCGGCACGACGGCGTTCCAGCTCACGGATGGAGCCGGTTTCCGTGTCGGGATTGTACAGCGCATTGCGCTTTGCATACAGGGAATGCACCGCGGCATCCGGATCGATTTCCTCATTTGCAGCATGAAGAATGCGGTCAATGGCGGCACGGATCGGAGAACCGCCCGTGTAGTTGCCGTGCTCGTGATCGGTCAGATCGGCAGCTTTGGCAGTATGTGCGGCGGAGTTGACCTGTCCGACAAATGCACTTGCCGAGAAGACCTCGCCGCTGACGCCGAAAAACACCTCACCGGGGACAGCACCCTCAAGCACCGGCGCACCGACATCCTCGCCGTACAGCGGACAAATGATGCAGCGCTCCACCGCGTCACCGTCGTCCGCTCCGACCGAAAGCTGCCGTGTGATTCTGTAGCGGATGACATCGGGCATCTCGGACAGCGGCGCAGACAGTGTGATATCGAGCGAACCGCCGATCACACCAGTCGGATATCCGGCAGGATACACCTTCAGAAAATGCGACGCGGCGGTGTTGTTTGCAATTCCGTAAAATATGTAGCGGAGAAACGCGGCAACCGTCGTTTTTCCGGATTCGTTTTCACCTTCAATGATATTTAAGCCCGGCATGACGGTGAATTCGCGGTCACAAAGTGCGCCGAAGCGCTGAATATGAATACGGTTGATTACCATCGTGCGGCTCCTTTAGTCATTCTTGAATTCCTGCAAGCCGAGACGCAGCGCAAGAGCGGCAGTCTCGCGCAGGGTCCGGTCGTCAGAGGTCAGCTGCTCGGTAAGCGCATGGAAATAGGCACCGCGCAGGGTCGGATCAGAGGCAAGGGCGGCAGTATCGCCGGGGGTTGTCCGGTCAATCAGTGTCAGAGAGGACAGAACTCCGAGTGCCGATGCAATGCGCGCCTCCGACAGAAGCAGATCGGCAGGAAGTGTGCCGGTAACGGTCAGCCGCAGTGCGGTATCACGGTCGGGCGCTGCCATCTTTTTTCCGGCAACGGCGCGTTTCAGTGCATCTGCCATCACGCGCGGCAGTCCCGCATCGGTTTTCTGTGCATCGGGAACGGTATCCAGATCCACGTCCAGACACTCATACCGGCGGCGCGCAATGCGCAGGCGGCGGACAGAAAACACCGTATCCCCTTTTTCGTCAAAATCAAGCGTTCCGCAGACAGCACCGCGTCCGCCGGATTCCGAAAATCCGCGTCCGACCAGACATCCCGCGTAGCTGAAATAGGTCGTGCGTGTCTTTGCGGCACCGGTCTTTGCTTCAATGCGGCGGATGCCGTCGGAGGTATGGTACTGCCCGAGGGCGCAGTAATCAAAGCCTGCGGCTGCAAGCTGTTCTTTTTTCAGAAGCGGCGCATCCGACGCTTGGGTACCGTCCGCACGGACACCGGCAAGTGCGGCATGTCCGACAAACAGACGGTGGGTTCCAACCGGTTTTCCTGCGAGCTTCAGTCCGGAAAGCACCTCATATCCGTTCATGGCAGGTGCGGTATTGGCAAAGCCCCAGACCTCCACCGAAACCGGCTTTCCCGTATCATCGGGAACCGAAACCGTAACACAAGTGGGCGTATCTTCCTTGAAAATGTGGACATTATCGGAAAATGCGGCTGTGCCGTAGACGGAGTCATCGGTATAAAAATCATGGTTTCCGGGCGCAATGAAAATCTGACAGTCCGGAACCGATGCAAACGCACGGCGCAGAAGTGCCGTGGTTTCACGTGTCAGAAATGCGTGACTGAACAAATCGCCTGCAATCAGCAGAAGGCTGACGCGGTTCTGCCGGATGTACAGCATCATCGACGAGAAGGCAGAACGCAGCTCGGCGCGGCGGACATCGGCGTTCTCCAGATCCTCCATGGAAAACGGCGTATCCAGATGAACATCGGCACAGTGTAAGAATCGCAGCATGATGAATTCCTTTCGGGAGTCGGTATGGATCAGCGGTCAGTCGGGAACGCGGCTTTCAGTTCCCGGTCGGCAGAAGCACGGTAATTATCGTACACCGCGCCAACGGAATAATTCTGCGTAACGGCAGAATGAATGGTATAGTCGGACGCATAGCCGAGATACGGGAATCCGGACGCAAACATCGAGGTAAAGTCATAGCGCAGGTTGGAGCAGATCAGATCGAGCATTTCCACCGTTTCGCTGTCACGGACATAGTACTTCAGCGCTTCATCGTAATAATTCTCCGGATACGTGTGGGATGCGGCGGCAAACAGAGCCTGCATGATCGTACCCGTTGCTTCCAGTGCACCGTTGGTGGATGCGACACACAGCACCGCACTCTCACCGACATAGGTGCTGTAGCTGCGCTGGGAGGCATCCGTCTTCGGCAGAGGAACAATGCCCCACGGCGTTTTGATATCGGCCCACTGCGGCATGTGCGACAGCGTACCGCAGTAATAGAGCAGATTGCCGTCGGTAAACTGCGCGGTATCCTCGCCGGGTGCCGGTGCAGTCGATGCATTCTGCACACCACCCCGAAGCAGGGCTGCAATCGCCGACATCCGTCCGGTATCCGCAGAAAGGTACGGCGTGCGGTCCGCGCCGGCCGTCGTGATGGTCAGCGCCGCGGCATCCACAAACATCGCCTCGCAGAATTCCAGTCCCAGAGAGCCCAGATTGTCGCCCCACACCGTTGCCTCACCTGCATCGTCAAGGGATGCGCGTGCGGTCTTTGACGCTTCAAACAGGACCTCCCAGGTCCATTCGCCGTCTCTGACCTGCGCATACGGCTCCGGCAGCGCCAGCGTTTTGCAGAGGTCTTTATTAAAATAGATGGCATATGCATTTTCGGGCGAGAAGGTATAATCTCCGACCGCACCCCAGATGCCGTAACCGGCAGACATGGCATTCATCGCCTGCCGATCGTAATAATCGGCGGAAAAATCGGTAAACGGCAGGGTACGCAGATTCAGCAGAAGCCCGTCTGCAAAATACCGTCCGAGCTGATCGTAAGGCAGCGCATAGAAATCGGCGACATACGGAACGTCCGACAGATTGGCTTTTTTAATCTCCTGATACAGTGCTTCCCGCTCAAAGAGATAGTTCAGAATCCGCACATTGTAGCGTTCCTCGACCAACCGTGTCCGCGCGGCACGTGTTTCCGGCAGAACCGTGCTTCCGGCATTTTCTCCGGCAAACAGATCGCCGAACACAGCGGATTCATCCGCCGCCGCAATCAGAATATTCATACCGTCAAGGTCCGCACGGCGCAGAGATGCCAGCTCATGCTTTGCCAGGGTCAGCGGATCCTCGATGATGACATCGGCTGTTGTTTCCGATTCGGTGACAGCAGGTTCGGTGACCGCTTCCGTTTCCGTCACTGCGGTATCAACGGTGACAGGTGCTGTTTCGTCTGCGGTCAGAGCCTCGGACAGCGGCGTATCGTGTATAATGATCGGAGAGGAGCAGGCAGTCAGGGACGCGAGCAGAAGAGCGGCACCCCAAAGACTGCGTACGTGATGTTTGTTTATTCTCATATGCAGAAAAGAAGTCCTTTTTCAGAAGTATCGTGTGATGTGGCAAGGGAAACTGCATTGTCGCCCCGCATATAAAACCTTATTATATTATACCCCATATATGTGAAAAAATCAATGGCGGAGGCGGTTATTTTTTCGGAAATCCAAAAATTTTCTTGGAAGCTATAGCATTTTGATTGATCTTGTGGTATAATGTTGAACATACGGCAGATGCCGTAAATTAGAGTAGCTCATTCTGCGTAAAGTGTCACGGAAACGGGGAGTTGTTCCGCGAACGAAAATCCGGGTATCCCGGATTGCGGTAAAATGGGCGCATCCCGCTAAGGAGAGAACCGAATATGAAGCATGTATCAACCCAAACAGCGGCAGACCGCACGCTGTTCTCCACCCCTCTCACCCCGGCGTACTTCCGCTGTGCGCTGTCCAATCTGAAATCCGTCCGCATGATTACCACAACCGCCCTGCTCTGCGCGGTCTGTGCGCTGATCGATATGTTTTTTTTGCCGATCGGCGGTGCGTTTCTGCGGGTGTATTTTTCGTTTCTGACAGCAGGTCTGCTGTGCATGATTGCAGGCCCGTTTCTGGCACTGCCCGCAGGTATCCTGGTCGACACGCTGAGCTTTTTGTTTTCCGGCGGCGACCCGATGGGATATTTTCCCGGTTATGCGCTGTCCTCCATGCTGTCATTCTTGATCTATGCACTGTTTCTCTGGCGTACACATCTGTCGCTGTCGCGGATTTTCATTGCGCGGCTGACCGTCAATGTCCTCATCAACGTCATTCTCGGAAGCGTATGGAAGCATATTCTGTACGGCAACGCCTATATCGTCTACTTCATTTCCGGTGCGATCAAGAATATTGCCCTTCTGCCGATCGAAGCGGCGCTGATGCTCGTTCTGTACCGCCGGATGGTACCGATTCTGCAAAAGCTGCATCTGATCCCCGGCAGCGTCGAGGTCACGGTGCGGCGGCGCGATTATGTATTTTCCGTCATTGCCGGTCTGATCGGCATTGCGGTTCTGATTGGTTATTATATTTACAAAAACTGAGAACGGAGAAACACCATGAAACTTCCTCATCTTCTGTACAAAATGATTCTGCTGTCCTCAATCCTCTGTCTTCTTCTGTCCGTATCGCTTTCTGCGGCAGACACGACGGTCGGACTGTCCAATTTCAGCCGCGATCTGGTTTATGAGGACGGCATGTTTTCCGATGTACCCTCGGATCAATGGTATTCCCAAAATGTTGCCGATGCATATGAATACGGTCTGATGAAAGGCACCGGCGACGGCGGATTTCTGCCCGGCGGCAGCATTTCCATCATCGAAACCGTTGTCACCGCCTGCCGTCTGCATAACATCTACAACGGCGGTACGCATGTGTTTGCTTCTGAAGAGCCATGGTATTGGCCGTATGTCCAATATGCAAGCATAAATGATTTCTTTCATCCATGGGAATACCCTGGTTATTTCGTAAAAGCGTCCCGTGCGCAGTTCGCGTTGATTCTGGCAAATGCGCTGCCGAAGGAAGCGCTTCCTTTGATAAATTCTGTCGACAACGATGCAATCCCCGATGTTTCGATGTCCGCCGATTATGCTGAAGCTGTCTATCGTCTCTACAGAGCGGGCATTATCATCGGTGATGAAACCCATGCATTCCATCCTGACCGCCAGATCAGCCGTGCGGAGGTCGCCGCGATTCTGACACGTATGGCGAATCCCAACCTGCGCTTATCCATAACACTTCCTGAAAACAGCACGTTCCCGCTGACCTATACCCTGAATGAGGACGGTACATCTTATAAAGTAACCGGATGTGACAGCGGCGTATCTTCGGTAAATATCCCGTCAAAGTTCAACGATCGTCCTGTCACTGCCATTGACGGTGAGGCATTTGTCGGATGTCATCAGCTGGTCGCATTCACAGCCGATGACGACCATCCCGTCTTTTACACAGAGGACGGCGTGCTTTTTGCCGATCTTCCCGAAAAGACGCTCGTCCGTTTCCCGCCGGCATACAACCGTTCCGATGCTTATCTCGTTCCGGACGGAACCGTGCACATCGCGCCATATGCGTTTGCCGGAATTGTCAAGCTGGACATGCAGCATGAGCTGACCTCCATTTCCATTCCGGAGGGCGTGGTTTCCATCGGCGACTATGCATTTGCTTCTTATCAGGAATTTCAGATGTTCATTTATGTGCCGGATTCTCTGACGGAGATCGGTCAGCATCTGACACAGTTCTCAAAGGGCAACATCCCGTTCTACATCAGCAGCTGGGATACAGCTTTTGCAGAGTATGCAAACCAAAACCAGCTTCCCTGCGGTATCTCGAAGCCCAATGAACCCACGGATACCCCACTTCCTCCATCCAAAGTCCCCGCATCGCTTCCCGCACATCAGATGTCGGAAGTTGTAGGGGATACTGTCACAGTCAGTGTCAAAGAAGTTGAGTCCAGCAATTATCAGAATATCTTTTTACCCTATTTTTATGATTTCTCCGAGCACCAGCGTGAATTTGACGGTGAGATCCGTCTGCTTCTCGAAGAGCGCTGGAAGGATGCGATACCCGATGCCAACGACAATATCAAAACACCGCATTTCACACAGACCGGTATTTGGGGTGCGGGCAAAACCACAGGTGAAGCTATCCTGCGCGGATATGATCTTAACGGCAATCTTGTCTGTATGCAGCATGTCAGCGGTGATTTCGCATTTGCTTTTCCCGGTGCATATCAACTCGGTGTCGAGGGTGGTACGGATACAAAGCTGACTGCTCTTCCCGTAGAACCGATCTTTCTCGAAAATGCCTGCGATTATCCCGTTTATCCCGACCAATGGCATAGACTGCCAGATGGTAATATCTCACAATGGTTTGTCGTATGTAAACAGTTTGCCACCTTTACACATCAGAACACCGATGGGCGTATCTGGCTGACTTATGCGCAGTTTGATGCCGCCAGTTCAATTCAAAGCTTTGATTTGACACCAAATTACCAGATCATTCTTTTTGAAACATCTCACACAGCATATTCCGATGCACTGAAGTACAGCATCATCCGGTTCGACTCCATGGAAACGCTGCATATCGACGACGATATCCATATTATGAAGACGCGGACCGTCTCGACACCCGAAGATTACACAGCGAAGATTGAAGCGGACTGGACCGAGGTCAAGGAGACCATGTCAGGAACATACCTTCCAACCATTCCCGACAGCTATCAGATTTACTTCCTTGTCAACGACAAGTATCCGGCCTGCGCTAGAAATGTCATCAATGTAACTGCACAGAATACAAAAGATACCATTGTCCATGAAATGATACATGCTGCTGACCATTACATCAAAAATAACATTGGTAATTTCAGCCCTTCTTCATGGATGGAAGGCCGGGCAGAATACATCGGCGAGAAAATTATGAAGACCTATGATTCTTCTTATCGTAAGTATTATACTCATGAATTTGATTGGTCGTTTATCAGTGAAGAGGAAAAACAGGATTTCTTCCATTTCTACTACTACTCAACCAATCGTAATACACACTACAGCGTCGGTTATTATTTCTGCAAATATCTGTGCGAAACATACGGAGAGGATGTCATGATGCATATTTCACAGAACATTGCTGATGCTGACATTACCGAATATGACTTGCATTCCCAAACAGACCGCAATGCCCAACTCTTCAAGCAGTGCGTCACCTCCGTCACCGACGAAAACGTCTTCCAGAACTTTGTCCGCGACGTCATCGAAGGATAACCTCGCGTCGGGCTGCCATCTCCGGCAGCCCGGCTTTCATGAAAGGAACCGATTTTGAGTACAACACCCATTTACCGAATCATCTCGCTGTTTTCCGGCTCCAAGGGAAACAGCACGCTCGTGCGCGTCGGGAATACCCGCATCCTGATTGACGCGGGCATGAGCTGCCGTGCAATCGAACGTGCGCTGTGTTCCGTCGGCGAGTGTCTTTCGGATATCAATGCGATTTTCATCACGCATGAGCATTCCGACCATACAAAAGCCCTTCCCGTGCTGCTGAAAAAACACCCGATTCCGGTCCATATCGCCGAGGCAACCGCAAAAGAGCTGTGCAAATGCGGTTTTCCGTCGGACTGCTTCGCCGTACATCCGCCGTGCTATGAGGTGCGTGTTGCCGCAGACAGACAGTCGCCCGTCATCTCCGTCCGTTCCTTTCCGATTCCGCACGACAGCCGCTGCTGTATCGGATTCCGCTTTTCGGCTGCGGGTGACGGTTGGTCGCACACCGCCGCCATTGCCACCGATATGGGCTGTGTCACAGAAGATATCCGCACTTCTCTCTGCGGCGCAAGCGAAATCATTTTGGAGTCCAATCACGACGAAAACATGCTGATGATGGGACCGTATCCGTATGAGCTCAAGCGGCGGATCCTGTCAGGCAGCGGTCATCTGTCCAACACCTGCGCCGCCGAATTTCTGTGCGAGCTGACGCACGCCGGCGCAAAACACCTGCTGCTGGCGCATCTTTCACCGGAGAACAATACACCGGAGCTGGCATACCTGACCTCGCAGGCTGCACTGCGGCGGCAGGGACTTTCACAGGACGAGGATTATACCCTCGCCGTTGCCAGACGAGACACACCGGTCGTCCTGTACGAAGAATGCGGCGATGACAATTCCCAACCGGAAGGAGTAGGGGCCGACCATGGAAATCCTGTTTGAAGACCGGCACATCATCTGCATAAAGAAGCCGGTCGGTATGCTGTCCCAGCAAGGTGCAGATACCGTCGGCATGGACGATATCACAGCCGTCCTGACCGCACGCGAGCGGGAAAACGGCGTCGCGGAACCGTACATCGGCGTGGTACACCGACTGGATGCCGGGGTCGGCGGCGTGATGGTTTATGCAAAAAAGCCGTATGCCGCGGCGGCGCTGTCAGAGACCATCCGCGGACGCGATTTTGTCAAGGAATATCTGTGCGTGGTCAGCGGTACACCGGCGGAGATGACCGGTGAATACCGCGACCTGCTCTGGAAGGATGCCCGCGCCAACAAAGTCTATGCAGTGGACCGGACACGCAGCGGCGTGAAGGAGGCACAGCTTTCCTACCGCGTTTTGCAGACGGTCACGCAGGGGGATGACACGTATTCCCTTCTGCGCGTGACGCTCGGCACGGGACGCAGTCACCAGATCCGCTGTCAGCTGTCCCATCACGGAACACCGATTGTCTGTGACGGCAAATACGGCGGTCACAGACCGGACACCGTCGATGCCGCAGGAATTGCGCTGTGGTCCTATCATCTTTCGTTCACACATCCGGCCAACATGCCTACCCCCGCGCACAAAAACAGCGGTCCGATGACCGCACGCATGAAAAAACGGCAGGAGAAAAAACCGGTCTTTGCCAATCCGGACCTCATCTGTCTGCCGGATGTGACAGCGGCACCGTGGTCATGGTTTGATGTCTTTGGTAACGGTCTGCTGTGATGTACAAGACCGGATGGATTCTCAACCGTTTATACGCAAACAGGAGCCTTTGCAGTGTCCGCTGTGGTACTGCAAAAGCTCCCGATTTTTTTACTGTGCCAGCGTATAAGCGCCGCGCGCCCAGAGAATCCATTTCGAGCGGTCCAGCGGATTGACGCCGATGCGCGGATTTTCATGGATGATGCCGTCGCGGCACTCGCGGTAGCCGGAGAAGGTCGTATTCAGCACGGCTTTGCCCGAGGACATCGCCGTCAGCTTCACCGGGAAATCCATCGACGCGGCGGCCGGAACCACGGAATCAATCGTGGTAATATCGCCGAGCATCAGCGGTGCGTCATATTCGCCGCCCATGCGCGTGATTTCATTGATGACCTTGCCGGACAGCGGTGTCGGCACAGAGATGCGCATATTCAGCATCGGTTCAAGCAGGGTCACACCGATGGACTGCAGTCCGTTCATGAATGCCATCGGCGTACAGACAAAGAAGTCCAGGGGATGTGTGTGGATGGAATGATGCTCGCCGCCGATCAGCGTACAGCGGAAATCGGTGACCTCCCAGCCGTACAGACCCTGCTTCAGGCAGTCATTGAAGGACGCATGGATGTGGCTCTGATACCGGTAAAAGCACTGATTGGACGGCAGTCGTCCGTGGTAGGACACGCCGTAGCCGCGCGGCATCGGCTCAAAGCGGAACTTAACAATCGCCCAGCAGGGCTTGGGCATCAGATAATCGGCGTAGGCAATGCCCTCTGCGGCCGGTGTTTCCTTGTAAATGACGGTGGGCGGTGAGAACTGTGCGTGCAGACCGTAGCGCTCGGTCAGCAGCGTGTCCAGCACCTCCAGCTGAATGGTGCCGGTGGTATTGATGATGATCTCCTTCTGTCCGTTTTCCCACTTGGCATCGATATACGGCTCCTCGTCGGACAGCTGTGCAAGGGCTTCCGCAAGCCGCGGCAGTGCCTCGTCGTTCTGCTCCTTCGGTGTCACGCGGACACGCAGAAACGGTGTTGCCAGACGGTATCCGGCACTCGGCAAAACCGAACCGACAAAATGCCCCGTTTTCGCGCTCGGCAGACCGCAGAGTGCGGCGATGTCACCGGCGTGAACTTCACCGGCATCGGTATATTTTCCGCCCGTGAAGCGGCGGATCTGCGAAACCTTTTCGCGCGGGTTGGACGGTTTTTCCACCGCAACCGCATCGTCATTGTCCGCAGCGGTGCTGTCGCCGCTGTCCGGCGGCAGAAGCTCGACCTCGTCGCGGTTGACAATCGATCCGCCGAACAGACGGACATGGGAGATTTTTCCGACCGTTTTATCATGCTCGATTTTGAAGATGACGCCGCTCAGTCCGTCGGTTGCGCGCCGCTCGGCTGACGGCATAAAGCGCGTCAGAAACGACAAAAGCGCCTCAACACCGACACCGAGCTTGGCACAGCCGCACAGCACGGGAATGGCGCGGCACGCAGAAATCTCCTCGCGCAGTGCCGACGCGGCATCCGCATCCGACAGCTGTGTATCGGACAGAAATGCCTCCTCGGCGGCTTCGTTGATTTCACACAGCCCCTCTGTCACCGCCTGTGCAAACGCCGCGCCGGACAGCGGTGTGTGTACCGCGGCCGCATCGCTTTCCGCGCCGGTCACCTCGGTCAGAAGCACCGGTGTGCGCGGCGTGACCTTGGAAAGCTCGGTCATGACACGCGCAATATCCGCACCGGCGCGGTCGATTTTATTGATAAACACAATGCTGGGCAGATGCGCCTCCTCCAGCGCCCGCAGAATGTTTTCCGTATGTGCGCGGACACCCTCCACGGCAGACACCAGCACCACGGCATAATCGAGTGCCGCAAGACAGCGCTCGACCTCCCCGGCAAAGTCGACATGTCCGGGCGTATCGATGAGATTGAAGGTGACATTCTCCCAGACCGCGGATGCTGTAAAGGTGCGCACGGAAATACCGCGCTGCCGTTCCACGGACAGGCTGTCCGTTGCGGTATTGCCGGCATCGACGCTGCCCGCCGCACGGACAACGCCCGTATGGTACAGAATCTGCTCGGTCAGCGTGGTTTTTCCGGCGTCAACATGCGCCAGAATTCCGATATTGTGAAACATAGTGACAGTTCTCCCGGTTTCTTTGATGAGGAAATTATACCATAGAATTCCCCACACGTCAAGCATACATCATTTTATAAAGCGTTGCCGGAGGTTCCATTTTTTCGGCAGACCTGCACCCGACAAAGCATTGGTAAGGTGAAAGCATTACAATCCAACGATTCCTTGGATTTGAAACAACAAATTGATCATTGATTTTTCAAAAAACAGTGCTATAATATAATCACAACAGTGAAATGAATTTTGGGGGAACTCATATGCAGCTGGATTTAGGGCAAAAGATACGCGAACTGCGTCGGCGTAATGGACGAACACAAGAAGCACTTGCAGAAGCGCTCGGCGTGACATCACAGGCTGTTTCTCGATGGGAAGCAAATGGCGGTTATCCCGATATGGAAATGATTCCATCCATTGCCAATTATTTCGGTATTTCCATTGATGAGCTCTTCGGCTACAATCATGAGCGTTCCAAAAGAATCGATGCGTTAGCTGAAAAGATCGATAACATGAATTTTCAAAACAATGGCGTGGATATCAACATAGATGAGTGCATTTCCTTTGCAAGAGCTGCATTGATCGAATTTCCGGGAAACGAGAAGTTAATGCTGTGCCTTGCATCCGTTTTGTATAATGCCGGTTATGTTCGTTACGGTGAATATCATTTATCCGATGAATCCGGATATGATGTTTTGGATATTGAAACACACCGAACGTATGATGAGTGGAAAGAAGCAATCTCTCTGTATGAAAAACTGTTAAAAACACTACAGACAGGAGAACTTCACCATCGTGCAGTCCGTGAGCTTACGCAGCTGTACTTAAATACAGGGGAACACAACAGAGCAAATGAAATGATTGAAAACGCCCCTGACATCTACGGTTCAAGAGCCTTTCTGAAAATCAACGGAACGGACGGCAAGGAACGTGCGAAGGCATACGGAGAAGCGCTGCTTGAAATGGTGCGCGCCTGCTCTGAAACCATGGTACAGTGCGTAATCGCTTACAAAAATAACATATCCGTTGCCGATAAGATTCAGAGTTTGCGCGGTGCGGTCGAAATATTCTATACCGTTTGCACGGACGGTCACTGCGGAAGAAATCATTCTTATATCGCAAGAATCTATACCTTGCTGTCGGTGTATTTATGGTTGGACGGAAAAAAAGACGATGCATTTGCATCATTGGATCATGCGCTTGAACAATTCAGGCTCTTTGAAGATTACTGTGCAAACGATACCGGACACTATACAGCACCGCTTGTACGTCTGGTCCAATACGAATGGATTCAAGCGAAAGCGAACGACGATTCCCACCCGCACACATCGCGTGCAAGTCTTGCAGAAGATTGGCCCTGGTGGTGTGTCCCCGAAATCGAAATTGTAAAACCGGAAATACAGAAAGATCCCCGATGGGATGCATGGGTTTCCAAATTACAGTAACCATGCTGTTCCCGCCCCACATCGTGTGTGGCTTTTCTTCGGAATCATATCGGATGGAGATATTGTATTTTTCAACAGGCTGTGGTATAATGAAAACAATCCCATCGGAGGTAATCTGCCGTATGCCCATCCATCCTTTTGCCCCCATTTACGACGGGGACAGCCGTATTCTGATCCTCGGTACCTTTCCGTCGGTCAAATCCCGCGAGGTACAGTTTTATTACGGACATCCGCGCAACCGGTTCTGGAAGACGCTGGCGGCACTGCTCGGCACGCCGGTTCCCATGACCGTGGACGAAAAATGCGCGTTTCTGCATACCCATCACATTGCGCTGTGGGACACCTGCGCCGCCTGCGACATCGAAGGCTCTGCCGATGCCGCCATCCGTCATGCCATTCCCAACGACATCCGCCCGATTCTTGCGCAGTCCTCCGTCCGTGCGATCTTCTGCGGCGGACAAACCGCCGGACGGCTGTATGAAAAGCACATCTTTCCGCTGACCGGCATTCCGGCACAGGTGCTTCCGTCCACCTCCCCCGCCAATGCCGCATGTCATGACGATGACCTTTGCAGGGCATGGTCGGCGATTCTGCCGTATCTGACCGATTCCGACTGATATCAAAATTTTCCGCCGCCGGGACACGAACTTTGTCATATCCGCCGATTGACTTTTTCCGCCATCGGGTGTATACTGATGATATCAGGTGTCAAGACACATGATATGACACAGTATACAAGGAGCATTCCGCATGAACAAATTCAAAGCATTTCTCAAACGCAAGGACATCGTTTTTTCCGCAAGACGCTACGGCATCGATGCCATGTCCGCCATGGCACAGGGTCTGTTCTGTTCCCTGCTCATCGGTACGATCATCAACACGCTCGGCACGCAGTTTTCCCTGCCGTTTCTGAACGACATCGGCGGCTTTGCGACAAGCATGTCCGGTCCTGCCATGGCTTGTGCCATCGGATATGCGCTGAAGGCACCGCCGCTGGTGCTGTATTCGCTGCTCGCGGTCGGTGCATCCGCCAATTCCTTCGGCGGTGCGGGCGGTCCGCTCGCCGTACTCCTCATCGCGATTATCGCGGCAGAACTCGGCAAAGCGGTATCGAAGGAAACACGCATCGACTTGATCGTCACGCCGTTTGTCACGATCTTCTCCGGCGTCGGGCTGTCCGCGCTGATCGCGCCGTACATCGGTGAGGCGGCAAGTGCGCTCGGACGGCTGATTATGCAGGCGACAGAATTGCAGCCGTTTCTCATGGGCATCATCGTCTCGGTGCTCGTCGGCATTGCGCTGACGCTGCCGATTTCCTCTGCCGCCATTTGTGCCGCGCTTTCACTGACGGGACTTGCCGGCGGTGCGGCAGTTGCCGGATGCTGTGCCCAGATGGTCGGCTTCGCCGTTATGAGCTTCCGCGAAAACGGTGTCGGCGGACTGCTGTCACAGGGCATCGGCACCTCGATGCTGCAAATGGGCAACATTGTCAGAAACCCGAAAATCTGGATTCCGCCGATTCTCGCATCCGCGATTACAGGACCGCTTGCCACCTGCGTTTTCCGTCTGGAAATGAACGGCGCACCGATCTCCTCCGGCATGGGTACCTGCGGACTGGTCGGACAGATCGGCGTTTATACCGGCTGGGTCAGTGACATTGCCGCAGGAGCGAAAACGGCGATTACAGCGTTTGACTGGGTTGGACTTGTTCTGATCTGCTTTGTTCTGCCGGCGGTACTGACGTGGGCGTTTGGTCTTGTTCTGCGGAAGATCGGGTGGATCAAAGAGAATGATCTGAAGCTGGACTAAAAGAAAACCGAAGAAAAAGACACATTCTTGGGAAATATCACTTCCCCTGAATGTGTCTCTTTTTTGTTTCCTATTCGGTTTTCTTCAGCCGAAGCACCAAGGATTGTACCAATTCCAAATCCGATGTACTTAGTCCGCTGATATTATGCATGATATCATTCCTCAAAGCAGGATTCTTGTTTTCCGTATCAAAAAATTCGATGACAGATATGTTAAAGTATTCGCAAATGGCAAAAAACTCTGCCATGGAGGGCAAAGCTTTTCCCGATGAAATGTTATTTACATACCCTCGGCTGTGCCCCAAATCGTAACTCATTTTATATTCAGAGACACCTTTTTGCAGTCTCAGCTGCGTTATACGATCTCTTACGAAGTCTGCTGTCATTGGTTATCAACTCCTTCTGTAACAGTTATAATAGTATAACGTATTTCATCTGATAAATGTGCTGATTATTTACGTCGTTTTTGTTGACAAAACATAATTATTATGTTATAATAGCAACAAGTAAACGATATTCAGCTAATTTGACATCTCAAATATGTGATATCGTTAAAAATATTATAATACCGAAAGGATGACAAACATAAAAAAAGCAATTTTCAAAGCATCAACCGCGCTTCTCGCTTCCGCACTCCTGCTCTCCACAACTGCAATGGCTGCGAACTACTGGACCGATGATGTAGTCGTAGAAGCAGGCAAGGGCACCCCGACCATTGACGGTGTTTACGATGCCGCTGAATGGGGTCATGCACAGGAAATCGCCATAACCCTCGATGATCCGACCGTCAATCAGTACGGTGAATATCAGGGCGGATGGGTTGATGACCGTAATCCCGCCGATTTCTCTACATGGATGCGTTTCATGTGGGATGAAGAAGCCCTGTATATCGTCGAACAGAGATTTGATGATTATATTGAACTCGGCGGTACCGGTGCAACGCCGTGGGGCGGCAGCGACGGCAACCTGATTTTCCTCCAGACCATTGATGGCGGCACAGCCGGCAACGAAAACGCATGGTCTCATCACCTTTTATACATTGTCGGTGACGGCACAGGCTCCGGCAACTACGGCGGTGATGCATGGGTTCGTATTAACGACGGTTCTATCAATTCTCAGGAAACTGTTCAGTATGATGAAATTCAGATCGTCTCGGCTCCTGCTGCGGATGGTTTCTGTGTTGAAGTAAAGGTACCGTGGTCAGTATTTGCCGAAGAGATCCCGTCTTTTGTTCCCGGTGACGATGTAAAAATCGGTATGTCTATGGTTCCGATCGATTTTGATGAAGACGGTGAATTTGCACAGCTTTCCTGGGTTAAGCAGGCAGATCAGCTTGGTGTCCCCGGCGGATACGATTACGGCGGATGGGCAACCTTGAAGCTTGCAGCTGCTCCTGTTGTCGAAGAACCGGAAACCTCTACCGACGCTCCGGTTGATGCACCCTCTGCACCCGCAACCGCAGACGCTGGTATCGTTGCAGCAGCCGCTGTTATGGCAGTTGCCGCAGGTATCGTTCTGTCCAAGAAGCATTGATTTTGCAGCTCAACTTATCCTATCAGAATAGATAAAAATCATCAAGGACGCATCCCGGCGGTCATCTGCGGAATGTGTCCTTGATGATTTGTTTTTTTCAGGAAATCAAAAATGTCAGGGGCAGTTTCTTTGCTGCAAACCTCTTGACAAATCGGTTGATATTCGGTATAATAAATCCAGAGAAATCGGTGACAATTGCCCCATATACAGCGAAAAGAAATAACCGTTATATTGAAATTTTTTGACGGTTATTTTTTTATTCATCAGCATGATGATTGTCAGATTTTCATTTACAAGCAAGAGAAATGCAGCAAGGAGCACGACACATGAAACTGGCTACGACAACAGACGATTTCTGCGAATATGTGATCGGGAAGCGGGAACTCAGTGATACGCTGGAGTATTTCAGAGAAACCCCGTTCCGGCACTTCGACCTGAGCTTCTGCGCCGTCATGTATCCCGGCTCGCCGTGGTATGAAGCGGGTGACGCCTGGAAGCGTGAGGCGGAGGACTGTGCGAAAAAAGCCGATGCATACGGCTTTGACTTTGTACAGGCACATGCGCCGTTCTGGCCGTACACGGATTAATTTAACCCGGAAACACGACCTGCGTACATGCAGGCAATCCACAACGCCATCAAAGCCTGTGCCATGCTCGGGATTCCCCATATCACACTGCACGGCGTTTATCTGGACGGGGACACACAGGATGCATTCATCAAGGAAAATCTTCGCTTCTGCCGTGCGCTTGGAGAAACAGCAGAACAGTTTGGCGTGGATATTCTGATTGAGAATTTTGAGGACGGCGACTTTGGATATTATTTCCGCCACGGCTCGGAAATGCGGCAGTTTATTGAGGAGGCAGGGGTCCCGTGTCTTCATGCCTGCTGGGATACCGGTCACGCCAACATCCGCGGCAGAGATCAGTACCGTGACATCCTCGATCTCGGTTCGCATCTGCGCGCCCTGCACATCCAGGACAACTGGGGTACAACGGATTCTCATGTGATGCCGATGGTCGGCACCACCAATTTCGATCAGATCTTAAAAGGACTTACCGAGATCGGATACCGGGGCAGCTTCAGCTTTGAAGCACCGGACACCCTGCGCTTCGCCCATGACAGCCATCACAAACGCCGCGGCATCCTGCCGGATGACCGTCTGGCAGATCCGCCGATTTTCCTACAGCAGAAGCTGGAATGGGTCAAGTATGAAATCGGAAAATGGATGCTTGGGACTTACGGTGTATACGAAGAATAAGCGTGCATACCGTGTACGAAAAGAAAAAAGACACATTCTGCGAAGATACGAAATCTCCGGGGAATGTGTCTTTCAATATTTGTTTGCAAGCATAGCCGATATGAGATTCCGATGTTTACCGTCGAATCGCTTTCATAAAACTTTTCAGTTGATGGTATTGCTGCTTCAGCTTTCCATCCCGTGGCATCAGCGCAATTCCTGCCGTTTTCGCTATAACTTCAGCAGTCTCGGATATCGTCATACTGTCGTTTACAATCCGATTTTCAAAAATCGGATCGTCAAATGCAGCATAACAGCGTTCCATCTGCTGCCATGCCCATGAATGTCCCGATTCAAAGCGGGAAGCCAGCCGTTTCTTCACGGTTTCCCTTGAAGGGTACAGCAAAAAGTGCAGAAGCTCCGTACCCCTGTCCCGTACAGAAGTGATAATTTCCCGGTAATACTGCGCATTCACAAGCGTCATCGGTACGAGAACCGTTCCGTGATAATTTGCGGCAAGATGAAGCAGCATATCACGGTTGATGCTTCGCCAAATGGGTTCATCCTGAAAATTGTCAGCCTGCAGAGACTTCGGTTCGTTTTCGCGCATCCAAAAACCGACATTTTCCGGATCATAGAGAAACGAGTCCGGGAGACGACGGTGCAGTTCTGCCGCTGTTTGTGTTTTTCCCGATCCGAAAGCACCGTTGATCCAGATAACCATCGAAATCCCCTCCTCCTCCAAAAACCAAGTACCGAAACAGAATCACAGCACGTATAGAGCATTTCTATTATATCAGATCTCAAACCGAAATACAATGTTTTCCGCATTTATTCCCGACAAAAATGTAAACATTCTGTTAATTTCTTTTCGTTCCAACATAAATTTCTTTGAAACTCTTTTCAAATCCGACCTTTTGTGCTATAATAATAAAGTATCATTTCAAAAATCCGTATTCATTTTCAATCACTGCACGCAAGAGAATTCCGTGCCATAAAGTAAGGAGACGACAAATTTGGTCAGAGAAGATTTAAGAAACGTAGCCATCATCGCACACGTTGACCACGGCAAGACAACGCTGGTCGACGGTCTGCTCAAGCAGGGCGGCATCTACCGTGAAAACCAGGAAACCACGACCCGCGTCATGGACTCCAATGATCTGGAACGCGAGCGCGGCATTACTATTCTCGCAAAAAACACCGCAGTTCACTACAAAAACACGAAAATCAACATCATCGACACCCCCGGTCACGCAGACTTCGGCGGCGAGGTCGAGCGTATTCTGAAAATGGTCAACGGTGTTGTTCTGCTCGTCGATGCTGCAGAAGGTCCGATGCCGCAGACCCGCTTTGTCCTGCAGAAGGCGCTGGAAATGAACCACCGCGTCATCATCGTCATCAACAAAATCGACAAGCCCGACGCCCGTCTGGACGAGGTCGGCGACGAAGTGCTGGAGCTGCTGCTTGAGCTCGACGCAACGGACGAGCAGCTCGATTCTCCGATGATCTGGTGCTCCGGACGCGCAGGTACGGCTTCGTACTCCCCGTATGAGGCATCCGAGAACTTAACACCTCTGTTTGAAACGATTCTTGACTACATCCCCGCACCTGAGGGCGACGAAGAAGGTCCGATGCAGATGCTCGTTTCGTCCATTGACTACAACGACTATGTCGGCCGTATCGCCATCGGACGCATTGAGCGCGGTGTGCTTCACGTCAACGAAGAAATCGCCGTCTGCAACTACCACAACCCCGACGCCAAGGCAAAGCGCGCACGTGTACAGGCACTGTACCAGATCGATGGTCTGCGCCGTGTTGCCGTTGAGGAAGCAACCGTCGGCGATATCGTCTGCTTCTCCGGATGCGAGGATATCACCATCGGCGATACCATCTGCAAGAACGATACGCCCGAGCCGCTGGAATTTGTCAAAGTCTCCGAACCGACGCTGGAAATGACCATTTCCGTCAACGACTCGCCGTTTGCCGGCAAGGAAGGCAAATATGTCACCTCCCGCCACCTGCGCGAGCGTCTGTACAAGGAGCTGCTCCGTGATGTTTCCCTGCGCGTGTCCGACGGTGCATCCGCAAACGAATTCCGTGTCTGCGGCAGAGGTGAGATGCATCTGTCCATTCTCGTTGAAAACATGCGCCGCGAAGGCTACGAAATGGCACTGTCCACACCGCACGTCATTCTCAAGGAAGAAGACGGCGTGGTCATGGAGCCGGTGGAAAAGGTTTATATCGACGTTCCGGACGAATTCTCCGGCACGGTCATCGAAAAGATGGGACAGCGCAAGGGCAATCTGCTCGATATGCAGAAAAAGGGCGAGCGTATGCACATCGAATATGAGATTCCGACCCGCTGTCTGTTCGGCTACCGCTCCGAATTCCTGACCGACACGCGCGGCGAGGGCATCATGAACTCGGTGTTCGATTCCTACCAGCCGCACTGCGGTGAAATCGTCCGCCGCTTCACCGGCTCGCTGATCGCATCCGAAACGGGTGAATCCACGTCCTACGGTGTCTTCAATGCACAGGACCGCGGTGTTATGTTCATCTCCAACCAGGTCGATGTTTATGAAGGCATGATCGTCGGCGAATGCCCCAAGGTTGAGGACATTGCCGTCAACGTCTGCAAGAAGAAGCATCTGACCGCCATCCGTTCCACCGGTGCCGACGAAGCCCTGACGCTGACGCCGCCCAAGATCATGTCCATTGAAGAAGCGATGGAATTCATCGCCGACGATGAGCTGATCGAGGTCACACCGAAGAACATCCGCGTCCGCAAGAGAATCCTTGACAACTCCCTGCGTCTGAAGGCACAGGCTGCCATCAAGGCACAGAAAAAATAAGACAGGAAGCCAACGATGAACGTATTTTTGAAACGCTTTACCGCAGTCCTGCTTGCAGTACTGATGACCGCTGTGGTTCTGACCTCCTGCTCCGCCGACACCTCCGCGCCCGTCATGAAATACGAGCTGACCGAGGTAACGGAAAACATGTACACCTACTGGACCTCGGTTTATAAATCCTACTATCTGCAATTACTCGGCGGCGAGGATACGGAGGCATATCTGTCCTCTGTCATCACCGTGCAGAACGATCGCGGCGAGCTGGAAGAAACAACCGTTGCCGATTATCTCGGTGCCCGCATCCGCGAGATCATCGAATCCAACTGCATCAGCCTGTATCTGTTCGACTATTACAAGCTCACCCTGCCCTCCTCCGTGGTTTCCGCCGTTGACGAAACGGTTAATGCGGAAATCGAAAATGCGGGCGGCAGAAAAGCGCTCAACGAGGCACTGGCTCCCATCGGACTCAACGCGGACAGTCTGCGTGAGATGTACATGGCCGATGAGAAAATCAGCCATGTCTACGATTATCTGTACGGCGACACCACCATGGGAACCTCCGGTGCGGAACCGATTTCCACCGAACGCTACAACGCCTTTTATGAGGAAAATTACGTCTGCGTCCGTCACATCTACATCCGCACGGCAGACAAGAACATCGTCGATGAAGAGGGCAATGCCGTCATTGACGAATCCGGCAATGTCGTCACGGCAGAACTGACTGCGGAAGAAGCCGCAGAAAAGCTGGCGCTGTGCGACGATCTGATGGCGCGTCTGAACGCCGGCGAGGATTTTCTGACGCTGGAGGCAGAGTACAGCGAGGATGCCGGACGGCACACGCTGACGGAGGGCTACATTCTCTCCCGCACGACAGCACTTCCGGACGAGTTCATCAACGCCGCATTTGACATGGAAATCGGTGAGCTTCGCCGCGTCGATGCCTCGTATGCCACGCATCTGATGCTCCGCTGCGAGCTTCCGTCATTGATCTGGAACAATCCGACCTATGAATCCATGATGGGCAACTTCAAGGAATATGTCAAGTCCGAGGTTTACGCCGAAAAGGTCGCGCCGATGATCGCGGAGATCACCTATGACACCGATCTGATGGCAAAGCACACCGTCATGAATACGCCGATTACCATTTATTGATAACAGCTAATTTTTGGCTCCTCCTCGAGGGAGCCAAAAAAAGACGCAGAAGCGTCTTTTTTTTGACTGAGGGAGTTATCATTTGTAAAATGTTTTTCAATGCAGCAGCCCGTTTTGTTATTGATTCCATTTCATGCAGGAGGATCGGAAATCAGCCAAGCAGAACCACCGGCAGATAGCCTGCGGTCGGTCTGCCCTGTGCAATGACTTCAAGCACGGGGCGGTTGACGGAATCGACATACTCACCGGCGGTGATCGTGAAGGTCGCGGATGCAGTACCGTCAGCGTGCATATTGATATGCGGCAGGTACAGATCTTGTCTGCCGCCGGAAACGGCGAAGCCATCGGGCAGGAGCCAGCGCAGACGCAGATGCTTGGGATCCGGGAACTGGTTGCGGAAGAAGATTGTGACATTGACCGATGCGCCGGGTGCAATGACGGGATCACCTTCATAGCGTACCTCACCCTTACCCCAGATAAAGTCGTATTCATAGGAGCAGCCGGGCTTGTCGCAGAGAATCTTTGCAAACGCGCCATTGGAGAAGTAGTTGATGTCGCCCTCGTCGGCGGAGCAGGGATCGTCGGAGATGCGGACATGACCGACATGATTTGCCTTCAGCGTGACCTCGATCATGTTGTAAACGCGGTTGGTCAGCTCGGTACAGGTCGTCGGCGTGCCGTAGAGTGAGCCCTTGTTGACAGCAACGGTCGTGATACCGTCGCCGATGTAGGATGCCCAATCCTCGGGAATGCCGGCAGTCCCGTACATAATACCCCACAGTGCACCGAGCGTTGCGCCGGTACAGTCGGTATCGTCGCCGCAGTTGATGGCAAGAATCATGGAACGCTTGAAGTCCCCGCCGCCATACAGCATACCGAGCATGGAGAATGCGACATTCGCCGGTGCTTCAAACCAGCCGAGATCCGCGGAATCCTCCACGAGCTGATTGCGTGCATCCTTCCAGTCGATGCCGTTGTCATAGCAGTCAAGCAGCAGCTTGATGGAACGCGCCATACGGCAGTCTGCCGGAATCTTGGAAAGACCGATGTTGATGAGCGCACGGATATCGGAGATGACAAACGCCGCGGATTCCATTGCCGCAACAAAGATCGCCGCATACGTACCCTCGCCGGCACCGTGGTCGACACAGGCGTCTTCTCTTGCGTAGCGGATGGCAGCGTCGGGGGCTGCGGGTGCCATGCAAGCCCAGACCTCAGTGCGGATCCATGCGCCGTTGGAATGCTTCCAGGTGTTCATGTATTCGCCGGATAAGGGCGGCATCAGTCCGGAGCGCATGTTGTTCTTGCCGATGCCGTATTCGTTCCATTCCGGCGGGATGTAGTTCATCCAGCATTCGCCGAGAATCTTTGCGTCTACGGAATACGGACCGTATTTTTCCATCGCATGGAGCCAGACGAGCTGCAGATCAAGGTCATCGTTGGGCAGAACAACACCGGCAGGTGTGGAAAAGCCCTGAATGTCGTTGATCTGCTGTCTGCCTTCATAAGGGGTACCCATCGTACCACCAATGTTTTTGCCGACCCAGCAGGCGTGGATCTTGTCGCGCAGGATCTCGCGATTCAGATTGATCATAATTGTTACTCCTCTCACATATCAATAAACAGTCAATGTAGGACAGGAAGTGTCCGTGTTGTGTTCATTATAGCACGAATGCATGGGTTTTGCAAGAAGATTGATGAAATTTCCACGCATAATCGCTTGATTTGCAGCAAACCGGAATCACATCCGGTCATGCATGATACAAGTGACAATTCTTTCACAATTCAGCGATTTTTATCTGTTTTCCGTCGTAAAATGAAAGGTTACACCGCCGAAGTTGCAAATTTCGCAAAAATTCATCAGAAAATTATGTGAAAACTCTTGACATGCGGCGGAATGTGATATATAATATCTGTATTCAAAAAAATTCCATTCTTTATTTCAAAGGAGATTCATCCATGAAGAATCAGTATATGCTTGACGTGCTGGAAACCGTCAAGGCAAGAAACGCAGGCGAGCCGGAATTCATCCAGGCTGTCACCGAAGTGTTTGAAACCATCGAACCCGTCATCGATATGCGCCCTGACTTTGTCGAAGCAGGCATTCTCGAACGCATCGTTGAACCCGAAAGACAGATCGTCTTCCGTGTTCCGTGGGTCGACGACCAGGGCAAGATGCAGGTCAACCGCGGCTTCCGCGTTCAGTTCAACTCCGCAATCGGTCCGTACAAGGGCGGTCTGCGCTTCCATCCCTCCGTCAACGCTTCCATCATGAAGTTCCTCGGCTTTGAGCAGACCTTCAAGAATTCCCTGACCTCCCTCCCCATGGGCGGCGGTAAGGGCGGCTCCGACTTCAATCCGCAGGGCAAGTCCGATGCAGAAGTCATGCGCTTCTGCCAGTCCTTCATGACTGAGCTGTTCCGTCACATCGGTGCGGATACCGACGTTCCCGCCGGTGACATCGGTGTCGGTGCGCGCGAGGTCGGTTACCTCTTCGGTCAGTACAAGAGACTGGCAAATGAATTCACCGGCGTTCTGACCGGTAAGGGCATCCCGTTCGGCGGTTCCCTCATCCGTCCGGAAGCAACCGGCTACGGTGCTGTTTACTATACCTGCAACATGCTCGATTACTTCAAGGATACCATCGAAGGCAAGACCTTCGTCGTCTCCGGCTTCGGCAACGTCGCATGGGGTACTGTCAAGAAGATCACCGAGCTCGGCGGTAAGGTTATCGCAATCTCCGGTCCCGACGGCTACGTCCTCGACGAAGCAGGCATCAACACCGATGAAAAGATCGACTTCATGCTGGAAATGCGTGCATCCAACCGCAACCGCGTAGAAGACTACGCTGATAAGTTCGGCGTTCCGTTCTTCAAGGGTGAAAAGCCGTGGGGCGTCAAGGCTGACATCCTCATGCCGTGTGCTACCCAGAACGAAGTCGGTATGGCTGACGCTGAAAAGATCGTTGCAAACGGCATCAAGTACTATGTCGAAGTTTCCAACATGCCCACCACCAATGAAGCGCTTGCTTACCTGAAGGAACACGGTGTCATCTGTGCTCCGTCCAAGGCAGTCAATGCAGGCGGTGTCTCCGTCTCGGGTCTCGAAATGTCCCAGAACTCCATGCGCTACAGCTGGTCCGCAGAAGAAGTCGATGCCAAGCTCAAGGATATCATGAAGAACATCTTCAATGCATCCGTTGACGCAGCGCAGAAGTACGGCTTCGGCGATGACCTGTGCGCAGGTGCAAACATCGCAGGCTTCCTCAAGGTTGCGGAAGCAATGAAGGCACAGGGCTGCGTATAAAAAGAACGCTGTCACGGGATTTCATCCATCCCCGATCAGCCGCACAAAGAATCATTTCCCGAGGTACTGCAAGGCTTTTGCAGTACCTCGGTTTTCTTTCGGTTTTCTTTTTCGACAGATCGGTGCAAAAGGCTTGATATATGGTACCGTTTATGCTATAATGATGCTGTCATATGGAAGTTTACAAATACGGCATTGGAGGCATCCCCCATGAAAAAGAACAATCTGCATGATGGACACCGTGATCGGCTGCGGGAACGGTTTCTTATGGCTGACGAAACACATACCGTTGACAGCCAGTTCAGAGAACATGAGCTGCTGGAGCTGATGCTCTTTTTCTCACAGCCGCGCGTCAATACCAACGAAACGGCACATCGGCTTCTGAATCGCTTCGGCAGCATCCGCGGTGTATTTGAAGCGCCGTATGCCGCGCTTCTGCAAGTGAAAGGTGTCGGTCCGCGCACAGCACAGCTGATTCGTCTGATCTGTGCACTGATGCGCATTTTTGTCAGTCCGCAGGCGCCGGCGCTGTCAGATGTCCGCCTGACCAGTCTTTCCGCGCTTCTGCCGGTCATCCGCCGGATGTACTTTGCGGAAAGCGCCGTAGAACATGTCTTTCTGATGCTGTTCGGTGCGGACGGCAGTCACAGAAAAACCATCCGCATCTCCGACGGAACCCAGACCGGCGTGACGCTCGATATTCCGCGCTGTGTGCAGATGGCGGTCATGTACGATGCGGCCGCCGCCATTCTGGTACACAATCACCCGTCCGCGGCTGAACCGTCCGAGGAAGACCGCGTCATGACAAACCGGCTGAAGGATGCCTTTGACAGCGTCCGCATTGAGCTGCGGGAGCATCTTGTTCTGACCGACGATACCTGTTTCGGTATCCTTGGCGGAGCTGTGATCGAAGAAGACCGGTAAATAAAAAAGGGGCTGCTGCATTTCACAAACGATTGTACAAATGATTTTTCAAATGAAACAGCCCATTTTTTCAGTTTTGATGAATCAGAGTTCGTACCAGTGATCCGGATCATCGAGAGCCAGTCTGCCCTTTTCGAGGATACCCATGATCGCAATCGTTTCTGCATGAGAAACCTTGACGTCGCCCGTCTTGAAGAAGTCAACGAGGTCGACGATAAAGTTTGCGAAGTAGTCGGAGCAGTCGGCAATCTGAGCAACATGTCCGTCATTGTACTTGATGGCGAAGTTGAACGCACCGTGACCCCAGCCCCAGTTGTTCATCGTCGCACGTCTGCCGTCCTTATAGTCGATGAGCAGACCGGGCGTTGCGGGCGTACCGATGCTCATGACGCGGCGGACATCCGCACCCATCAGCGTGACGATCGGCTCAACCTGATGGATGGCATAGTTGGAGAATTCGCCGGGACCGCGCGCACCGATGAAATCAATGCCTTCCTTGTCCGCGGTCTTGATCTCATTGGAGAAGCGAAGTGCGGAGGAGGAGAAGCAGGGGGTATTGTGTGCTTCGGCAACGGCAAAGATTTCCTCTGCGATCTTCTTGGAGGTGGCAAAGGTCTTGTCCACATACGTGCGCTTGCCGGAAGAAAGCGGAAGCTGGCACAGATGCGGATGCTGTTCGGGCGTATCGGGAGAAAGCACGACGAGGCAGTCGTTTTCTTCAATGACTTGCTCGATGGTCGAAGCATGGCGGATGCCGTAGGTTTCGCACCACTGCTCGCTGGTCATGCCGGTGATCGGAGATGCGATTTCACCGTATGCGGAGCCGATGGTGATCTCACCGCCGGATGCATCCGCAAAGAACTTCGGATAGTTATTTGCGTGCCATTCGTCCAGATAATAATCAATAAAACCGATTTTCATAATGATCGTTTCCTTTCGTTATATGGGATATGTACAGTATAACAGATTTTGCCGCATTTTGCAAACCATTTTGGAAATTTTTTTGCACAATTCGCAAAAATGAGGAAAATTAACAGAATCGGTGTTGACATCCGCCGCCAAATTGTGTAAAATATGTTCCATATTGCACCCAAAAGAGGACATCGCCATGATACATTTCCCCCCGCATCCCCTCGCCGCCCAGATACAGCGCAAGCTCCCGGCAGACCTGCGCAAGCATTTCGCCGTCTGTGCCGCAGAGGAGGTCACATCCACCAATACCGTACTGAAGCAGTATGCCGCATCCGCTGCGGCAGATCAAAAACCGATCATCCCGACGCTGCTGCTGGCACGCAGCCAGAGCAGCGGACGCGGCAGAATGGGACGTTCGTTTCATTCGCCGGGCGGAACGGGACTGTACATGAGTGTTCTGCTGGTCCCGGACATGCCGCCGCAAAAGGCACTGCGCCTGACCACAGCCGCCGCTGCTGCCTGCGCTGACGCCGCCGATGCCCTGCGCGGTGCGGACACCGTTGCCAGGGACGGTGCGGTCGGCATCAAGTGGGTCAACGATCTGTACCTTGACGGGAAGAAAATCTGCGGCATTCTGGCAGAATCCGCACTGACGCCGGCAGGTGATGCGCTGTCGTGGGCGGTCATCGGCATCGGCATCAACATTCTGCCGCCGGAAAACGGATTCCCGGGATCCATTGCCGGGACCGCCGGTTCTCTCCTGCCTCCCGGCTGTACCGTGGACACGGACGAGGTACTGACCACCCTCTGCGCCGACATTCTTGTACGGCTGAATGCGTATCTTGATCCGATGGCATCTGACGACATCCTCGCGGCATACCGCCGCCGTTCCGTGCTGGACGGACATGCCGTCCTGGTGCGTCCTGCCGGCAGTCTCGGCGGTGCGGAAATCCCGGCGACCGTGCTTGGCATCGATGAGGATTTCGGGCTGTGCGTGCGGTACGAGGACGGAACCGTAGCTGTGCTTTCCTCCGGCGAGGTTCTTCTGCATCCGCAGGACAATACAGAGCAGTCCGCCCGGGCATCGGTGCATCTGCGATGAAGCCTGCATCCGCACGCATCCGTCTTCTGTCCCGCACAGCACTGCTGTGTGCGCTGCTGTGCATCCTGTCCGTCATCACGCTCCCCATCGGTGCTGTTCCGGCAACACTTTCCCTGCTCGGCGTTTTCCTGTGCGGGCTGCTTCTGCCGACAAAAAATGCCTGTCTGGCGGTGCTTGGGTATCTTCTGCTCGGTGCTGTCGGACTGCCTGTCTTTTCGTCCATGCAGGGCGGCATCGGTGTTCTGCTCGGCATCACCGGCGGATATCTCTGGGGATATCTTCCCGCCGTCTGGGTTCTGTCCGTGCTGAATACCCGGCTGCCGCGCATCTCCTCACACCGGTTTCTGTCAGAGATCGGTGCGTCATGCGCGGCACTGCTTGTCTGCTATACCTGCGGTACTGTTCAGTTTCTCTGTCTGACCAACAGCACCGTCACCACCGCACTTGCCGTCTGCGTTCTTCCGTTTCTGCTCCCCGATCTTCTGAAGCTCGCCGCCGCACGGATGCTGTCGCGGCACTTTGACCGTCTTCTGTAAATCGTGACACAGCAAAAACGCCGCCGCAATGCTGTTTTTCCGTGCGAAGAGACGCAAAATGTGAATCGTTTTCCGATTTTTTGCCGAAAAATGCCGGAAAGCAAAAAAATTTTGTGTTACGATACACCTTTTTTGCAAAAAACACTTGAAATTGTGCGCAAAATGTGGTATGATAATATAGAGCAAATCCCGTGTCGGTTTTTGCTCTCTGTTAACATGGAATTGATAAAAAGGACACGGAGAAAGGAATTACCCTCTGAGTACATCCAAGGTATCTCAGATGCGGTTACGGTCACAGTATCATGGCAACCATCGGCGACGTCGCCAGACGAGCGGGCGTATCCACAACCTTGGTTTCCCGTTATCTGAACGGTGTCAAGGGCGTCAGCCCTGCATCCAAGGAAAAAATTGAATCCGCGATCCGCGAGCTGAATTATGTTCCCGATGAGTCGGCGCGTATGCTGGTCAGACGGCGCGGCGGCGCTGCTCCGGCAGAACCTGTGAAAGCGCAGAATCCGCTTCCGTCATCCATCGTGCTTCTGAGCGAGGATACCGATCCGCAGCTGCTTTCGGCGCTGTATCTCGGTGCCAAAATCGCTCTGCGCGCAGACGATACGCGCAAGTCCACGCACCTGACGCTGATCTGTATTCCCGGGGGCGACGACCGTGCCGCAGATGAAGCAGACACCATTTCCTATATTCAGGCAGTCTGCCGCGGTGTTTATGCGGTCGGCGGCGGTGATACGCTGAGAGAACAGCTCCGGACACTCGGTCTGCCCGTGCTGCACCTGCTCCCTGCCTCCGACGCACAGAAGCTGTACCGTACCTCCGGTGACTACCGCGAGACGCTTGCTTCTCTGGAACGGGACAGCGGTGCCCGCATTCTCCGGCTTTGCGAACAGATGGAGAACGACGAAAAGACCGTCACAGAGGAATCCATCGCATGGCTTTTGCAGGTTTCCGATGATCCCATGCCCGACCGCAATCCGCTCGGACGTTCCCTGCAATCGCACCTGCTCTAAAAAACAATACGGGACTGCTGCATTTCGATCGATGATTTTTCAAATGCAGCAGCCCTTTTCTTTGCATGTAATGTGTAACGTTTTACATCAAGACCAGGTCTTCCAGATCTCCGGGCAATATCCGACGGTTGCCGCTTTGCCGTTTCTGACCACAGGCGTTTTGATGTAGGATGGGTTTTCCAGCAGCTTTTCCACAATGGCATCGGGCAGAAGATATTTGACATCACAGTAATTTTTGTTGGCTTCGTCAAGCAGCCCCGACAGTCCGCCGACCGCCTGCAAAACGGAAGTCAGCTCTCCGCGCGAAAAGCCTTTTTCTCTCAGATCGATCATCTGGAATTTGATGCCGCGCTCCTTGAAGAAACGCTGTGCTTTTTTGGTGTCATTGCACTTGTTTGTGCCGAAAATCTGAATATTCACGTTGTATCCCCCCTGCGTTTGATGTTCTGTAACCATTATTATACTCCACTTTTCCCCGCATTGCAAGTCCGGCGCTGTCATTTCCCGCAAAAATTTACGTCAATTTCCCAAAAACCTATGGACAAACGCATGAAAATCCTGTATAATAAGGACACAACCCCGAATACCGATACGAAAGGAAAACCACTATGAAACGAATCCTCAAAACCATCGCGTGTGTACTTGCACTGGCGCTGTGTATCTGTGCCTTCTGTGCCTGCCAGGAAAAAGAAGACGCACCTGTAACCGTTCTGTCCAAATCCGCAAGAGAAATTGCCGATGCGGTACGTGCAGGCGCCGATTTCTCCGGTGCAACCTTTGTGGCAAACGACGAAACAGACGCAGATCTCATCCTGATGTTCAACTACTGCATCGAATCTGACGAGATGATCGGTGCCATCGAAGATTATGTCCTGTCCACGCAGGATTCGCCGGAATATCCCGCATTCTTCTCCGTAATCCGCGTCAAGGAAGGTACCGATCCCGCGATGATTACCGCCATGGCGGAAGCGGTCAAGGCAGGCTATCCGCAGTTCAACATCGATCAGATGGTGAAATATGACCCAACCGGTCTTACCATCGCGCAGGGTTTTACTGTCAAGACCTATGACAACGGCATCATCGTCACAGCATACGACGAAAACGGCAACGATCCAATCATCGCCCTTGCCGAAGCTGCCTGCCGCGCGGAATAATCCGGTTCCATGCAAAAAAACGACGGTTCCACCCGGTTCCGTCGTTCTTTTTTTTGATGTTGTGTGTAACGTTTTACATTCCGTCCGATTCCGCGTCGGTGCCATCGGGTGTCTCCATGGTTTTTGCGGCAAACACCGCACCGAGCTTTTCCCGGCAGATTCTTCTTGCAATGGCAAAATAGCCGTCACAGTAAACACGCATTGCCGCAAAAACGCGGTCGTACAGCCACACCTCGGCATGTGTCATCGCCTCCGCCAGCGTCACAGGTCCGGGACAGACCGAAAAGATGGCAGATGCACCGTCGTCATACAGCGTCATCGCTTCCGGCTCCACCGAACCGCCGAATACGTAGACCGGAACCCCTGCCCCCGCGGCACGGCGCAGAATGCCGGCAATGACCTTGCCGCGCGCAGTCTGTCCGTCCACTCTGCCCTCGCCGGTCAGAACCAGCTCCGCGTCATGCAGATGGCGATTCATGTCCGCGGCATCCAGAACCGCGTCAATGCCGGAGTGCAGGCGTCCGCCGAGAAAGGCAATCACACCGCCGCCCATACCGCCTGCCGCACCTGCACCGGGCGTTGTGCGGATGTCGATGGCATGATCGCGATACAGAATGTCGGCAAGATTGGCAAGACCGACGTCCAGTGTCGGGATATCCTCCGTCCGCGCACCCTTCTGCGGTCCGTAGACAACCGCCGCACCGGATGCACCGAACAGCGGATTGTCCACATCACAGCACGCGGTGATCTCGCAGTCATGCAGACGTGCATCCATACCGGACAGATCTACCGTGCCGATGCGGATGAGATCGGCACCCGTCGGACAGAGAATCGGCGAACCGTCATGCGCATAGAATTTCGCACCGAGTGCCGCAGCCATACCGCATCCGCCGTCATTGGTTGCGGAACCGCCCAATCCCAGCAAAATCCGGCGTGCGCCCAGCTCCAGTGCCGCGCAGATCATCTCGCCGGTACCGTAGGTTGACGTGTGCATCGGGTCACGCCGCTCCTCCGGCACAAGCGAAAGCCCCGACGCCTGTGCCATTTCCATGACACACCGCCCGTCCGAAAGAAACGCAAACTCCGCCGCGGTTCTGTCATCGGTGTCCGGTGAAACATGCGGAGGTGTAACGTTACACTCCACACGTGTTCCGCCGCACGCCGCCAAAAAGGCATCGACGGTTCCTTCCCCGCCGTCCGCTGTCGGAAGAACGACAATGTCCGGTTCTTCGATGTCCGACACGACCGCACGAACCGCACGCGCGGCACAGGCGGATGCCTGCTCCGAGGTCAGCGAGCCTTTGAATTTATCAAATGCAAGAATGAATTTCATATGCGTCCTCTCATTTGTGTAACGTTATACATCCGAATATCCGGCCTCGTTCTCCAGACCGCATTCCCGACGGATGTCACCGGCTGAATACAGGGATCCAAAGCACAGAATCGGTTCCAGGTCCTGCGCCGCATCCGGGCAATGGTGCCGCCGGATGTCCTTTAAGGCATCCAGCGCCGCTGAAATGGACGGATATGCGGCGGCTTCGATGCCGTGTCCGGCAAAAATGCCGCACAGCTGCTCCGCCGGCATCGCACGCGGCGAGGGCGGCGTGATACAGGCACAGAAGCGGACGGTTTCCGCACGCAGGATCGGTTCCAAAGCCGCCTCCGGCTGCTTGTCACGCAGCATTCCGCACAGGTACAAAAGCGGCTGTCCGGGATAGTAAAAATCGATATTTTCGGCAAGCGCGTCCATGCCTGAGCGATTGTGTGCGCCGTCCAGCAGAATCGGCGGTGTGCGGGACAGTACCTCAAACCGGGCAGGAAACGATGCTGCGGCAAGCCCTCTCACAATCGCACCGTCGTCCATGGCGTATCCCTGGGACGGCAGAAGGCGCAGTGCCTCGATGGCAGTGATTGCATTGCGCACCTGATAGACACCCGACAGCCGCAGATGGCAGTCCAGTCCCCGATAGGCAAACGACAGCGCACCGGGACGTGCCTGACCAATGACAAGGGCATCCGGGTCAGGTACGGTCAAAGGGGAGCCGATTTCCTCACAGCGGCGGCGGATCACATCCAATACATCCGGGGCATTGTCGGCATACAGCACACACGGCGCCCCCGGCTTGATGATGCCCGCTTTCTGTTCTGCAATGGCGGCAAGGGTGTCGCCGAGCAGCTCGGTGTGGTCATAGTCCACACGCATGATGACCGACAGAAGCGGCGTGACCACATTGGTCGGGTCATATCTGCCGCCGATGCCGACCTCCAGCACAACAAAGTCGCAGCCGTGCCGCGCAAAATACAGAAGCCCCATGACTGTGACCAGCTCAAACTCGAGCGGCATCTGTCCCGTCTCGGATGTGTAACGATTTACAACCGTCATCAGCGCAGCACCGATCGAGATGACCTCGTCCTCGGAAATCTGCTCACCGTCAATTTCCATACGCTCCCGGAATTCCATGATGAAGGGCGAGATGAACCGTCCGACCCGGTATCCCTGCGCACGCAGAGCCGAGGACAGAAACGCACACGCCGAGCCTTTGCCGTTCGTTCCCGTCACATGCAGAAAACGACCGGACAACGCCTGATGCGGATTTCCGACCATGGAAAGCAGGATACGGACACGCTCCAGTGTCGGCGCGGAATGGGTACGCGGCATCGAATGCAGCCACGACAGGGTTTCTTGATAAGTCACAGTGATACGCTCCTTTTGGCACGGTAGTTTTCTTCATTATAAAGCAAATGCCGCACTTTGTCAAGATTCCGCCCGAAAAAATGTCAGCATCTTCCGAATGTGTATCGTTACACCAGTTGACAGACCGCAGAAAATGGCGTATAATGAAGAAAAACAGTCTGATCCGTGACCGAACGGACAGACACTACGCAAAGAAAGGACATGATCATCATGAAACATCCCGAAATTTTCAGCATCTGGTCCAGCTATGACGTCGATCTTTCCCCCGAGGACATGGTTCTGGCCATGGAACGCCGCGGGCTGACCGTCTGTGAGCTGTCTGACGAACATGCCGCCGTGCTTCTGAAGCGCGAAGGTACACCGGCAGAAATCGGCGCAGCATTCGGCGCATACGCAAAGGAACACAACCTGACCTTCCCGCAGGGGCATCTGTGGCTGGCGGTTCGCCTCTGCTCAAAGGAAGTCGATGCCGTTGCCATCCTGCGCAGCTGGTTTGAACTGTTTGCGGCCGTCGGTGTCAAGAACGCCGTACTCCATCTGGACGGTCATTCCCTCGGCGCGGAGGCTTCCCATGAGGAGGTCATCGCAGCGAATGTGGAAAAGCTGAAGCAGCTCATGCCGTATGCAGAGGAACTGGGACTGTGCATCTGCCTTGAAAACCTCGGCGGTCACTTTGCACACCTGTCCGATCTGCTCGATGTCATCGGACGTGTCAACTCGCCCGCCCTCGGCATCTGCCTTGACACGGGACATCTGCACATCCACGACAGAGATATGACGCAGGAGCAGTTCATTCTCGGTGCAGGGGAACTGCTGCACGCGCTCCACATCGCCGACAACGATACCTCGGGAGATCAGCATCTGATGCCCTTTGGCCGCGGAACGGTTGACTGGCCGGCTGTCATGCGCGGTCTGAACGCCATCGGCTATTCCGACTGCTTCAATTACGAGATTCCCGGAGAGCGCCGTCTGCCGATGCCTGTCCGCGACGCAAAGGCCGAATACCTCAAGGCTGTCACGGCATATCTGTTCTCGCTGTAAACGACTGCAATACAAGGAGAGAAAACGCATATGAATGCATCCATGATTGAAAAAATCTTTGCGGATACCGCATATATCCGCACCGGCGGCTCCGAGGAGGAACGCAATACGGCGCAGTATATCGCCGACCACTGTGCCGCATACGGCTTGCAGGCACGTCTCGATCCGTTTGTTGTCGACATGGCAACCATCAAAGACGCCGCGCTGACCGTACAGGACGCAGACGGCGAAACACGGCAGATTCCGTGCAAGGGCTATCTGTGTGCAGGCTCGGGCGAGGTGGAAGCACCGCTGTACTATCTGACTGCCGGCGGCGACAAAATGCAGCTGTCCGAGATCCGCGGCAAAATCGTCCTCATCGACGGTTATCTTGGCTACTGGATGTACCACGATCTGGTTGAGGGCGGTGCTGCCGGCTTCATCACCTACGACGGCAATGTGCTGTATGCTGACCGCGACATCGACCAGCGCGAGCTTCGTTCCTATGTCTGTGCCGGTGCTGCCAACGGCAAAAAGCTCCCCGGCGTCAACATCAATGCCAAGGATGCGGTCACGCTGATTGAAAATGATGTGAAGACCGCAAAGATCACCCTTTGCCAGGAGGAATACAAGGGCAGCTCGCAGAACGTCATCCTCGACATTCCGGGCAAGTCTGACCGTGTCATCGTCATCACCGCCCACTATGACTCCACCTCCCTGTCGCAGGGTGCGTATGACAACATGTCCGGCGCCATCTGCCTGCTGTCCATGGCCGAGCATTTTGCAAAGCCGGAAAACCAGCCGCTCTGCTCCCTTCGCTTTTTGTGGTGCGGCTCGGAGGAGCGCGGTCTGCTCGGCTCCAAGGCATACTGCGCCAACCACGAGGACAAGCTCGGTGCCATTGAGCTGTGCGTCAACATTGACATGATCGGCTGTACAATGGGACGCTTCATCGCCTGCTGTACGTCCGAGGACAAGCTCGTTTCCTACATCTCCTACATGGGACGCGAGGTCGGCTTCCAGGTCGCTCCGTATCAGGATGTCTATTCCTCCGACTCCACGCCATTCTCTGACAAGGGCATTCCGTCCGTTTCCTTTGCAAGAAGCGCTCCCGGCAATACCGCCGTCATCCACAACAGCTACGATACGGTCAAGTCGATGAAGACCTCGCACATGATCGCCGACATCGACTTCATCACCGCATTCACCGCCCGTATGGCAAACGCGGCATTCCCGCCCGTTGCACGTGAAATGCCCGACAACATGCGTGACAAGCTCGACCGGTATCTGTGCCGCAAGCGCTGATTCTGTCATCCGTCAAACGCAAAACGGCACGCCGCAGGTGTGATTCACCCAAGCGGTATGCCGTTTTTCTGTTTGCGCGCTTCCGTTACCGGGAAGTGCAGGAGGCGGTATCAATCAGCTCCGACACCGTCACAAACTGATATCCCTGCGCCTTGAGTGCCGGGATGATCTGCTTCAGCGCCTGCAAGGTCTGCGGGTCGCGCCGGGAAACGCTGTCGTGGAACAGGATGATGTCGCCGCTCTGCACGCTTCCCAGTACCTGCGCTGCAATTTCATCGGCACTGGCATGATCCCAGTCCCGCGTGTCGATGTTCCAGAGAATGATGCGGTAGTCCATCGCGGCAGCAACGGCGGAAATCTCCTCGGTGCAGTATCCCTCCGGCGGACGGAACAGCGTGGTCTGCCGCTCGGACAGCTCATACACAGTATCGGCGCACGCCTCAATCTCCCGGATCAGCGCCGTGCAGACACAGCCGCCAACCCCGGAGGATGCCGCCGGACACACGCTGCTGTCATGCGTGATTTCTCCGCCGCACCGGTCACAGACGGAAAACTGCTTTCCGGACAGACGCGGATGCGTATCGGTATGATTGCCGATCTCATGCCCCTCAGCCTCCTCGCGCAGAAGCAGTCCGGGATTGCTCCGCGCCTGTGCGCCGACAACAAAAAAGGTCGCACGCACGCCTTCCTCCTTCAGATAATCCAGAATCTCGGCGGTATACAGCGCACTCGGACCGTCATCAAATGTCAGCGCGATCTTCATACAGTCGTTGTCATGGTGGCGGAAGACATTTTCGTCGGTCATCACGCTGTAGGTCGGCACAGAAGCCCCGGCACCTCCGTTTTCGCGGCACAGCTCATCCAGCGTGCCGAAGCGGTAACCCATTTCCTCCCATGCACACAGCAGACGATCGAGAATCTGCACATTGGTCGCGGAGGTCGGGTGCAGAAGCAATACCATGCCGTTGTGGGTATGGTCGAGGATATTCTGCAGAGCCCACGCCGGATCCGGCTGCTTTTCGTTGTCCCAGTCGGCATAGGCAAACGACCAGAACACCGTTTTATAGCCGGCATCCTGTGCACGCCGCAAAACGGTTTCGCTGAATTTTCCCTCCGGCGGGCGGAAGTACGGTGCAAGCGTCTTCCCTGTCACCTCGCGGTACAGGGCGGCAAGGTCGTCAAGCTCGGATCGGAAGGTGTCCGCATCCAGCGTTGTCATATCGCGGTGATGCGCGGAATGGTTGCAGACGGTGTGACCTTCCTCTGCCATCCGCGAAACCAGCGCCGGTTCCGCACGGACCAGGTGCGACAGAATAAAAAATGCGCCGGGCGCGCGGTGCGACTTCAGCACATCGAGAATCCGGGCGACGTTGCCATTTTCGTACCCAGCATCAAAGGTCAGATAGATGACCGGGTCGTCGTCGGAGGCATTCCGGTCAAGATCATAGCCGCCGCAGTCCCGGATGAACGCAAGCGGCGCATCGAGCGGCGGCGGGGTGTGGTCCTCTGTTTTTTTGATATACCATCCGAGTGCCGCATCCTCGCCCGCTTTTGCTCTGATGACACTCAGAGGCATCAGAAGCAGAAGCATACAGACAAACGGCAGGATCCTTCGTCGGACAAAAGAAATCGTATACTGCATAAAAATACTCCTTTCATCGGTGATGCGGGGACGGTCATGAAACCCGTGTCCCCGCGCATAGTCTGCCCACGGCCGCCGCAATCAACCGCGCCAGTTTTTTGTCGGGGATACAGCCGTTTCCCCGCGCGGAAAAATCTTGCGGCTTTTCTTGACAAAAACCGGTAAATGCGTTATACTAATTACAAATCGACAGCAGTATGATGAAAGGAACTTCAAATGAAACATAATACACAGACCTCTGTTCTTCTGCTTGCGGCAATGCTCTGCACCGCACTCGTCTCCTGCGGTGCTGACCAGAATGCAGGCACCACGGAAAATACCGCTCCCGTCTCCGACAATCCCGCCGTGACAGAGACGGTCACCGACGCCGCGCCGGAATATGCCTATCCGACGCTGGACTGCGGCGGGGACACATTCACCATTCTCAACTCCGACATGACCGTATGGACCTTCTACTCCTACATCGATTTTGAGGAACAGTCCGGTGAAATTCTGGATGACACCATTTTCATGCGCAACCGCAGTATGGAAGAACGCTACAACTTCATACTCGAAATTGTGGATGAAAACATCGATACCACACACGAAAAGTATAAGACCGCCGTGTATGCCGGCGAGGATGTTTATGACGCAGGCTATCTGCGCTGTGACAGACAGGCGACCTTTTTGACCGAAGGAATGCTTTACAATCTGCTCGACTACGAGGAATACCGTCTGGACGAGCCGTGGTGGGACCATCTGGTCAACGAACAGTCCCGCATCGGCAAGGGCGACGCACAGTATTTTGCGGCAAACGACATCACGCTCTCCGGTCTTGACGGTACGCTTTGCGTTTATTTCAATGAAACCATGATGGCAAGCCTCGATATGGAAGCGCCCTATCAGCTGGTTCGAGACGGCAAATGGACGATTGATCTTCTGCACAAGATGGCAAAAGAGGGTGCCAATCTGATGGGAGACTCCTCCTTTGCATGGGATGAAAACGGTTCCTGCATCTACGGCATGACAACGTATGACGATGCTGTCAGCGGTTTTCTGACCGGTGCCGGAGAGAGCTTCCTCACAATCTCCGACGGTCAGCCTGCACTGATTGACGGAAACGAGCGCTTCTACAGTCTGTTTGATAAAATCAACGCCTTCACCTCCGAGGACGGCACGTTCCTGTTCATGAACGGCTCAGGCGCCAGCCATTATGAGATGATCTTCAAGAACAACCGCGCCCTGTTCGCCATTGCCGAGATCAAGGCATCCGCCAAGTACCGCGACATGGAAGAATCATTTGGTATTGTGCCGATTCCCAAGTACGACGAGGCACAGCAGCAATACTATTCCCACCGCACACACGTCTGCCCGACCGTTTCTGTCCCCGTCACCAATCCCGACCCGGGACGTACAGGCATCATCCTCGACGCGCTCGCATACGAATCCTGGAAGGACATTCTGCCGATTTATTATGATATCCGCGTTTCCCAGAAGGGACTGCGCAACGAGGAATCCATTGAAATGCTTTCCATCATCCGCGACACCCGCGCCTTTGATATCGGCGAGGGCTACGCATGGACAGAAGATCTTTCCTCCCGTGTCATCGCCCTGTACAGCGCCAAAAAGGGAGATCAGCTCGTTTCCACGATCGAGAAACAGCGCGCCAAGGTTGAAGCAGCCATTGCAAAAACCATGGAATTTCTCGATCAGTAACGGAGGAGGACATGCCGGTATCCATCGATAGAAACCTCCCCTCCATCCGGACACTGCTTGCGGCATCTCCCGTCATTGCCGCGGTCCGCACACCCGAGGCACTTGCCAGGGCGTGTCAAACCGACATCGGTGTGCTGTTCATCCTGCACGCTGCGCTGTCCGATATCGCAGAACAGGTTCGCATGGCAAAGGACATGGAAAAATGCGTTTTCGTTCATGCCGATCTCATCGAAGGACTGTCGGCAGATGCGGCGGCGGTGCGGTATCTGCGCAGCACAACTGCGGCGGACGGCATCATCTCCACACGCTCCGGCGTCATCCGGGCGGCAAAGGAGTGCGGCTTTCTGACCGTTCAGCGCTTTTTTGTCGTGGACTCGCAGGCGGAGGAAGCCCTGCTTCGCACCGTGTCCCAGACCCATCCGGACTGCATTGAGCTGATGCCGGGCATTCTTCCGACCGTCATTTCCCGCCTGTGCGCAAGGCTGTCAATGCCGGTTATCGCAGGCGGTCTTGTGGAAACCAAGGAGCAGGTGATTTCCCTGCTGTCTGCCGGCGCGCACGGCATTTCCACCAGCCGTGAGGCGCTCTGGACACTGTAAATATGCTGCAAAAAGCATCTTTATTTTGTTATTTTTCGCAACTTTCCATGCATTATAACAGATATTCATTGACAACATGACGGTTTTCTGGTAAAATAATAAAAAATAATATAACCCAAAAGGAGTCTGCCATGAAACACATTTTCCGTATTTCCTCCGCGCTCCTCGCGCTGCTCACCGTCACCGGAATTGTCACTGCCTGCGGCGGAGATACCGCGGCACCGACCGTCACGACCGCCGTCACCGATGCCCCTCAAACCGAAGCGGTCACAGAACGTGTCATTGACTGGAAAGCGACCGGCATTGCACAGACCGACTGCGGCGGCCGCACCTTCACGATTCTCAACGAGGAGAACGCCAATATGAACAACGCATGGTTCTCCATCGCACCGGAAGCGACCGACGGCGAGGTTCTCAACGATGCCATGTACAACCGCAATCAGACCATTGAATCCGTATTCAATGTCGATATCATCGAAACGCGCTCTGCAGCCATTCAGCAGGACCTGCGCAAGGCCGTGACCGCCGGCGACAACACCTACGATGCGTCGATGGACAACATCATGCGTCACTTCGCACTCGCACAGGAAGGACTTCTGCTCGACTGGTACGATCTGCCGCATATCAATCTGGAGGCAGAATGGTGGGATGCGTCCGTCGTCGATCAGCTGACCTACAAGGACAGACTGTTCTTCTGCACAGGTGACATCTCCCCTTCGACCAATGTCCGCGTATACTCCCTCGTCTTCAACAAGGACCTCTGCCGCGAGCTTGGCATCGAGATGCCCTATCAGTACGTGCTTGACGGCAAGTGGACCATGGATGTCTTTAACCAGTACATCACCGATGTCAATAAGGATATGAACGGTGACGGCGTCATGGACTACGAGGACCGCTGGGGCTACTTCTCCCAGGACGGCAACTCGTTCATGATGTACTTTGCCGGCGGCGGACGTGTCGTGGAAATCAACGACAACAGCGAAATGGAGCTGGTCATGGTCGATGACCGCAACATCAATCTTGCCATCAAGGCGCTGGAAATCTCCATCGACGATACAAAGACGCTGATGGCTGACCAGTATGTAAAAGAACACAACAACCAGTGGCCGGCGGCGTCTGCCTGGTTTGCGGCGGGCGGTGCGCTGATGCGTTCCTCCGTCTTTGAACCGGTTCCGCGCGATTACCGCTCGATGGACACCGATTTCGGTGTTCTGCCGTATCCGAAGCTGGACGATGCACAAAAAACCTATTATACCCCCGCCGAGGAAACCTCACGCATGTTTGCTGTTCCGACAACCGCCGATGCCGATTTCTCCGGTATGATGCTGGAAGTTCTGGCGGCGCAGTCCGTCTCGACCGTTTCCCCGGCGTTCTACGATGTCTGTCTGGAGGGCAAGTCCGTCCGTGACAACGAATCCGCAGAAATCCTCGATATCATTTTCGCAAACAAGCGCTTTGACTATGGGCTTGTCGCCGATGTTGCCGGCTTCAAGACCATGATGAGGAACCTTGAGGCCAAGGATTCCACCGATGTCGCCTCCACATTTGAAAAGTCTGTCAAAAAGGCAGAAATCGCAATGAAAAAAATCTCCGAAAAGTTTGACGGTCTGGAATGATCCGAACATCCCACCGACAGAAAAGAGGAACCCGCAATGAATCAAATCTCTCTTGATACACTGTGTGCCGCGCTCTGTTATGCCGCAGGCGTAGACGCTCCGGCACAGGCGGCGGACGCCAATCCCACCCTGTGCGCTTATCTTGACAAGATGCAGGCGGCAGGCAAATGCGACCGTATCTTTATGTACAACCCCGATGCCATCGCGCACTGGATCTCTGACAAATATCCGGATTTCATCGCCGAGGTCAAGAAAACAGCCCCGCTGGCTCTGCCGCTCAAAACAGTCATGCCGTCCGTCACACCGGTCTGCTTCGGTACGATGTACACCGGTGCACAGCCGGCGGTTCATGGCATCCGCTCTTATACAAAACCGGTCATCCAAATCGATACGCTCTTTGATGCCATGCTCCGTGCAGGAAAGAAATGCGCCATTGTCTGCACAGACGGTGACTCTCTGTCCCGTATTTATAACGAGCGTGACATGGATTACTTCTATTATCCGACGCTCGATGAAGTCAACGCAAAGGCGGCGGAACTGATTTTAGAAGATCGCCACGATCTCATTGTTGTCTATAACGGCAATTATGACGCGACCATGCACCGTTTTGGTCCGGAGCATCCGCTGTCGCTCGGTGCGCTCCGTGCCAATTCCCATACCTTTGCCATGTTTGAAGCAATGATCCGTGCGCACTGGCAGAACCACACCACCCTGCTCGGCTTTGCCATGGATCACGGCTGTCACGAAATCGACGGCGGCTGCGGCTCGCACGGACTGGACATGGACGAAGACTTAGACATTCTGCACTTCTACAGCATCCTCTGAAGGAGAACATCCCCATGAAGCAATGTTATATTTCCGCATCCGATGGTGTTTATACTTTCAACCTGTGTGAGGACGGCACGCTTGCGTTTTTTGACCGGCTCGCACTGGACCGTCCGATGTATACCGCATATGACGCAGGACGGCTGTTTGTCCTCCTCCGCGCACCGGACGAAACGGGACATTCCGCCATCGTGCCGTATTTCTGCGATCCGCTGGGACTGCCCGTGGATCCGACGCCGTCCGCATCCACCGGAGGACTGGTCGGCTGTCATCTGTCGGTGCTCGACAATGTCGTCTACGCCGCCAACTATTCCTCCGGCAGCATCACACGGATGCCGCTGGACGGCGGCGAGCCTGTGCTGATCACGCACGAGGGGCACGGCATCCGTCCGGACAGACAGGAGATGCCGCATACCCATTTCATCGCGCCGATGCCGGGCGGAAGCTGCCTTGCCGTCTGTGATCTTGGGCTTGACCAGGTCTTCGTCTATGACCGTGCGCTGCATCCGGTATCCCGGGTGAAATTCCCCGATGGCTGCGGTCCGCGCCACCTGTGTTATTCCGCCGACGGACGGTATGCCTACTGTGCCAATGAGCTTTCCTCCACCGTCTCGGTTCTGTCCTGTGACGGCGAGGCGGGCACATTTGCGCATCTTTGTCATATCTCCACACGCGCATCCGACCACCGTGACACGGAAAACTACCCCGCCGCCATCCGCTGTGACGGGACGTATGTTTATGTATCCAACCGCGGCGACGACGATGTCGCAGTCTTCCGCTGTGAGGCAGGCGGGGCAGCCCTTTCCCGGATTGCCAATCTGCCGACCGGCGGTGCATGGACGCGGGACATCTGGGTCGAGGGTGATCTTCTGATCTGTACAAACGAGCGTGCTGATTCCGTCACGGTTCTTCGCATGACCGAAGACCGTACATCGGCGAAACGGATTCAGGAAATCAAAGACATTCCGGCTCCGATTGCCGCACTGGTTGTGTAACGATTTACATTTACGTGTGTATCGTTTCACATTTGAACAAGGAGGATAGCGTGAAAAATCAATTTTTCACGCGGGTTTTGAGGCTTTCGATGTTTTACTACATCGATTTTGCTTCGCAAAACCAGCCCCAATTCCCCAAGAAAGGGAGGCTTTCGACAAGCGAAAGCCATGGTTATTAATATGGCTTTTTCTATGCTGTTTGTGATCGTTATTGCCGTCGCCATACTGCTTGCGGCGGTCCTTCTGTTCACGCATCTGCGCGGATGACACCCATCCGCACATTCCATTCAACACGCCGTCCCGAGAAGGAGAATCCATGATCCGTCCGATCCGTCCCGGTGATATTCCCGCATGTGTATCGTTATACAACCGGTATATCACCGACACCACCGTCACCTTTGAATTTGATGCACTGACCGAGGCGCAGTTTTTCGACCGCGTCCGCCGCATCACGCAGAACTATCCGTATTACGTCTGGGAAGACGACGAAACAGGTGCAGTTCTCGGTTATGCGTATCTTGACTGCTATTCCGAGCGCAAAGCCTACCGCTTCACGTGTGATCTGTCGATTTACCTTGCGATGGATGCACGCGGACGCGGTATCGGTCGGGCGCTGTACCGTGCCATTGAAGCGGAGGCATACCGCCGCGGCTTTTATACGGTCGTCGCCATTGTCACAAGCGAAAACCGCGCATCGATGGCGTTTCATGAGGCGATGGGCTTTGTGAAAATGGCGGATTTTGACGGTATGGGACACAAATTCGGACGCTGGCTCGGCGTCCGCTATTACAGAAAAAACCTGCGTCAGCCCGCCGACAGCAGCACCGACGAGCTGCTGCCGCAGGACCCGATATTTCCACTTTGACATAATTGTTCAGACATTTTGAAACCATTAATCGATTGCAAAATTGCATTTTGCAATCGGTTTCATCGGGCTGACGCAGCCCGATGGCTCCCTTTGGTCGCTTTGAAGGTGTCTTTTTGGGCGGGAAACCCGCCCAAGCGACGCAATTTGTTT
>SVRM01000147.1 GCA_015064785.1 Oscillospiraceae bacterium
AGCCGCTGCTGCGAATGCCGCACAGATCCACAGCATGGGTGTCATTACCGTGAAATAGTCATTTCGGTCAAGCAGCCATTTCAGAAGCAGACTGCAGCCGATTCCAACAGCATACAGAAGAATCCCAGATACAGAGAGAACCGTTCCGTAATCCTTCATATGCAGTATCAGATAGGGGAGTTTGTAGTCAAAGATGTTGCGCAGTCCGAGCAGAAGATGATAAAGCACCACTGCCGCTGAAGCAAATACAAATAATCCTGCCCGATCCTGAAGCCCGCAGTACACCGCAAATCCCGCAAAGAACAGTCCCATCGGAAACGTCAGAAATGTCATGACGGGAATCACCCGACGGATACGGTCCGTGAGAAACAGTCCTGCGAAAATCGCCGCAATCTGCGCAAAGTAAGCAATGGAGGTAATCATGCCGACCTGGCGCTCCGACAGTCCCAATGCCATCAGAAGTGCCTGAAAGAGGGCACCCGAGGACAACAGCAGTGTCACGCCGAAGACTGCATCACGCAGGCATAAAAGCACGGCATTCTTTTGCGTATATGTCAGTGCCGGCATACGCTTATCTGTCTCCCAGTTCAACCATAGTATCAATCAGCTTCTGCAGATTCCGCGTTGCGGATTTTTCTTGTTTTGCCCACCATGTCGCCCAATCCTGTCTGCCTGAGAGGACGTGACCGACTACATACAGTTCATTTTTGATCTGTTCCACATAAGATAACCCGAAGTCACAGATACCGCCTGCAAAAATCAGATCAAGCATATCGGCGGACTCATCGTCACGGGTGAGCTTTCTCTGCAGTGCCTGTTCCTTGTATGCGGGTAACGTCAGCGAATAGGATGCAGAGTTGAGCGCTTCTAAAATGATCTGACTGCGTTCCGCATCCGGACATACAAACGGAATGGCAGAAATATTTGCAATCGAACAGGAGTGATAGGTATCCTGTGCTTCGTCGTATTTCGGCAGCGGCAGAACACCGAAATCACAGGAATTGCGAACCGCTTCCGTTTCCAGAATCCGCAGCAGATAACAAAGGAACAGTCCCTGATTGTTTGAAAACATCGGCACAATCGTTGTGCTGGGATTGTTTTCCTCGGAGCCGAAGTACAGATGATTCTCTTTCATCAGCACAGTCAGCTTGTCCATGATTGTGACAATTTTTTCGTCAGCACCGGTCAGATACGGGAGTCCGTCCTCGCCCACCTCTGTGATCGTGCGTCCCATGCCGTAGTTCAGACCGATGAAGGCTTCATTTTGGGTACTGAGCAAGCCGTATCGGTCATTATGATCGAACACTGCGTCACCGTTGAGATCCCCGACAACCTGTGCAGCATATGTCATGAACTTGTCCATGGTCCAGGAACCGTTGCGGACATCCTCATAAAAGGACGGCATATCAAATTGCGCGGAAAGCTCCTTGTTGAACAGAATCACCCAGTTTTCGCCGACGGTCTGCAGATCAAACGCACCGCAGGCAGTAAACTGTACATCGCCGACACGGAGATTGGGATTGATATACTGGAACCAGTACGGCTGGGAAAAATCGAGGTATTCCATTTCGGTCAGATTGGCAAAGATGCCGTCCAATACCTGACCTGCGATATAGTAACTGTCTCCGACATACAGATCATACGTTGCATCACCTGCCATAACTGCGTTGTACAATTTTTGCTGAACGGTTTCCTTTCCGGCCATATAACCGTCGACAAAATCGTAAACCAGTTTGACATTGAATCGTTCCTCGACTGCCTGATTGCGCGTAAATACAGCGTCTTCGATGATGTCGCCCGTCTGCTCCTCTGCATGAAATTTCTTTGCCCATTGCTCTGCTGCGGCAAGAACCGTGTAGTTTTCTCCGTTATAATCCCGCTCCGGCAGACTGTCGGAAAAGATCTGTATCGGTGCCTCGGTCTCCGCTGTGGATACGGGCTGTGTATCCGACACGGCTCCCTGATCATCCGCCTGATCCCCACAGGATACAGCGGTGAGAAGAATGGCTGAAAAAATAACACTTGCTATGATTCTGTTTTTCATGATATTGTACCTCTTCATTATTGGGATAAAAAGTCATGGAAACTGTTGCATCTTCCATGTGAATCTGTTATAATTATATCACGAAACAGACAGCCCGTAAATTAGTTCTTGTGCCGTCTTTATCAAAATCATGACCGAATAGAATATGTGAGGCAAATTATGGAATATCATGTTCTTCCCATGCAGGAATTGGAAAACTACACTGTGACATTCGGGGATCTGGAGATACAGTTTCTCAGCAGTATGAAAGCGCTGGTCAATGACTATTCCGATATCCACTATCACACCTGCTTTGAAATTCAATATATGATCGACGGTTCCAACAGCATTGAGGCCGGAGATACGGTATACCCGATGTTCGGAGGCGATATTCTGTGTATTCCGCCAAACACACTGCACAGAAATCTGATCACGGAGAATGAGCAGTTCCGGCGCATTTGCTTTTCCGTCATCATTGGCAGAAACACGGCAGTGTCATCGGAAAATAATGAACAATTTTCGGAATATTTATACTACAGCCGGATATTTGCATCTGTCCAAAGAACGCAATGCATTCAAAACGCTTTTGCCGCGCAGCATTTCCAAACCCTTCTGCGATGGAACGAACAACCGGAATGGAAGCACCGCATTCCGACATTGCTGTCCCTGATCTTTTGTGAAATTGCCGATACCATTCAGCAGAATCATATCATATATGCTTCCGCTTCTCTCAAAGAAGCCGATCAGCTTTCCATCACCGATCAGAAGCGGAAATATCTGATTGAGCAGTTTATCTCACTGCATTACAACAGCAGCACCGCGACTGACGATCTGATGCAGCTTCTGCATCTGTCCCGCAGACAGACGGACCGTGTCGTCCGGATGCTCATGGGTGAGAGCCTTTCCGTGCTGCTCATTCAGCAGCGCATGCGTACCGCACAGATTCTGCTTCGGAATACAAATATGCAGATTTCTGAAATTGCGCATGAAATCGGCTATACTTCCTATGTCGGGTTCTATTCAACGTTCCGCTCGTACTTCGGCTGTTCGCCGGATGAATACCGTCAGCAGTAAGACCTATATTTTTCGGTCATGTTGATACAAAATATGACCGTCCGATTCATTTACATTGCTCCCGGAATGTGATACAATATGAAACAGAGAGAACCTGCTGGGTTCTACACTGATCTTCGGAGGAAATTATTATGAATGTAATCAAAGGACTGTATCCGTTCTGGGATGATCTGATGACAGACACACGTTTTACCGATGCAGCACTGTCCGTGAACCGCCCGACCCGTGTCGGCAATGTGTTCAGAACCGATGCGCCCTGGGAAGGCAACAACTCGGATTTTTTCACGGTCATCCGTGAAAACGGCTTCTGGCGAATGTATTATCTCGGTTGGGATTATCCCGGTACACACGGTTTCCATATCTGTTATGCGGAAAGTAAGGACGGTATTGATTGGGTAAAGCCGTCCCTTGGTATCGTCGAATTCCGGGGAAATTCCGAAAACAATATCATCATCGGTGCAGATGCGAATATTGCCGGCGGATACGTAATGAAGGATACCAATCCGGACTGTCCGCCCGACGAGCGGTACAAGCTGTTCGGTCCGCGTCATGAACAAACAACTGCGCTTGCAACACACTGTAATCTTGTCGTTTTCACCTCTGCGGACGGGATTCATTTTTCGGAACATTACATTTTTGAAGCAGAAGAACGTTATACCAATATGTATGACAGCCTGAATACCGTCTGGTGGGATGCACACGACAAAAAGTATTACTGTTACTTCCGCTGTACCCATCCGAAACCCACCGCGACCGATCCCCGATATGATGAGAGCTTTGCACGGGCCATTCGTGTGATGACATCGGAGGACTGTATTCACTGGACTGAGGGAACACCGCTCGATTATCTCGGCGGCATGGACTATCAGACATATACGAACTGCATCTCGCCGTATCCGTATGATGACCGGTATTATATCGGCTTCCCGACCAGATACGTAGAACGGGTGGAATGGAACGCCTCTTTTGAGCGTCTTACCTCCAAAGAGTGGAGAAAAAAGCGGATGCAGGACTCCCCGCGCTACGGTCTGACCGTGACGGACTGTGTCTTTATGTCCTCCCGCGATAAATACCACTGGTTCCGATTTGATGAAGCGTGTCTGACACCCGGTCCGGAGGACGGTTACAACTGGGAATACGGCGACTGTTATCCTGCGGTCGGACTGATCGAAACGCCCGGACGTTTTTCCGATGAACCGGAGCTGTCTCTGCTGTGCGAATCGCATCACTGGTCAGACCAACCGGTGGAACTCATCCGATATGTCTTCCGGCGTGACGGTTTTGCATCCTACAAAGCAACCTTCAAGCCGCAGACACTCCGAACCAAGCCATTCATCTTTGAAGGCAGTATCCTGAAGATCAACTTCCGCACATCCGCACGCGGATTCATTCAAATTCGGATTCTCGATGAATACAACAATCCGCTGGAAGGATATGTCTCCTGTGAACAGTTTGGTGATACAACTGCCCGCATCGTGGACTTTGATCGACCGCTTTCTGATTTACAGGGACGGCAGATCAAGCTGGACTTTATCATGAGTGATGCAGAATTGTTCTCAATGACATTTACCGATTGAACATTCGCGGCATTCGCCTTGATGGCACATCAGAATGATGCGGTACTGCCTTGACTTACAATAGGACAAAAACCGAACGTGTTCTTCTTTGAAGCCCGTTCGGTTTTCTGTATTTTTGATTCAGCAATGCGACAATGTATCCTTGACAAACCTTTTGTCTTATCTGGCTTTTTGTATCAGCCAATGCTGCCGATTTCTGTCAGATACACCGATCCGTCATAGCCGCTGAGATTGACAGAAAAGATCCGTTCTGCCCCGGAGTTATCCCGATAGGAAATACCGTAGAACGGAATGGTCTCCGGCAGACTCATTTTGACCGAAAGACCTGACCCCGGCAGCAGATCGCCGTGGAAATACAATTCTTCATAAAAGAATGACATCGACCCGTCGTCGGCAATTTCAGTCACTTCCAATGCCAGCACCTTGAAATCGCGTACCGCACCGTCGGTCGTGAATACGACATCGACCGCATATTCTGCGTCATCTGCGACAAAGGCTTCATATTCGCCGGCGTAATCCGAGCCGTAAACCGCGCTGAGAACAGGTTCTTCTGCATATGGCATTTCCACATTGCCGTATTCCGCAAACGTGATGAGATCAAGCACCTGCCGCTCCACAGCCAGCGCGTCGCTCTTTTCATAGAATTCATCGAGCGATATCGACAGCTCCTCGGAGACATCCGGATTCATTTCACCGGTTTTGTTGTGATAGCAGCGGATATCCTCAAAGTTTCCGTCCTTTTCATGGGTGAACCAATAGTCGCGGCAGGAAAGCGCAGTACCGTCCTGTGTCAGATCGAACAATCCGTATACCGAATAGATCGCACCGCCGGAGCCGTGGTTGAAAATACTGCCGTCCTTCTGGAGATGATATGCATTCCGATATGCCCCCTCCAGCGTCAGGTGCGGTTGTCCGTCCGCTATGGTGTACAGCGCATAGATCATCGTGCCGGCGGTAACGTCGTATTCCTCACCTGCCGTTGAGCCGATCAGCAGCTCCGGAATCCCGTCACCGGACAGATCGCGAATCATGTACCCTGCATCCCACAGCATGGCGTCGTTGTCGTTCCAGCCGTTGCCTTCCAGCATGGCAGTGCCGCCGCCCGGAATGTTGTTTTCATCGTAATTGCCGGCGGCGACAGCAAACAGTCCGTCGATGATCGGCTGATAGACAGCGAAAGCCTCCTCCTCCGACATGGCGACACTGCCGCTGTCCGACGGTGGGATATCCGTCCCCTGTTCCGGAACGTCCGGTGCGTGACAGCCTTGCATAGCAAGGAATGTGAAAAGTAATACAGCTGTGATTGTCTTTTTCATTGTGCGGTTTCTCCTTCCGTGGTCGCCTTGTTTTCACCGAGAATCAGCATACTTTTGATTTGCAGTCCGTGCTCCTCTTTCAGCTGCGTTTTGATTGCATCAAGGTCAAATCCTGAAGAATCAGCGCTCTCCGGCAGATAGAACTCTCCGTATACCTCCAGCATCGGACGAGATGACGGATCTCTGACAAAGGCATCCAGATTTTCCGTATCCGTGTTTGCCGGCAGCATGTAAACAC
>SVRM01000019.1 GCA_015064785.1 Oscillospiraceae bacterium
GCAGAAGGCTTCCAGTGCCGCAGGATGTGTCGTGAGCTTTTCGCGCAGTGTGTCAATGAGCGCTTGTTCTCTTTCCTCGGAGCGTTCGTCCCATTTTCCGTTTTCAACAGAAATCGAAATGATACGTTCTCCGCGATCGGTCATAAGTCCGCGTTCACGCAGGGATTCCACGATCTTTTTATTCTTTACTGACCAGACACTTTTTGGACGGCGCGGTGCAAAATATTTGCGGTATTTTGTGTCATCAATCGCTTCCATAACACCATCGATCCAACCAAAGCACAACGCTTCCTCAAGGGCTTCCGTCGCTTTGACTGTCGGGAGGGATTTCTTCTTTCCGAAGATCAGATAAACGCCTTTGGATGAGTCTGCGTTATCGGAAAGCCAAACACGAAAATCGGCGCGGGTCTGGAAGATGAGTTCGGGAATGTTGTCACGCATGGCAGTTGATCTCCTTATACATGGTCACATCCGTCGATATTGACCGGCAGCGGGAACCATTGGGAAGCAACCGGATCACAGCAGCGCAGCGGTGCGGCAAGATCAAAGAAGAACGGAATCGCTTCTTTGTACGGAAGCACGGTCACGGGAGCAGCATCGTCAATGTCCGTGAGCGCGACAGCTCCGTCTTTCACAACAATGCGGAAGGATTCGCTGACAGTCGTGCCTCCGACACCGCGGATTCCCTCAACTGTATACTGTCGAACACCGTCAACCAGACCTTCTGTTGCAGCTTTCAGCTTCATGTATGCTGTGAGCATACGGCGGAAACGGAAGACCGCGATTTTGACAGCGGAGTGAATCGTGCAGCTGCCGCAGATACGGTGTGCAAGTGCGATCAGTTCTGTTTCAAACGGCGGAAGAACGAGGTTGATATGATCGTGATGTTCCAGATATGCACGGACGGTATCGTAGAAATCGTCCGCTGAAACGAGCGTCAGACCGGAAAGATCTCCGCCGCAGAAGCCGCAGAAGCTGTCATCTTCACGGCGAAGAATGACAAAGACTTCCCGCATGATATCATACAGCTGTTCACGCGGACGGCAGGTATGTACGATCTTTTGTTCATATAATGCGTAAACATCGTCAAGCATCGGATCATCTGCAAAAATCTGCTTGAAGTATACGCGCGGTGCTTCGGCATTCGGGAAACAGTGGCGGATGTTGGTGTGACCGATCGAGAAAACGCGGTTGCAGCCGGCGTTGTCATAGCCGAAATACTGGTACCGCTGACGCAGACCGCCGAGGTCGGAGAAGTCTGCACCTGCGGCGACCATGTCATCCAGCGCCATATGCATCAGCTTGATCATATAGCCCTTGGAGCGGTGATACGGATGCACTGCAACATTGCCGATGCCATGGGATAACAGTGTTTCACCCATGACGGAAAACGTGCGCGGATACACACCGACGGCGGCACGGAATTTTCCGTCCTCCATCGCGACAAAGTTGTTATAGCACGGATCATATTCCGCCTTGTACAGATTCGGATACATTTTGAGAAAATCGCGGTCATAGCCGTTGAAGCCGAAGACCAGGTTGATGAAATCCAGATAATCGTCGCGCATGGAGGCGTTGCCGCGTCCGAAATACAGTTCACTCATGGCAAAAAATCCTTTCTATTGATGAATTTTTTTGAAAAAATACCTGCTGATCAATGCAGAATGTTTTAATATCATGTAGGGACAGGCGTCCTCGACTGTCCGTGACAAGGTACTTGTCATGATAGGCAAAGTCCTCGACTGTCCATGCACACAAATAAGTACCGATCATTTTGTGTTCATTCAAACGGATTCGATATCTTTCTCTTCCAATGTTTCTAAAAATTGGGGAATCTCCGTCGGATTTTCGAGAATCCATGCGTCGTCCAGCCCATGCTCACGCAGAAAATCGCGTCCGCGGAAGCCCCATGCACAGCCGATACACGGAATTCCGGCGTTTTTTGCGGTTTCGATGTCCACATCGGAGTCGCCGATATAAAGGCATTCTTCTTTCTTTGATCCGAGCTGCTCCATTGCTTCGTAGAGCGAATCCGGCGCCGGCTTTTTCTTCATCCCTTCCCTGTCGCCGATGGCAACCGGGATGTACGCTGCAAAAAAGTCGCGGTTCAGCTCCTTGACGGCGGAATCAATCTTGTTGGAGATGACAGCCATTTTATATCCTTTCCCGGATAACAGCTGCAGGGCGGCGAGGATTCCATCATAAGGAGCCGTCTTGATGCGGCTGTTTTGACTGTAATAGTCGCGGAATACGTCGAGAACCTGTGCGGTCTTCTCCGGCGGTGTGCCGTCCGGAACGGCGCGGTCAATCAGATTTTTGATGCCGTTTCCGACCATCATCCGGACCTCGTCCAGGGATCTCTGCGGCAGATTGTATGCGTGCAATGCATGAAAAACGGCAAGATGCAGATCGGTAAGGGTGTCGAGCAGGGTGCCGTCCAGATCGAACAAAAGTGTTGTATATTTCATAATTTTTTTATAAAGTGTTCGCGCGGTCTTCAATGTTCTTGCGGAAGTTGATGATGTCGTGCGAGTATTCGGCATTCATGTATTCCGAGGTGATGATGAAATCTGCTGTCGCGCGGTTGTTGGCAATCGGAATATCATAGACCTGCGCGATGCGGAGCAAGGCCTTGACGTCGGGGTCATGGGGCTGTGCCGCAAGCGGATCGGAGAAAAAGATGACAAGGTCAATTCTGCCGTCGACGATGCGTGCGCCGATCTGCTGGTCGCCGCCGAGCGGACCGGAGTTGTAGCCGCGCACCGGAAGTCCGGTCTCCTCGGCAACCATGCGCGCGGTCGTGCCGGTGCCGCAGAGGAAGTGACGTTCGAGGATGCTCTTGTTTTTCTGGCACCATTCGATCATATCGTGTTTTTTGGAGTCGTGCGCGATGAGCGCGATGTTCTTCTGGCGCGGGATGGTCATAATGATTCTTTCGTTTTCAAACATAGCATACATTCCTTTCTTTGATGAATATCTATCAGATGAATTTGGTGGTTGACGTGTTCGGACAGGGACAGTCGGGGACTTTGCCTATCATGACAAGTACCTTGTCACGGACAGTCGAGGACGCCTGTCCCTACAATTATGAATGGCGAATCGGACGGCGCAGTATTTGTAGGGGCGATTCACTCTTCGCCCGTTGTTAATATCCTGCTCCGGGATTACGGATAGTGCCGGATAACCTGCTGTACCTCTGTGACACCGTTTTTGTCCGTATCATAGGTGAAGCACGCGCCGCAGAGGACGAGCGGTCCGTCCGCGATTTCAAAGCGCACCGGCATTTTGGTCATGAATTTTTCGATGATGATTTCGGTTTTGACGCCGAGAACACTCTGCTCAGGTCCTACCATGCCAAGGTCGGTGATGTATCCGGAGCCGCCGGGCAGAATGCGCAGATCGGCGGTCGGGACGTGGGTGTGCGTACCGAAGATGATACCGATCCGTCCGTCAAAGTAATTGCCGAGCGCAATTTTTTCGCTGGTTGCTTCCGCATGAACATCGAGTACGGCGAGATCATACCTGCCGTGCTCGCGTTCCAGAATGCGGTCGACGGCGGTAAATGGGGATTCCAGCGATTCCATATAGACCGTCCCCATGACGTTGATGACGAGAATGCGCCAGCCCAGACATTCGTGCACGGTGTACCCGGCACCGGGACAGGACGGCGGATAATTGGCGGGACGGATGATCTGCTCACTGTCGCACAGAAAATCGCGGATGTCCTTCTTCTGCCAGACATGATTGCCTGTGGTTATGACATCCGCGCCGGAGAACAGCAGGGCTTTTGCGGACGGGACATCGATGCCGTTGCCGGGGGCTGCGTTTTCGCCATTGACAACGACAAAGTCTGCCCGGTATTCGTTTTTCAGTGGAAACAGGGCTGTGGATAACTTCTCGAGTGCTGCGGGACCGACGACATCGCCGATCGTGAGAATGCGGATCTGGCTCATTGGGATTCCTTTCATGCGGAAATTGGGTATGAAAAAGAGTAAAGGACTGCCGTCCGATGATCGTCATCGAACGGGACAGTCCTTTTGATTGCTGTTGTGTTCTTTCTTTGTGGCAGCAGCCACAAAAAGGACTGCCGTATGGGGTTATTTTGCGTAGTCGATGGCGCGGCTTTCGCGGATAATGCTGACCTTGATCTGACCCGGATATTCCAGCTCAGATTCGATCTTCTTGACAATATCCTTTGCGACAAGCACCATGCGCTCGTCGGTGACCTCCTCCGGCTTGACCATAATGCGGATTTCGCGGCCTGCCTGGATGGCGAAGGTCTTATCAACACCCGGGAAGCTGCCGGCAATTTCCTCCAGCTTCTGAAGGCGCTTGATGTAATTTTCAAGATCCTCGCGGCGTGCACCGGGACGTGCGGCGGACAGATCGTCTGCGGCGTCGACAATGAGTGCGGTGAGCGTCTGCGGCTCGACGTCGCCGTGATGCGCTTCGATGGCGTGGATGACTTCCTTGTTTTCCTTGTACTTGCGGGCGATATCGACACCGAGCTGAACGTGGGAGCCTTCGACCTCCTGCGTCAGCGCCTTACCGATATCATGCAGAAGACCTGCACGCTTTGCAAGGACGGGATCGGCACCCAGCTCGTCGGCGATCATGCCGGCAAGAAGCGCGACCTCGATGGAGTGATTGAGCACGTTCTGGCCGTAGCTGGTACGGAACTTCAGACGGCCGAGCAGACGGACCATTTCGGCGTTGATGCCGTGGATACCGACTTCAAAGACAGCGCGCTCACCTGCCTGTTTGATGATGGCATCGACTTCGCGGCGGGATTTTTCCACCATTTCCTCGATGCGGGCGGGATGAATGCGTCCGTCGACAATGAGCTTTTCGAGCGCGAGACGAGCCACCTCACGGCGGATCGGATCGAAGCTGGACAGGGTGATCGCCTCCGGCATATCGTCGATGATGAGATCGACGCCGGTCAGCGTTTCAATGGTACGGATATTTCTGCCCTCACGACCGATGATACGGCCCTTCATTTCATCGTTGGGAAGGTTCACAACGGAAACGGTTGCCTCGGATACCATATCGGCGGAAAGCCGCTGGATGGCGAGGGTAATGATGTTGGCAGCTTTGGCGTCGGCTTCTTCTCTTGACTGCTGTTCGATTTCGATGACACGCTTTGCCGCATCGAGCTTGGCTTCTTCCTCAATCTTGGAAACAAGCTCAGACTTGGCTTCCGCAACCGTCAGAGAGGAAAGCTGCTCAAGCACGGTAATTTCCTGTGCTTTGAGACGCTCGATTTCCTCGGCGGCTTCGGTATTCTCTTTCATCTTTCTGTTCAAAGCTTCTTCCTTGCGGTCGACGGCTTCGTGCTTGCGCTCCAGCGCTTCTTCCTTCTGGGCATTCTTGCGCTCCAGACGGGAGATTTCCGCACGGCGTTCCTTCAGTTCCCGCTCGGTTTCATTCTTGTTCCGGAGGATTTCCTCCTTCGCTTCAATCAGAGCCTCTTTCTTCTTTGTCTCGCCGAGCTTTTCCGCTTCTTCGACGATCGATTTTGCTTTTGCTTCCGCAGAACCGATTGCCGCTTCCCCGATGCGCCGACGGATGATGTAGCCGCCCAGCACGCCGATGGCAAGACAAACAACAGCAACCAAGGGGTAAAATACATAATGCATCTGTATTTCCTCCTTGTTTGATTAAATTTGTTCGGATACGAATGAAAAGGTCGTTATAGTGCCGCGTATGACCCGGACTCTGCTGCCATGCCTTTTCTGCGGTACCATCGCGCAAAAAAAGTTTAACGGCAAAAAGAAAGAGGGTATACGTATGGCATTCTATAACATATCTATTTTAATGTATTTTTGTGAACTTGTCAAGAGGCTTTGGGCATTTTCCGGATATTTATTTTCAAAAAGCGGCGGCGGGAGGGAAAAAGTGTTAATAATTATATAATATTGTGAAGAAAAAGTTGACAAACGAACGATTTCGGAGTACAATATTATATATGTATCCATAAAAAAACACCGTTCGTTTCAAGGAGGCAACCGATCACCCATGATCCGTTCAATGACCGCATACGGACGTGCCAAGGCACAGATCGGCGGCAAAGATATTACCGTCGAGGTCAAGTCCGTCAACAACCGCTATTTCGACTGTTCCGTCAAGATTTCCAGACTGTACGGCTTTCTGGAGGAACGCATCAAGTCCTATATCAAGGAACGCGGCATCAACCGCGGCAAGATCGACATCTATGTCAATATCGATCTGATCGACACGCAGGGCGTGACGGTTGCACTGGACGAGGCTTATACCAAAAGCTACATTGATGCGCTGTACCGCCTGCGCGATATGTTTGACCTCAGGGATGACATTTCCGTCATGCGCGTCGCATCCAACCGCGATATCTTCGCTGTGACAAAGCCGGAGGAAGATACCGAGGGCGACTGGAACGATCTCTGCACGGTTCTCGGCGAAGCGGTGGACGCGTTCCTTGCCATGCGGGAGGCGGAGGGTGCAAGACTGTGCGAGGACATCTGCGCAAAGAAGGCATCGCTGGAAGCACGTGTCCCGGAAATCGAGGCGCTTTCCAGAGATGATACCGCCGGCTATGCCGCAAAGCTCGAGGCGCGCCTGCGTCAGGTGCTCGAGGATCATGAGCTGCACATCGAGGAATCCCGTATTCTGACCGAATGTGCCATCTTTGCGGACAAGGTTGCCGTGGATGAGGAAACCGTGCGCCTGAGAAGCCACTTCAAGGCGTTTGACGAAATGCTTTTGGCAGAAGAACCCATCGGACGCAAGCTCGACTTTTTGATTCAGGAAATGAACCGGGAAACGAATACCATCGGCTCCAAGGCAAACGATATGCGGATTGCCAAGATCGTCATCGAAATGAAGAACGAAATCGAAAAGATCCGCGAACAGATTCAGAATATCGAATAAGGGTGCTGCGGTATGAGTAAGTTCATCAACATCGGACACGGAAATATGGTCGCCGCCGCGCGTATTGTTGCGGTGGTCACGCCGGAATCCCAGCCGATCAAACGGCTTGTGCAGGATGCCAAGGAGGACGGCCGCGCCATTGATGTCACAGGCGGTCGCAAGACAAGATCGGTGCTGGTTGCGGATACCGGACATGTTATCCTGTGTCCTCTGCAAACCGAAACGATCACCGCACGTCTCAACGGCGCACCCGATGCGGCAGCCGATGACGACGAGCCGGATGACACACCGTGACAGTAAGAAAGGAATCACACCATGCATCAGAAAAACCTCTCCGGGAAAAAACGCCCCGGTATTCCCTTTGTTCTCTCCGGTCCCTCCGGATGCGGTAAGGGCACCATTGTCAAGGAGCTGCTCAAAAACCATCCCGACACCTTTGCCCTGTCGGTTTCCGCGACAACCAGAGCGCCCCGCGTCGGCGAGGAGGACGGTGTCCACTACTATTTCATCACCAAAGAAGAATTTGAACGCCGGATCGAGGAGCAGCAGATTCTCGAATATACCTCCTACTGCGGCAACTACTACGGTACGCCGAAGAAGGAGCTGTACGAGCGCACAGTCGCAGGTCTCAACGTGATTCTGGAAATCGAGGTTGAGGGCGCGATGAATGTCCGCCGCCTGTGTCCGGAAGCGGTTCTCATTTATGTCCTGCCGCCGGATGCAGAAACGCTGGAAGCACGTCTGCGCGGACGCGGCACCAATACCGAGGAGGACATCGCCAACCGCTTGGCCAAGGCGCGCGAGGAGATCCGCTGCCTGCCCGATTATGACTACATCATCGTCAACGAAAACGACGGTGCCGGCGCGGCCGCCGAGGAAATTGTCAACATCATTGCATCCGAGCAGCACCGCGTCGGACGCAATCTCGAAAACGCGATCCATTTTTTTGATAAATAATCCTATATCACAATCCATATACCGAAAAGGAGAAACAATACCATGATCTATCCGTCCATCGATGAAATTACCAAAGGCCAGTACAACCGCTATACCCTCTGCATCGCAACCGCAAAGTGCGCACGTATTGTCACCGACGAATACGTCGAACAGCGTGAACTCGCAGAAAAGATGCTCGCCAACAAGGAAACCGACAAGAGCCTGGCTTCCATGATTAAGCGCGAAATCCGCGACGAAAAGGCAGTCAAGACGGCAATCAAGCGCCTGTACAACGGCGAATTTGTCATCTGCGAGGGCGGCAAGGAAGAAAAGGAAGAATCCGAGGATCTCGCACAGACCATTGAAGCGGTAGAAGCCGCAGCAGAGGCTGCTGTTTCCATCTTCGAGGAAGATGACGAGGACGAAGACGAGGAAGACGAAGAAGAACTCGGCGAGGAAACCGAAGAAGCATAAATTTGCCGGAACTGACGCGGAAAACAACGGCTGTGACATTTGGGGAGGAGTATGGATATGCCACAAGAACAGCAGAATATGCCCCTGCGGCAGTATGCCATTGTGCGGATTCTCGATATTCCCTACCATGTGGATAAACCGTTTACGTATTACCTGACGCCGGAAATGGCGGGGCGCGTCACGGTCGGGGGATTTGTCATGGTGCCGTTCGGCGTCAGCAACCGCCGTGTCATGGGCATTGTGACAGAGCTGCAATCGCACGCCGATCTGCCGGCAGACTTTCCTGCCGACCGCTGCAAGCCGGTGTCAAAGCTCATCGCGGAGGAATTCGTTCTCTCCGAGGAGCTGCTCGGTCTGTGCCGGTATATGAAGGAGATGACATTCTGCTCCTTCGGTGATGCGGCAAAGGCGGTCATTCCGACAGGGGCTTTGCGCCGCATTCATGAACAGTATGCGTGGCCCGAGGACCCGCAGAAGTGCGCGGCGGCAGAGCAGTATCTCACCTCGCTGTCCGGTGCATCGTCGCCGGAGGCGGATCTTTTGTCGCATCTGCAAAAAAAGAAAACGGTCCGGCGTGAGACGCTTGCGCAGACCTTCGGCGCGGAGATACTCAAAATTGCCGACGCCATGGTCAAACGCGGTATGCTGGAACGCACCTATCGGTTGGCGGACGGCGAAAATGCCGTGTATCAGATGTATCTTTCTTCCCCGATCCCGCCGGATGACATCCGCGCTATGCTCGAGGGAGATGCCGCCCTGCGCGAAACCTACGGATACCGCCACAGAAGTGCGGCGTACCATTCCGTCATGATGCGCGTTGCCGCGGCGGAGGGCGAAGAATTGCAGATCAATTCTCTGGAAACGCAGGATGTCGTCGGCTCCGCTGCCCTGCGGACGCTGGTAAAGGAAGGCTTTCTGACGGTGCGCCGGGAGCAGGTCTTCCGCAATCCGTATGAAGCGGCATACAAAACTCCGCCGGCAGACGACAATGTCCTCAGCGAGGAACAGCAGGCGGCATGGGAACAGCTGACGGCTTTGTACCGCACCCATGAGCCGAAGGCGGCACTGCTGCACGGCGTTACCGGCTCCGGCAAAACCCGCGTCATCAAAGCGATGATGGATGAGGTCATTGCCGACGGACGGCAGGTCATCATGCTGGTTCCGGAAATTTCGCTGACACCGCAGTCGGTTTCCATTTTCTGCTCGTATTACGGAAACCGCGTCGCGCTGCTGCACTCGGCGCTGTCTGCCGGAGAGCGGCTCGATGTCTGGCGGCGTGTGAAGCGCGGTGAGGTCGATATTGTCATCGGCACCCGCTCGGCCGTGTTTGTACCGTTTGAGCGGCTCGGCATGATCGTCATCGACGAGGAGCAGGAGCATACGTACAAATCCGACAGCAATCCGAAATACCATGCACGCGATGCCGCGCGGTACCGCTGTACCGCAAGCCGCGCACTGCTGCTGCTGGCATCGGCAACACCGTCGCTGGAAAGCTATTACAAGGCACAGCGCGGCATTTACTCGCTTGTGACGCTGAAGAACCGGTACGGCAGTGCCGCGCTTCCTGAGGTTGTCATGGCGGATATGCACGGAGAGGTCTTCGACGGCAGCGGTCAGGCACCGCTCGGCGGCACGCTTTCCGCGGCATTGCATGAAACAAAAGAAAAAAATGAGCAGGCGATACTATTTATCAACCGACGCGGGTATCATAAGTATGTTTCCTGCTTATCCTGTAAAAATCCGGTGATGTGTCCGCATTGCTCTGTCCCGATGACCCTGCACAAAAAGAGCGGTCCGCAGGAATCGGCGGCGATCGATCCCGGACAGCCGCAGCGGGAAATCGGCGGCGTGCTTGTCTGCCATTACTGCGGCACACGTGTCAGAACACCGCAGGTGTGTCCGTCCTGTCAGGGGCCGCATCTCCATGCCTTCGGCTACGGAACCCAGCGTGCCGAGGAGGACCTTCAAACACGGTTTCCCGAGATCCGCACCCAGCGCATGGACATGGATACCACCAGAGAAAAATTTTCACACGACCTGATTCTGAAATCCTTCCGCCAGCGGAGCTTTGATGTTCTGCTCGGAACGCAGATGGTCACCAAGGGACACGATTTCCCCGATGTCACGCTCGTCGGCATTCTGTCGGCGGATGCCCTGCTGTATCAGGATGACTACCGCGCCTCCGAGAAGGCGTTTTCGCTGATTACACAGGTGGTCGGCCGGGCAGGACGCGGTGATAAGCCGGGGCGGGCTGTCATTCAGACCTACAATCCCGACAACGAGATTCTGCGGCTCGCGGCGGCACAGGATTACGAAGCCTTTTACCGCGGTGCCATCCGGATGCGCGAGGCTATGGTGTTCCCGCCGTTCTGCGAGATGGTTCTGCTGTCGTTTACCTCAGCCGAGGAGGTCGAGGTCATGAACGCCGCGACGAAAATTTCGGAGCATCTGCGTGCGCTGATTGCACCGGGCGGCGAATATCACGATGTGCAGATGGCGGTTTTCGGACCGTTTGAAGCACAGGTTTATAAAATCAACGAAAAATACCGGATGCGCATGATTCTGAAGTGCCGTCTCAACCGGCGTACAAGAGCGCTGCTCGACCGGATCATGACCGATGCATATACGCTCTGCTCCGGGCGTGTCAGCGTTTCCGTCGACGTCAATCCGAGCAATTTATAACATAGGCAATTGCAAAATTGCCTACCTTCATCGCCCAAAGGGCGATATATAAACAAATTGCGTCGCTTGGGCGGGTTTCCCGCCCAAAAAGACACCTTCAAAGCGACCAAAGGGATGCCATCCGAAGAAATGCATTGCATTTCTTCAGAAGTTGCGCTGCAACTTCGTTGGCTATGCGTCAGCCCGATGAAACCGATTGCAAAATGCAATTTTGCAATCGATTAATTTATAACATAAAAGGAGAACTCCAAAATGGCAAAGCTGAAAATTCTCAAGGACGGCGATACCGCACTGCGTCTGAAGAGCCGTCCTGTTTCCGATATCAACAAACGCATTCTGACCCTGCTTGATGACATGACCGAAACCATGCGTCATGCGGACGGCGTCGGTCTGGCAGCACCGCAGGTCGGTGTTCTGCGCCGTGTCGTCGTCATCGAGTGCGAACCCGGCGAGGTGCTGGAGCTGATTAACCCCGTCATCATCGAACGCCGCGGCAGTCAGCATGAAATTGAAGGTTGTCTGTCCGTTCCCGGAAGACAGGGCTATACCGACCGTCCTGCCTACGTCAAGGTAGAAGCCCTCAACCGCGACGGTGCGCTTGTCACGCTGGAGGGTGAGGGACTGCTTGCAAGAGCCTTCTGCCATGAGATTGACCACCTCGACGGTATTCTGTATATCGACCACGCAGAAATGGTCACAGAAGAATAAGTCTTTTTCTCAATTCCACAGGAGGAACCCCGATTTATGAAAATCTTATTCATGGGTACACCGGAGTTTGCCCGCGACCAGCTGACTGCCCTCTGGGAAAACAGGGAGGCAAACGGCTGGGACATCGTCGGTGTCATTTCCCAGCCCGATAAACCGAAGGGACGCGGCTATAAGCTGATCCCGACCCCGGTAAAGGAATATGCAGAGACGCTCGGTCTGCCCGTTTATCAGCCGACCACCCTGCGCGACGAGGCGTTTGCCGCACTGCTTGCAGCGCTTGATCCCGAACTGATCGTCGTTGCGGCATACGGCAAGATCCTGCCGCGCACGGTTCTTGACTACCCGAAATACGGATGCATCAACGTACACGGCTCCCATCTGCCGGCTTACCGCGGCGCCGCACCGATTCAGCGTGCGATTATGGATGGTCTGACGGTGACCGGCAATACGATTCAGTTCATGGCAGACGGCATTGATACCGGCGACATGATTGCAAAGGATGCGGTTGTCATCGGCGAAAACGAGGATTTCGGCTCGCTTTATGACCGCATGGGTAAGTCCGGCGGCAAGCTGCTCGTTTCCGTCATTCCGATGATTGAAAACGGTACCGTTGTTCCGCAGGTGCAGGACGACGCGGCTGCCACCTATGCGCCGAAGATCGAAAAAGCGGAATGTGCGCTGGATTTTTCCGCTTCCGCACAGACGCTGCATAACAAAATCAGAGCACTGTCTCCCGCACCGCTCGGCATCTCCGTTCTGCAAACAGAAAAGGAGACAAAGAATCTGAAGATTGTTTCCACAGTCGTTGTGGAAAACGAAGGCGTTCACGGTACGGTCGGAGAAGTCCTCTCCGTCGATGCCAAAAAGGGCGTGATCGCCGTTGCGTGCGGAGAAGGCGTTCTCGGCATCACCGCGCTGGTTCCTGAGGGAAAGGGCAGAATGAATGCCGGCGACTTCATCCGCGGCAGAAAAATCGATGCGGGTGACCGTCTGCTTTCCCCTGCTTTTGAGGAGAAAAAATAAACGATAGAAAAGGAGAATTCCTGTGCCGGCTGTTTATTACGGAGGATATGACATGACGTATGTCATGCTTCTGATTCCCGTTCTGATTTTCTCTTTCTGGGCGCAGATGTCTGTGTCCTCCACGTTCAATAAGTACAACAAAGTCACAAACCGCCGCCGGATGACCGGATATGACGCGGCGCGTCTGATTCTCGACCGGAACGGACTGCATCATGTACAGATTGAACACATTTCCGGAAATCTGACCGACCACTATGATCCGCGTGCCGATGTCATCCGCCTGTCGGATGCCGTATACGGAACCGCGTCCATTGCCGCCGTCGGTGTCGCCGCACATGAGGCAGGTCACGCGGTGCAGTACGCCGTGGGATATGCGCCGATCAGACTCCGCGCCTCGATTGTCACACTGACGCAGTTTGCCTCCCAATGGTCCATTTATATTCTGATGTTCGGCATTCTGCTGTCCATCGGTCCTCTGGCCTATGTCGGCTTCTGGCTGTATGCCGTTGTCGCATTCTTCCAGCTGGTGACGCTGCCGGTGGAATTCAACGCCTCGCGCCGTGCCGTTGCGGCACTCGAGGAAAGCGGCTCTCTGGACCGCGGCGAGCTGTCCGGTGCGAAGAAGGTGCTTTCCGCGGCGGCAATGACGTATGTCGCGGCACTGCTGTCGGCACTGGTTCAGCTTCTGCGCCTGTGGTCGATTGTGTCTGACAACAACCGCCGCAGACGGTGATAAAAATACAGATCAATAAAGGTAATTTATGACAGCAAGAGAAGCGGCGTTTGTATCGCTGCAAAAATACGAAAACAACAAAAAATTCGCCAACATTGAAGCGGATACCGCCATCCGCCGCAACAGACTGGAGGGCGCGGACAAAGCACTGTACACCGCGATCTTCTACGGAACGGTCGAGCGGAAAATCACGCTTGACTATATCATCGACGCACTCAGCGACCGCAAGGGCGAAATCGATGCCAATGTCCGCATCATTCTGCGCCTGTCGCTGTATCAGATGCGGTACCTTGACCGCGTTCCCGATTATGCGGTGGTCAACGAGGCGGCAGAGCTTTGCAGACGCTTCGCCGCAAAGAGCGCCGTTTCCTTTGTCAATGCCATGCTCCATGCCTACCGCAGAGAAGAAAAGAAGCTGCATTTTCCCGACACCAAAACCGATCCCATCCACTATCTCAGCGTGACCTACGCCTACCCTGCATGGCTTTGCCGGATGTGGTCGGAGATGTACGGAGCAGAAAAGACGGAGGCGATTTTCCGTGCCTTTGACGAAAATCCGCCGATCACCCTGCGCGTCAATACGCTGAAAACAACGGCGGAGACGCTCGGCGATGCCATGCGGCAGAAAACTGTGGGACACCGTCCGACCACTTATGTTCCGGGCGGCATCCGGCTGACCGGTCACTGCCCGATTGACGAAATTCCGGGCTTTTCCGACGGTCAGTGCTTTGTGCAGGACGAGGCGTCGCAGATTGCCGCGTATGTGCTGGGCGCCTGCCCCGGTGAGTTTATCATCGATGCCTGTGCCTGCCCCGGCGGAAAGAGCTTTTCCACAGCACTGTGGATGAACAACACGGGCAGAATTCTCTCCTGTGATCTTCACAAAAACAAACTGGGTCTGGTGTCGGAGGGTGCTGAGAAGCTCGGCATTTCGATCATCGAGACAAGAGAACAGAACGGCGCTGTGTTTGTGCCGGAGCTTGCGGGCATGGCCGACCGTGTCCTGTGCGATGTTCCCTGCTCGGGCCTGGGCGTGCTTTCCAAGAAGCCCGATATCCGTCACAAGACGGAGGATGAGCTTGTGCGCCTGCCCGGAATTCAGTATGCCATCCTTGAAAACTGTGCGCGGTACGTCAGACCCGGCGGCATTCTCGTCTACTCCACCTGTACGCTCAACCGTGCGGAGAACGAAGACAATGTCCGGCGGTTTCTGGATGCAAATCCCGCATTTGAAGCCGTTCCCTTCCGTGTCGGTGAGCGTGAGGTTCCAAACGGAATGCTGACGCTTTTCCCGGATGAATTTTCCGGCTGTGACGGCTTCTTTGCCGCCAAGCTGATAAGAAAGAATGAAACAAACCAATGAGTGAAACTGTGAAAAAAACCGATCTTCTGTCGATGACGCCCAAAGAGCTTGAGGACTTCTGCCGCTCCATCGGCGAGCCGAAATTCCGCGCAGGTCAGATTTTCAAGTGGATGCACGCCGGCGTCGGCTTTGACGGCATGTCCAATCTCTCCAAGGCCCTGCGCGAAAAGCTCAGTGAAACGGCGGTGATTCCGTTCCCGGTCATTGCTGAAAAATATGTGTCCGCAAAAGACGGAACCGTCAAATATCTGTGGGAGCTGTCGGACGGGCAGAACATCGAGAGCGTCTTCATGCGTTACCACCACGGCAATACCATCTGCATTTCCACGCAGGCGGGGTGCCGCATGGGGTGTGCGTTCTGCGCCTCAACCCTCGGCGGCAGAGTGCGCGATCTGACCCCGGCGGAAATGCTCGGTCAGGTTATCACCGCCCAGCGCGATATGGGCGAGCGGATCTCCGGCATTGTGCTGATGGGCATTGGTGAGCCGCTGGACAACTACGACAACGTCATGAAGTTTCTGCGTCTGGTCGGCGAGGAGTCGGGTCTGAACATCGGATACCGCCATATCTCGCTGTCCACCTGCGGTCTGGTCGACGGCATCGACCGGCTCGCCGACGAGGGAATGCCGGTGACGCTGTCTATTTCCCTGCACGCACCGACGGATGCGCTCCGCTCGGAAATCATGCCCGTCAATCACAAGTGGAACATCGCACAGCTTCTGTCTGCATCGGTCCGGTACTTTGAGAAGACCGGACGCCGCATTTCCTTTGAATATACACTGATTGCCGGTAAGAACGACACCGAGGCGGGTGCGGCTCAGCTTGTGCAGACGATGAAACGGCACATCGGACGGCGGATGCCGATCCATATCAACTTAATTCCCGTCAATCCGATCAGCGAGCGCGACTTTGCGTCGTCGGATATGAGCAATGTACGGCGGTTTGCCGCGATTCTGGAGAAAAACGGCATGACCGCAACGGTACGCAGAACGCTCGGTCCCGATATCAATGCCTCCTGCGGCCAGCTGCGCAACCGCGAAAATCAGATTCAGAAACATATCTTGTCTTCAACATAAAAACCAAAGGAAAGGGAGTGTGATCTGCAATGATCCTCAATGGGAAAACAGATATCGGCCTGCGCCGGAAAAACAACCAGGACAGCTTCGTGATTCGACTCTGGAACGATATCGGCTGTGCGCTCGGTGTCGTCTGCGACGGCATGGGCGGTGCCAACGGCGGCAATATTGCGTCGGCGCTTGCCTGTGAACATTTTGTCTCGGCGGTCGAGGCGTTTATGCATACCGACCGGGTGCGTGAACGGACAGCAACCGAGGGCGATTACTCCTCCATGCTGGCACGCGCGGTGACGGGTGCCAATCAGTGCGTCTACAGCAGTACCGAAAAGGATAAAAGCCTCAAGGGCATGGGTACGACGCTGGTTGCGGCGCTGGTGGTCGGCGATGTGCTGTATGCCGTCAACGTCGGTGACTCCAGACTCTACCTTTATAACCGCGGACGGCTGACACAGATCACGCGCGATCACTCGCTTGTGCAGTATCTCATGGATACGGGCAAGCTGACGCGCGAGGAAGCACGGGACTATCCCAACCGCAATGTCATCACCCGTGCGGTCGGCATCGAGCGCAGCATCGAATCCGATATTTTCTCCGTCGATCTGTCGAGACTGAGCGAGGATGCGTGCGCACTGCTCTGCTCCGACGGTCTGTCCGGCTATGTCGAGGCGGAGGAGATTCAGTCGCTTATGGCGGCGGGACTTTCCGCACAGCCCTATGACGGTGATGCCACAGCCGCAGCGCTTGTGAATGCGGCGAACGAAACCGGCGGTGCAGATAACATCACCGTTGTGCTGATGCGCTTAAAACAAACCCAAATCAACGAATCAAAGGACGATTAATGCATGAGCATGGAGCAATTTGAAAAATACGTCGGACAGGTCTTTGACCGGCGTTATAAGATCAATAAGATCATCGGCATCGGCGGTATGGCGGTTGTCTTTGAAGCGCATGACATGCTGATGAACCGGACGGTAGCGGTCAAGATGCTCAAGGAAGAAATCAACAACGACGCGCAGTCGGTCAAGCGGTTCATCAATGAGTCCCGCGCCGTCGCAATGCTCAATCATCCCAACATCGTCAATATCTATGACGTATCGGTGAAGGATGATATCAAATATATCGTCATGGAGTATATCCATGGCATTACGCTGAAAAACTATATGAACCGGAAGGGCGTCATCGGCTGGAAGGAAGCGCTGTCCTATATGGAGCAGATCCTCCGCGCACTCGAACACGCCCACGCCAAGGGCATCATTCACCGTGACATCAAGCCGCAGAACATCATGCTGCTCAAAAACGGCGTCATTAAGGTCACGGACTTCGGTATCGCTAAGCTGCCGAATACGGAGACGGTCACAATGACGGACAAGGCGATCGGTACGGTGTACTATATCAGCCCGGAGCAGGCATCCGGCAAGCTCATCGACCCGCGCTCGGATTTGTATTCGCTCGGTGCGATGCTGTATGAAATGGTCACAGGACAGCTTCCGTTCTATGCGGAATCGTCCGTTTCGGTCGTTCTGATGCAGGTCAACGACAATCCCCTGCCGCCCGGAGAGCTGAATCCGTCCCTGCCGCAGGGTCTGGAGCAGCTGATTCTCTGTGCCATGGAAAAGGATCCGGAATACCGGTACCAGAGTGCGTCGGAGATGATGCGCTGTGTCATGCAGCTGCGGCAGAGACCGGATACCATCTTCCCCACCCGCAAGCCGGTTGAGGAGGAAGAGGAGGAATTCCGCGGCAAGAAGATCAAGCCGGCGGTGACGACGCACAGAAAGCGCCGCCGCGGCAGCTATTCGATGTTCCCGGTCATCCTCGGCGTTGCGCTGTCGTTTATGATCGTCATGGGCGTTGCGATCTTCTATGTGCTTCAGCAGATGATTATCGCGGAAAACGATGAGGACTACGAAACCATCGAAATTGAAAACTTCGTCGGTATGATCTATTCCGATGCGCTTCTGGAAACGATGGAGCACGCGAAGTATTACGAAATTGAGCTGGATACCGTCTATGATGCCGATGCGCCGGAAAATACGGTCATCGCGCAGGAGCCGGTGGAAGGAACCGCGAGAAAGGTCAGCGAAAAGCACGAGCAGAAATGCAAGGTGACGCTGACGGTTTCCCTCGGTGCACAGACCTTCAAGCTGGCGGATCTGACCGGGCAGGAATATCGGCAGGCAGAGCTTCTGCTGTCGCGGATGGGTCTGGCCTGCAAGATCGTTGAGGAATATCACGATACCGCGCTTGACGGCTATGTCTACCGGATGGATCCCTTCGCGGGTGATACCGTGACCTCCGGTGATACCGTGACGCTGTATGTCTCCCGCGGACAGAAGGTGGAATACGTCACCGTGCCGAATTTCCTCGGTCTGGTGCGCGATGAGGCGATGAAGATTCTCATTGAAAACGATCTGGCGCTGGGCAAGGTCAATTATGTCGCCTCCGACCAGCCGATCGGTACGATTCTGTCGCAGTCCAAGCCGGAATTTGCGTCGGTGCCGAAGTCCGCAACGAAGATTGATTTCACTGTTTCGGGCGGTCCCGATTATGAGCCGCCGAAGGTCGGTGAGGAGACGGAAACGGAGGGTGTTGATGAGACACCTGCGGAAGGCGATAACGGTGATGCCGCGTGATCCGTGAACTGACAGGAACCGTCGTCCGCGGTGTCGGCGGTCTGTATACCGTGCGCGAGGATGACGGCTGTGAGACGGACTGCCGTGCCAAGGGAACCTTCCGCCATGAAGGCATGACGCCGCTGGTAGGCGACCGGGTGCGCGTGACCGTCGACGATGAAATGGAAAACCGACAGGATCGCGGTGCGCAGACCGGTGCTTTGCTTGCGGAGATCTATCCGCGCCGCAATGCACTGATCCGTCCGGCGATGGCGAACCTGGATGTCATGTTCGTCGTTGCAGCGGCAAAGGATCCCGATCCGTCCCTGCGCTTTCTGGACAAGCTGCTGTGCATTCTCGAATATCAGGAAATCGAGCCTGTGCTGATCGTGACCAAGGCCGATTTAGAACCGCACCGTGCAGAGCAGATGCGGACAAAGTACGAAAAATGCGGCTTTCCTGTGTTTGTGACGGACGCGGAGACAGCATCGGAGGACGAACGGATTGCCGGGTATCTTGCGCGCTTTGACGACGGCACGATTGCCGCGTTCTGCGGTGCGTCGGGCGTCGGAAAGTCGACCTTAATGAATCGGCTGTTCCCGCATCTCGATCTGGAAACCGGTGAAATCAGCGAAAAAATCGCACGCGGCAAGCATACAACACGTGCGGTACATCTCTTTTCCCTGCCGCAATGCTCGGATGGCAGATTCCGCGGCTATCTTGCGGATACGCCCGGCTTTTCAATGCTGGACTTTGTGCGGTTTGACTTCTTTTCCGTGGAGGAGCTGCCGTATACCTTCCGTGAGTTTGTCCCGCAGATCGGACGCTGCCGCTATACCAAGTGTACGCATACCAGAGAAGACGGCTGTGCCATTCTCGATGCTGTTGCCCAAAAACAGATTCCAAAGTCCCGTCATACCAGCTATCTGGAGCTTTACGATGCGCTCAAGGATAAGAAGGATTGGATGAAGGAAACATAGAAACAAAGGAGTTGCTGCAAGTGGAGATTTGCAGTAACTCCTTTGTTTCAGGCAATATTATAGTAACGCTTTAAGAAAACGCGAAACAAATGATATCCCCCGCACGGAAACGGTGTTACTTTTTCTCCCGCGCGAGAAAAAGTAACCAAAAAGGCGCGCTTTCGTTCGCATTACGTTGCCGCTGAACAATAGCGAAAAAGAGACTGTTATCAAAGCGGCAACAGATGCTCACTCCTCTGGCGGAATTATTATGCTATCCGCAAAGATGTGGTGGTGCGAACAGCGATGGCGATTGACAGCACCTTTGAAAATGGCAAAGATTGATAGAAGAGGTTCGTGTCTTCCTATATGGATTATAAAGTTTATTTTTCTTCATAGATTCAGCATCCTACGGCGTAGCCGTGGATGCGAATCCAATTGCGGCGGTACTGTGAACATCCATTTGTTCTATCGGACCTATTGTGGAGAGCTGCATATGCAGTAGGAATGATGACGTGAATCAGCCCAAAAAGCAAGATTCCTCGTCACACATTCCACGAAGAATATCCCACCTGACAATCCGTGCAGGAAGACGCTAACCATCTCTTTTTATCTCTGCCATTTTCAAAGGTGCTGTCAATCGCCATCGCTGTTCGCACCACCGCATCTTTGCGGATAGCATAATAATTCCGCCAGAGAAGTGAGCTCCTATTGATGCCACGAATACTGTCTCTTTCGATCCAGTATTCTGGCATCAATTCAGAGCGAACGAAAGCGCGCTTCTTTGGCTACTTTCTTTCGCGCAGGAAAGAAAGTAGCACCGTTCCCCCGTTGCGGGGGATATCATTTGTTTCGCGTTTTCTTAAAGCGTTGGGATATCATTACTCAACACAAAAAATTTGGAGTTGCTGCAAATCTCCACTTGCAGCAACTCCTTTGCTGTGATTTTTTATGGTTCCGTTCAGCCGCCGAACACAATGTTTGCATTCAGCAGCGCTTCATTGCCTTCCGCGATGGAAATGGCATTCCATTCGGCTTCCGTGCCGCCGAAACGCACGGTTTTCAGCGACTCGCAGTTGATGAAGACATTTTCCTCAATGGAGGTAAGCGACGCCGGCAGAGAAACTTCCGCAAGTGCATAGCATTCGGAGAAGGTATAAGATTCCAGTGTGGTCAGGCTTTCGCAGGCACCAAGGTCGGCAGATGTCAGCGCGTAGCAGTTATTGAACGCACGCAGACCGATTTCACGGACCCCGGCGGGCAATGTGACAGACTGCAGGGATGCGCAGTTGATGAACGCACGCTGTGCAATGACGGTCAGTGATGCAGGCAGGGTGACAGACTGCATGGCAGCTGCGTTGTAGAACAGGCTGTCGGGCAGTGCTGTGACCTTATCGGGAATGACGACCGAGGTGACGGTATCGGCATTGAGGAACGTTTTTTCCTTGATGGCGGTAATCAGAATGCCGTCAAGCACATCGGGAATGATGATCTCACCGGGATTTGGGAGCATTTCCTCGACCTTTTCGTAGTCGTCCTTGGCAAACGCGAACATACCGTCCTCGGTGACGCTGTACCACGGCATGGAAGCGGTGGTATAGGACAGTGCATTTTCCTTACCTGCGAGCAGGTTGGCGTAGGACTGCTTGGCGCGGGCGAGCTGGTCTGCTGCGTCCTTATAGTCGCCGGCAGCGGTGAAATACTCCACAGCCTCGGCGTATTTTCCCTCCTGCATTGCCGCAGTACCGTTTTTATAGTTGGAGGACGGTGCAAAGACACGGGTGGACAGCATATTGATGAGGAAGACCGCGGCGAGTGCGATGACGATGATGGTCAGAATGCGGATGGAGCGGTCGATTTTTGCCGCCTGCTCCGGTGTATTGGCATCGCGCAGATCGGGTTCGTTGACAGAAAACAGCATAATCGGGGATCCTTTCCTTCGGAGAATCGTTATTTACTTTATTGTACCATAAAAATGCGCACACGGCAAGAGATTTCACAGAATTATCAGAAAAAGCGCGTGAACGGGTTGTGACGAAGTTACGCGGAGCGTCGACTTTCCCAAAGAAGAAGACGGTGACGGTTCCTGATGAACGAAAGACCTTGGAATCGTTGGCGATAACACACATGGAATCTGCCGAATACGTAACGTTTTCGTGTCTTTTTTGTGATTTGCTTGACAACGGGGCGAAGATGGAGTATACTATTATAATAAGGATGATTCTGCCCATGCAGAAGACAATGGAAAAAGGAGCCGCGCTGTGCTGAATGTGACGATCATTTCCGTCGGTACGATCAAGGAAAAATACCTGACGGATGCCCTCAAGGAATATATCAAGCGCCTCGGTGCGTATGCCCGTGTGACGGAGGTCCAGTGCCGGGACGAGCATCTGCCGGAGAACCCATCGCAGAACGAGATCCGCGCGGCGCTTGAAAAAGAAGGAAAAAAGATTCTGGAATCCATCCCGAAACGCGCCTATGTCTGTGCGCTGTGCATTGAGGGCAAGCAATGCTCCTCGGAGCAGTTTGCCGCACGGCTCGATGCCCTTGCAACCGACGGGTATTCGGAGATCGCGTTTATCATCGGCGGCTCAGACGGGCTTTCCGATGAGGTCAAAGCGCGTGCCGACTGGAAGCTCTCCTTTTCTCAGATGACCTTCCCGCACCAGCTGATGCGCGTGATTCTGTGCGAACAGCTCTACCGCGCCATGAACATTCTCGGCGGCGGAAAATACCATAAATAACGTGTGAAACTTACAAAGCGAAAGGAACATGTATGAAGAACCGTACCCTTCATTTTATCGGAACCCAGGCCGTTCGGCTCGTTGCTCTGTCACTCATGCTTGCCATGACGGTCGGCGCGATGATGTATCTTCAGGGCTATTTCGATTTCACGTTCATCGAACGTGTGCCGCTGCATTCCGCACAGGATCCGTCGGAGAGCGAAACGGAAGATGTGCAGACGGACGCTGTCACCGAACCCGATGCACCGGAAACGGAAGCGGTCACCGAACCGGTCGGCTCGGATACGGCTGAAATTCCGCCAACCCAGAATGGCAATACCGTCACCCAAACACCGGTACCGGACAATTCCGCATCGGGTCCCGCCGCAGTACAAACTCCACAGCGCGAGAATGCGAAGAGTGTGTCCGCGGACTTCCAGTCTGTGAAAACGTATCAGAATAAGGGCTATCGGACGCAGAACACCGGCATCTATCAGCGCGGCAGAACGGTTCTCGCCAAGCTCCCGCTGTCGGGACTGGGCAAAAACTATTCGTATTCCGAATATGAGGCGCGCACGACACAGACAACCGAATTTGAACGCGGCTGTGTCGTCACAGAGGAAGTTTTTGTCACGACGGACCGCCCGGCTGTCACCCTGTGCAACGGCTATATCCTCCGTGAGGTCAACGGCAAGTTCACCCTGCTCAAGCCGGACGGAACGACCCTTCTGTCCGATTACGACGAATCCTCCTTCCGCCTGACCGAGCTGCGCGATGAAAACGGCAATCCGCTGTTTGCGGCCGTCCGACGTGTCACAGAGGAGGTCTATCTGCCGATTCTGAACAAGGACCTCATCACCGGACGTATGGTCGAAACCGGTTTCTTTGAAGAAGAACCGGTGAAAATGGAGTTCGAGCGCTATACCTATTATATTTTGCAGGACGGAAAATGGGTTGTCAGCAGCTATAACGACGAATTTCCGCCGGCAGAAACCGATTTCGGTCTGCAATTCGATTCGCCGCTGGACTTCGGTGAAAGCGACTGTGAGATTGTGCGCTATTATGACAGCGGTTCTCAGCGCTGGGGCTATAAAAACGAAAAAACCGGACAGATTCTGATCTATCCGCGCTATACCGAGGCGTATAATTTCCACGACGGCTATGCCATCGCCATGGATCACTATTTCATATACTTCCTCAATGAGCAGGGCGCGGCAGTCTATCAGATGGAATATGCAAGACCCGAGAAGTTCCAGACGTATTATAATATCACCCTGCCCGATACCGACGGCATCGAGGCGCTCGGCAGCTATTATTTCAGCCACGGTCTGACCCGTATCCGCGTCAGAAAGAATCTCGTCAACTATAAATATTATGACTATATCAAGGAATCCGACGAAACCTTCCTCTTTGATGTCAACGGCAATCAGCAGCCGCTTCCCGCAGGCTATACGCTGGAAGCCTATGCCGACGGTGTGCTTTTGCTCAAAAATAAGGAAACGGAGCTGTACGGATGCATGAACTATAAGAGTGAGTGGATCGTTCAGCCCACCTATTCCCATGTGACCCCGTCGGTTTCCGGTCTGATCGTCGTCGGAAATGAAAAGGGTAAAAAAGGTCTTTGCGATAGCGACGGAAATTGGATCCTGCCGCAGGTCTTCGACTATATCTCCATCCCCTCCAAGGGCGGTATGATTGCAATCTACGATAAAACCGTCGGCTGGCAGGTCATGCAGATGATGTCAAAGTAATGGGGCGTATCACAGGGAACCCTCATCCGTCTTTCGATCAAAACGCATTCGCGCTTTCTCAAAGCGTAATCATTCCCAAAAATCCAAAACAAAAAGACAGGAAACATTCATGATAACATATCAGGCAGGAGATGCCGACGTCGCAGTCGTCGGCGCCGGACATGCCGGTATCGAGGCAGCATTGGCATGTGCCAGATTGGGTCTCCGTACCGTATTATTTACAATCAATCTGGACGCAGTCGGTAATATGCCGTGCAATCCGTCCATCGGCGGCACGGGAAAAGGCCACCTTGTCTATGAAATCGATGCGCTCGGCGGTGAGATGGGTTACGCCGCAGACAAAGTTACCATCCAGAGCCGGACGCTGAACCTCGGAAAAGGTCCGGCGGTGCATTCCAAGCGCGTGCAGGCAGACAGACAGGCGTACCGTACCCTGATGAAGCATACCATAGAAATGACCCCGAATCTGACGATGGTGCAGGCGGAAATCACCGATTTCCACTGTTCTGAGGATGAGAGCGGACACCGTCACATCGATTCCGTCACCACCAAATACGGCGCGGTATGGAACGTCAAAGCCGCAATCATCTGCGCCGGAACCTTCCTCTGCGCACAGGTCATCGTCGGTGAGGTCGCTTTCCCGTCAGGTCCGGACGGAATGCTCCCGGCAACGGAGCTGACCTCGGCACTCGAGCGCGAGGGTCTGCGCGTTATGCGCTTCAAAACCGGCACCCCGGCAAGAATTCTCAAATCCTCCATCAATTTTGACGGCATGGAGGTCCAGGAGGGCGAATACGGCTCCGAGCCGTTCTCGACCCGCACTGACCGTGATGAATATCACGCGATGCCGCAGACCACGTGTCATGTCGTTTATACCAACGAAAATACGCATAATATCATCCGCGCGAACCTCGACCGCAGTCCGATTTATGCGGGACGCATCCACGGTGTCGGTCCGCGCTACTGCCCGTCGATTGAAGATAAGGTCGTGCGCTTCTCCGATAAGCCGCGCCATCAGCTGTTTTTGGAGCCGATGGGCTGGCAGACCGAGGAAATTTACGTACAGGGCTTCTCCTCCTCTCTTCCGGAAGAAGTACAGAAAAAGATGCTCGCATCCCTGCCCGGCATGGAACATGCACAGATGATGCGCACGGCGTATGCAATCGAGTATGACTGCATCGACCCGACCCAGTTGTACCCGACGCTTGAGTTCAAGGACATCGACGGTCTGTACGGCGCAGGTCAGTTCAACGGCACCTCCGGCTATGAGGAAGCCGCGGCACAGGGCATTGTCGCCGGCATCAACGCCGCACAGAAGATTCTCGGACGTGAACCGCTCGTGCTGACGCGCGAAACCTCATATATCGGTATGCTGATCGATGATCTCGTCACAAAGGGTACCAACGAGCCCTACCGCGTCATGACAAGCCGCTCGGAATACCGTCTGCTGCTGCGGCAGGACAACGCCGATGCGCGTCTGACGCCGATCGGTTACAAAATCGGTCTTGTCAGTGAGGAACGGTATCAGAAATTCCTTGAAAAGCAGGAAGCCATCCGGCGCGAGGTTGCAAGAACCCGTTCGATCTCTCTGCCGCCGACAGCCGAACTGAAGCGCATCTGTGAAGAACGCGGAACCCAGCCGCCGACCACCGGTGTGCGCCTCTGTGAGCTGCTCAAGCGTCCGCAGCTGGACTATGACGCGCTGACAGCGGTCGACACCACCAGACCCGAGCTTCCGCGCGCGGTCATCGACGGTGCGCAGATTGAAATCAAATATGAGGGCTACATTGCCCGTGAAATGGCGGAGGTTGAAAAGTTCCGCCGTCTGGAAAATACACTTCTGCCCAAGGATGCCGATTATTCGCAGATCAAGGGCATCCGCATTGAAGCGGCACAGAAGCTGCAAAAGATCCGTCCCGAGAGCATCGGGCAGGCATCGCGTATTTCCGGCATCAGCCCTGCGGACATTTCCGTTCTGCTGATCTGGCTGAAAACGAGAGAATCCTGAGATAGAAGGGAGCATGTGAGAATGGAATCCAAAGCCCAGACGAAAAGAAGACTGGCGTTTGTCATCTGGAACTTTGAAATCACCGAATGGGAGGCGTTTACCCGCCTTGTGGACCGCGTCAGCCGACAGGGCTTTACCACAGTCCGTCTGCATCTGTCGTGGTTCAATGCGGAAAAAATCCCCGGTGTTTACGACTTTGCACCGTATGATGAACAGATTGCCTACATTGCCGGCAAAGGAATGGATGTCATTCTGACCGTCGACCTGCAAAGAAAGGTACATACGCTGGAGGACGGCACCAAAACGGCGCTGGACGCGGTCATCGATACCGATGAATTCCAGTATGCATACGGCGCTGACACGCATGTCCCCGAAACCCTTTACGGTACCGCCATGGTCTCCTATGCCAGCCCGCGCGGAACGGAGTGCATGGTGCGCTTCTATGCCGCGGCAGTCTCGCATTTTGCCGAGCGGTTCGGTCCGGGGGTCATTGCATTTGCTTACCCGACGTTCACGCCGTACTGCGAGACGGAGTACTGGTGCGCTGGCGCATATGACTATTCCGTCCATATGAAGCGCGCGTTCTGTGCGTATTTATCCTCGGTATATGAAACAGCCGCAGATCTGAACCTCGATCTCGGTACGGATTATCCGACGTTCGATGCGGTGCCGATGCCCGATGACAGCGAACGCGGCGTGCTGGGTGTGCTCTTTTATCAGTGCCGTCACCGCGTGCTGAAGGCGCTGATCGACCGGCTTTCCGAGGCGCAGAAGACCGCCGCACCCATCATTCCGTTTGCCGTGCAGTTCGGATGCGTCTGGGACGGTGCTTCGGTGCGCCGCTGTACCTATGGCTTTGCCGATCTTTCGGAAAAGGCCGATCTTGTCGTGGTCGATGACGCACCCGGCTTTGACCATGCCTTTTCGATGGACTATGTCGCCTCTGTTCTTGACGGCAGCGGCAAGACCTTCGGCAACGAAATCGACGGCTATTATATGATTGCCGACGGCGTGACCACGGCGGAGGGCTACATCGAGCAGGGACTGACCTCCTACCGTCACAATGCCTCGGTGCAGTACGTCGCCAACTGGATGGTCGATGAGCCGCTGTCCAATTACGGCTATATCTTCTCCACAATATCCCAGGAATATCTGGAACAGCAGACACCCGACACGGTGACGGAAAATTCCGATCAGGAGCAGGTTCCCATCTCCCTGCTCAAGCTTTTTGAAACGGGTGACTGCCGCGACTATCAGGAGGATTACCGCCACATCACCGACGACGGTGAGCGCTTCGGCCGCATCGCGGTGTGCGACGATCTGACCGCGAAGGTCTATCCGAATTCCATCGCCGGAAAAGATATCAAAATCGAGATTCTGACGCCTGCCGATGCCGAAAAGCAGGAGGAGGAGAAAAAGTCCGTCAAGGACGCCGCAATGGCTGTTGCTGCGTTCGGTGCCGCCGCCGCGATTCTGGCGCTCGGTGTCGCCGTGAAGGTATTCTTTTCCGATAAGGATGAGAAGTAACCCTTGGAATAGTCACCAAAATATTTGGCAAAATCTTCCAATTCCTTTGCGCCAGTTAATAGATATTTCATATTTCGTTCAATTCTGTTTCAAATAAATTTGGTATAATATATTAAATACAATTCATTTAAGTGAGGAAAAAACATGTCCAAACCCGTGGCAGCGATTGTCGGCCGTCCGAACGTCGGCAAGAGCACCCTGTTCAATAAACTGGCGGGTACGCGCGTGTCCATCGTCGAGGATATCCCCGGCGTGACCCGTGACCGCATCCTATACGAAATCGAGTGGAACGGCCGTGCGCTGACCATCATCGATACCGGCGGTATCGAGCCGAAGTCCGACGATATCCTCTTGTCCCAGATGAAGACACAGGCGCAGGTCGCCATCGATATGGCAGACGTCATTCTGTTCATGGTCGACGGCAAGCGCGGTCTGGCACCCGAGGACATCGATATTGCCATGATGCTCAAGCGCTCCGGCAAGCCGATCATTCCGCTGGTCAACAAAATCGACACCATCGGCGATCTTCCGATGGAATTCTACGAGTTCTATGAGCTCGGCTTTGACGAGGATCTGATTCCGCTGTCGTCTCTGCACGGTACCGGCTCCGGCGACCTGCTCGACCGCGTGCTGGAGCTGTCTCCGTCCGACGAGGAGGTCGAGGGCGATGAGGATTATATCAAGGTCGCCGTCATCGGCAAGCCCAACGTCGGCAAGTCGTCCATCGTCAACCGTCTGACCGGCGAGGAACGCTGTATTGTCGCCGATATGGCTGGCACGACGCGCGATGCCATCGATACCAAGTTTGAAAACGAACACGGCAAGTTCATCTTCATCGACACCGCGGGCATCCGCCGTCAGTCGAAGGTTGAGGACCGGCTCGAAAAGTTCTCCGTTCTCCGTGCAAAAATGGCAGTTGAGCGTGCCGATGTCTGTCTGATTATGATCGATGCCGAGGAAGGCATCACCGAGCAGGACGAAAAGATTGCAGGGCTGGCGCACGACGCAGGCAAGGCATCCATCATCGTCGTCAACAAGTGGGATGCGATTGAAAAGGACAACGCGACAACAAAGCAGTTCACCGAGAAGATCTACCAGTCGCTGTCGTATATGCAGTACGCACCGCTGTCGTTCGTTTCCGCAAAGACCGGTCAGCGTACCGATAAGCTCTTTGAGCAGATTGTGTCGGTCTACGGTCAGTCGGTCATGCGTATCTCCACCGGTATGCTCAACGACGTGCTTGCTGACGCAACCGCACGTGTGCAGCCGCCGTCCGACAAGGGCAAGCGCTTAAAGATTTACTACTGGACCCAGCAGTCCATCAAGCCGCCGACATTCGTCATTTTCTGCAATGACGCAGAGCTGTTCCACTTCTCCTATCAGCGGTATCTGGAAAACCAGCTGCGCGCTGTCTTCGGCTTCCACGGTACACCCATTAAGTTTATCATCCGTCAGAAGGGCGACGAATAATCGAGGTTGATGTGGATTGTGTTCGGATGTGTGTCGGATAGAACGGTAAGGTAATGACGCGCACTATCCAAGCCTTCCCTGGTCAGGGAAGGTGTCAAATTCCCGTGGGATATTTGTCGAAGGAAGCGGAGCTTTCTTCAGAAGATGCCAAAGGCATCTTCGACGGATTTGAGTCGTTCTTTGTTACTTATATGTGATAAACGGTTCTTTGAATGATAATCCACTTTCACATTTCTTCTTGCTGCGGTATGCTCTGCAACCTTGTCGCCGTGTTGACGACTCATCCGTCTTTCGATAAAAACGCAGGGGCGTTTTCATCGAAATCCACCTTCCCTCACCAGGGAAGGCTTGGACGCGGAATTTCAACCATCAGCCCCTAACAACATCCCCAAATAATCAAAACAAAAAAGGAAATTACAACCGTGTCTGAAATTTTAACAAAAGGACTCTTCGGCGTCCTGTTTCTCGACAATGTGGAGGCGTCCTCCAAGGGGATGCTTGCCCTGTATGTCGCGCTGGCATGTGTTCTGCCGGCCATCATCGGCTATCTGCTCGGCTCCATCAATACGGCCGTGCTGATCTCCCGCACCTTCTACCGTGAGGACATCCGTACCAAAGGCTCCGGCAATGCCGGCATGACCAATATGATGCGTACCTACGGACGCGGCGCCGCTGCTGCCACGCTCGTCGGCGATATGCTGAAAACCGCAATCTCCGTTGGGATCGGCGCACTGCTCGCAGCCGAATCCGGCATGTACATCGCAGGTCTGTTCTCGGTCATCGGTCATGTGTTCCCCATCTTCTTCGGCTTCAAGGGCGGAAAAGGCGTCGCAAGCACCGCGGCACTCGTGCTGTGTACCGAACCGATTGCCTTCATCATTCTGATTTTCATCTTCATCTGCATCGTTGCCGCAACAAAGTATTTGTCGCTTGGTTCGATTATGACCGTCATGATGTATCCGCTGATTCTCAACCGCGTCTATATGCTGGTGCGGGATCCGGCGGGCGTTCCGTTCATTCCGACGTTGGTGTCGTTTGTGCTGATGGTCATGATTGTCGCCATGCACCGCGAGAACATTCAGCGTCTGATGAAGGGCAAGGAAAGTAAATTCACCATCAAAAAGAGCGTCAAGGTTCCGCCCTGCGATGCGGAAGCTCCCTCCTCTGACAAATCGGATCACTGACGGGGCGATGGCAATATGAAAAAGGTCCTTGTATTTGTACTCGCGTGCGTCATTGCCGTCGGCGGTCTGCTCTTTTCCGAGCTGAAACAGGGTCAGCTTCAGGATGCCGACTTTGTCGATGTCCAGACAAAGCTGGTTCCCGATGACCGCGGAGATGGCAGTGTCCTGCCCGAAAGCATTGACGATATCTTTTCGGAGCCGTTGATTATCCACGGTGAGGAATACTACACCGCGGACGAGGTCGCCTATTACCTGGCCGAATACGACGAGCTTCCGCCCAATTACATGACAAAAAAAGAAGCAGAGGCACTCGGCTGGATCTCCTCCGAGGGCAATCTCTGGGAGGTTGCTCCCGGTGCTGTCATCGGCGGCGACCGGTTCGGCAACTATGAGGGACTGCTTCCCAAAGACGCGGCGTATACCGAATGCGATGTCAACTATCAGGGCGGCTATCGCGGCGGCGAGCGCCTCGTTTATGATACGGACGGCAATATCTGGTATACCGCCGACCACTATTCCTCGTTTGAACAACTGTATCCCCAATAAAATGCATCATTTCCCGGCAAAAATTTTACGGCATTTTCCACGAAAGGTTCCAAAGAGCAAACATCCATGAAAGACATCCTCATTAACTGCGAAAAACTGCGCTCGCGCAAGGTTCTGCATGACTACCTTGAGCGCGAGCTTCTTCTGCCCGACTACTACGGACGCAACCTGGACGCCCTGCACGATATCCTCAGCGGATTCAATAAGTCAGGTGCCGTCACCTTCCATATCATCAACCGCGAAAAGCAGTCCTCCCGCATGGTAACACTGTATCAGGCGATGCTGGACATGCTCACGGATCTCGGACGCGAAAACCCCAACATCAGCGTCGTTGAGGAATAAGGCGGCGTTTGACGGTTCTGTTCCGGAAATGCATGATCGTCAAAATTCGTAGGGACAGGCGTCCCCGACTGTCCCGTATTTCAATGCAGACACAGGGACAGTCGAGGACGCCTGTCCCTACATCTTACAGAAACCGCTGCGTATCCTCCAAAATCTCCAAAACCTATTGAAAAAGAAGCCCATCTGTGTTAAAATATAAGAAGAAAACAAAAAGGAAGTAATCACTGCATGGCAGAAATCTATACGTATGTGGCAACATGCCTGTTCGGACTGGAAAAATTCGTTGGCGAGGAAATCGACGCGCTCGGTTATGAGCGTGTTTCGACCATCGACGGACGTGTCACCTTCCGCGGGGATATCACGGCGATTGCGCGGTGCAATCTTTGGCTGTCCTGTGCGGAGCGGGTCTATTTGCAAATGGGACAGTTCAACGCCTTCACCTTCACCGAGCTGTTCGACGGCACGAAAAACCTGCCGTGGGAGCAGTGGATCGGTGAAAACGATGCGTTCCCGGTCAAGGGGCATTCCATCAAGAGCCAGCTCTACTCCATTCCCGACTGTCAGTCCATCGTCAAAAAGGCGATTGTCGAGCGTCTGTCCGGTGAATACGGCATTTCGTGGTTTTCGGAGGACTGCGTCAAGTATCAGATCGAGTTCTTCATCCTTGATAACCGCGTGACGCTGATGATCGATACCTCGGGTACTGCCCTTCATAAGCGTGGATACCGTCCTGCCGCCGGGGCTGCGCCTCTGCGCGAAACCCTTGCCGCGGCGATGGTGCGCATTGCAAGACCGCGCGAGGATGTGCTGTTCTGGGACCCGTTCTGCGGCTCCGGTACCATTCCGCTGGAGGCGGCGCTGTATATGACGAAGACCGCACCCGGTCTGAACCGCGCCTTTGCCGCTGAGGATTTTTATGACATTCCGCCCGCCGTCTGGACACAGGCGCGCGAGGAAGCACGCGATCTGCAAAACCTGAATACTGCCTTTGAGGCATGGGCGTCCGATATTGACCGCGATATGGTGCGCACGGCACAGGACAATGTCGTTCGCGCGGGAATGCAGAACATTGTCAAAACGTTCCAGCACGATGCTCTGCGTATCAGAACCGGCGGCAGACGCGGCACCGTTGTCTGCAATCCGCCCTACGGGGAACGTCTGATGGATGAGCAGAGCGCCTTTGATCTCTACCGTGCGATGGGACGCCACTTTGCGACGCTCGACCGCTGGCAGATCTATATCCTGACCTCCGATGAGCAGTTTGAGTTCCATTACGGCCGCCGCGCCGATAAGATCCGCCGTCTTTATAACGGTATGATCAAATGCGGCTATTACCAGTTCTTCAAAAACCCCCAGAGAAAGGATGAACCGAAGAAATGAAAGCACGTAACATGCGCGTACTCCCACTGATCTTTGTTCTGATTTCCATGCTGATTGTCACGGCAATGCCAACTGCGGCGGCTGTTGATCTGCGCGGCGTCATGGATGCACATGCATACCAGAATACCGCGATTTCCGAAACGGCATTCCTGCCGTACCGCATCTACCTTCCCGATGCGATTGCAGCGGCATTCCCGAAAAGCGCAGACAATGCCGTTTTCGACATCCCTGCTGATTCTGATTCCGATGCTGCGCCCGCAGAGGATGACGAGGTCGTTGCCGAGCCTGTCCCCGATGCACCGGTCATCGAAATCCCGCGCGACCGCGAATACGGTCTGCTGATCTGGCTGCACGATGAAGATCTGCGCGGCGACGAAAATTCCGCACAGATTTCCAACGACGCAAAGAACGGTCTGATCAACGCCTTCCTTACCACAGGAACGTATGCCGCAGACTATATCATTCTCGCGCCGCAGTGTCCGCAGGGAACCACCTGGACGGACAACGACAATCTGTATCTGAAGCTGCTGCTTGATCTGGTCAAAAACCATGTTATGCAGCTGCCCATCGACGGTGAACGCATTCTCATCGGCGGTATCTCCATGGGCGCAACCGCAGGCTACGAGCTGATTGCCATGCAGAAAACGGACGGTATGATTCCGATTTCCGCCGCATACCTCGTCGCAGGCACGACCGATTATACCGTGGAGTCCGACGCCGATGCCGCTGTCTTTGCACAGACCAAGGTGTATGCGTTCCTCTCCGAAAACGATACGGTCACGCCGCCCGACTCTGTCCGCAATCTCGCCGACAAGGTCAATACCGGCTACGAAAATGTACAGGACTTCACCTATGCCGTTTACCCGGAGCTTGGTCATGAAATCTGGCACCAGGCATTTGCCGAACAGGCACTGCTCGAGGCGTTCATGGCGACCAATGCGCCGGCACTTGAGGTGACACCGGCACCTGTCGAAACGGAAGCCATTACCGAGGAACCGGACGCACCTGTCGTTGATGACCCCATCGAAACCGTACCTGTGGAAACGGATGCAGTGACAGAACCGGTACAGACCCCGCCGTCGATTGCCGGTGTGGAGATCACCTCCGAGATGATTGCCTACGTCATCATGGCGGCGGCGTGCATTCTCTCCGTTGTCCTGCTGATTACCGGTCTTGTCAAAAACAACAAAGTCCGCTGAACCTGTGAGAAATAATAGAAAGTTATGGTACTGAAAAATACGGAATCCACGATTGCCTACCGTTGTCCGCACTGCGGCTCGGGCATTCTTGCCATGGTCGGCGTGTTCGCGCTGTCCGGCGATATGATCAAGCTCAAATGTGACTGCGGCCATTCGGAGCTGCTCATTCAGAAGTGCGGCGACGGCAAAATCCGTCTGACCGTACCCTGTATGTTCTGCCCCAAGCCCCACCAGTATGTGCTGTCCCACGCAGCTTTCTTCGACCAGAGCATCTACACCATCCCCTGCGGCATGACCGGCGTTGATATCTGCTTCATCGGTCACAAGGACGACGTGCTTGCTGCCCTTGCCGACAACGAAAAGCAGCTGCTCGATATGCTGAGGGAGGCAGGATACGGCGACGATGCAACCCTTTCCGATCTTCTGCGCGACGATGCGGAGGATGACGGGGACGAAACGTACTACGACGAAGTCAACTTCACCGACAACCACATCTACGATATGGTGCTGTTTGTCGTGCGTGAGCTGGAGGCCGATGACAAGATCGTCTGCCGCTGTACCGAGCGCGGAGAGACGGGCGAATATGACATCGTCTGTGACCGCGACCAGATCTTTGTGTCCTGCTCCCGCTGCGGCGCCAGACGCGAAATCCGCTGCAACGGCTCCATGTCGACGCAGGCGTTTCTCGATATCGATACGCTGATTCTGGAAGGCATGTTTGCGGACGAATAAACGGTCCGTCATATCCCGCGCAGCACGGTGCCGCAGTGCCGGTGAAAGGAGAAAAACATGAATAAACTGCTGTTCATCGCCGGCATCACCGGCTTGATTGCCGGTGCGCTGTCCTTACTTCTGTCTGCGTTTTTCCGGCACGGATACTACCATGTACTTGACGGATCGGCTGACCTTTATATGAGCCTCCATCAGCGTATGATCGTCTTCCTTGTCATTGGCATCGTTCTCGCTGCGGTTGGAATCGCAAGCATGGTGATTCGCGCAAAGCTCTGATTTTCAAAGAACATTTTCACGGTACGAAAATAAGGATGAACATAATGGACAACAACGTCATTTCCATCGGCGGCAGACGGGAAGTCTTCTGGGATGATTTTTTCATCGATACCGACAGAACCAACGCCGGACACCGCTTGATTCCGCCCGTCAAGGCAGACATCGGATTTGTTTTTGACCGTCCGGATGAAAGACATTCCATCAGCTATCCGAATGTCGTCCGGGACGAGGGGGGCTATAAGTTATATTATATCACCTTTGACCCGAGTATGGAGCAGCGCCGCTATAAGCTCCATGTTCTTGAAAGCGAGGACGGGCTCCATTTTTCACGTCCGGCGCTCGACCTGTATCCGGACGAGGATGGGAGCAGCACCAATGTTGTCATCGACGGGCTTGATGACAGCTCTCTCTGTGTCTTTTATGATACCAATCCCGCCTGTCCTGCGGATGAACGCTATAAGGTGATGACGCTGGTGTTCCGTGATCGGAAGCTGGATATCCGCACACTGTGGTGCTGGGCATCGGGTGACGGCTATCACTTCAAAAAGCCGTTTTTCGTCACGGACAAGGGACGCTTTGACTCGCTGAACCCCTTCTTCTGGAAGGACGGAACCTATTACGGCTATGTCCGTGACCTGCATTGGGCGGACGGTGACTGTGTCCGCGATGTCCGTCTGATTACCTCGACCGATTTTGTCAACTGGTCGGAGCAGATCCCGCTTCAGTACGACGACGGATTCGATTATCAGATGTATACAAACAATGTCATGCTCTATCCGCGCGCCCCGCATATGACCGTCGGTTTTCCCACGCGGTACGTCGAGCGCAAGCGCTGGACCTACAACGACGAGCAGTTTGCCAGCCGGGATACAAAGCTGCGTGCCAGCCATTCCATTGAGGATCGATTCGCACGGGCAACCACCGATGCGATGTTCATGTGCAGCCGCGACGGCGTGCATTTCCACCGGTACACCGAAGCCTTTATGACGCCGGGTCTGGAGGATGCATACAACTGGATCTACGGCGACTGCTATCTTTCCTGGCCGCTGGTCGATACCGGTGAGCATACCTATACCCTGTTCAACGTGGAGACGGGCATCGGTGCCGACAAGCCTGCGGTTCTGCGGCAGTATACGCTGCGCAAAGACGGCTTTGCGTGTCTTGCGGCAGAGAGAGAAGAACGGTATGTCGTGACGGGGCCCTTTGTGTTCTGCGGACACGCTCTGCATCTGAATTTTTCCACCTCCGCCGCCGGGTATATCTATGTGGATGTCCTCGATGCGAACGGCGGCAAGCTGTCGGAGGGTGAGAGCTTTGAAATCTTCGGCGACACGACCGACCGCGAGATTCGCTTCGCCGACGGAGGGGATTTTGCTGCATATGAAGGAAAAGCAATCCGCCTGCGGTTCCGGATGTTCGATGCGAAGCTCTATTCGCTGTATTTTGCATGACGTGCCAATGATGTCGGGGGCAAGGTTCCTCCGATTCTCAAAACCAACGAAAGAAAGGTGATTTTCATGCCGGAAAAGATATATACCATACCCGTCAACGAAGCATTTGAAGCGTCCCGCGACGACGCATCCTGCGGCTGTCCGTTCTGCACGCTGTACAACACGCTGGAAGAAAACGAGCTGGACCGGATTCTCGGTGCGGCAATGATGGAACCCGATGTCCGCATTGAAACGAATGCGCAGGGCTTCTGCGATACGCACTTCAAGATGATGTTCGTCCGCAAAAACCGTCTCGGGCTCGGTTTGATTCTCGAATCCCATATTGCGGAAATTGCCAAAGGACAGAAGGGCAAGGCGCTGTCTCTGAAGGCGCCGGGTACCGATCAGGAAGCAAAGCTGGAAAAGCTGGAGGGCTCCTGCTATGTCTGCGGACGCATTGCGTTTGCGTTCGGAAAAATGATGGATACCGCGGCATATCTGTGGGAAAACGAAACCGAATTCCGCAAAAAGTGCGAGGCACAGCCGTATTTCTGTCTGCCGCATTACCGTGCGTTTGTCGCACAGGCACGCCGTTCGATGAACAAGAAGACCTTTGCTTCGTTCTGGGAACAGGTCTCCGGCATTGAAAATGCGTATCTGGAAAAGCTCGGCGGCGATGTGTCGTGGTTCTGCAAGAAGTTTGACTATCGCTACAACGATGAGCCGTGGTACGACTCCAAGGATGCCGTTGAGCGGGCGATGAAGTTTTTGTCCGGGGATCTGCATAAGGATCCGAAGAAGGTACAGTCATAAATGAAAAAATCCGCCGAGGGCGGATTTTTTATGTCTTCAAATGTTATGGGTGCTGTAAACCTGCGCTTACAGCACCCATTTGCTGTTGTATTACCTTACTGCTTCTTCGGCAGCTTGACGGTAAACGCCTTGACAAGAACGTCCAGCGCGTAAACCATACCGATGATGACGGCGATGACAACGAAGATTGCCAGCATACCCACACCCATGTAGTACATGTTGGAAATGAAGTTTGCGGGGTTGAAGGTGAACGCAGATTCTGCGAGGACATCCGTGGTTTCAGCCATCGTTTCAACGACGGTTTCCACCGCTTCCGTGACAGGCGCTGCATTCAGAAAAAGATTCTTGAAAAACATATTGCTACCTCCCGATTAACCCATAAAGAAGTTCAGAATCAGACCGCCTGCGATGACGGATGCAATCTGACCGGAGACATTGACACCGATGGAGTGCATGAGCAGGAAGTTCTGCGGGTCTTCTTCCAGACCCATCTTGTGAACGATACGACCGGACATCGGGAATGCGGAGATACCTGCCGCACCGATCATCGGGTTGATCTTCTTCTTCATGAACAGGTTGAGCAGCTTTGCGAACAGAACGCCGCCTGCCGTGTCAAAGATGAACGCGAACAGACCAAGACCCAGAATCAGGAGGGTATCGACATTGAGGAATTTGTCAGCGGACATTTGGGATGCGATCGTGATGCCGAGGAAAATCGTAATCAGGTTTGCAAGCACCTTCTGTGCCGTTTCGGACAGAGAGTTGAGAACGCCGCATTCACGAATCAGGTTACCGAACATCAGGAAACCGACGAGCGAAACGGATGCCGGTGCAACAATGCCCGCGATGACTGTGATGATGATCGGGAACAGAATGCGTGTCATCTTGGAGACTTCCTTTGCCTCGTAGGGCATCTTGATCTGACGTTCCTTCTTGGTGGTCAGCAGCTTGATGATCGGCGGCTGAATGATCGGCACAAGTGCCATGTACGAGTAAGCCGCGACCATAATCGGCGCAAGATACTTGGAGTTGAGCTTGTTTGCAACGACGATGGCGGTCGGACCGTCTGCGGCACCGATGATGGCGATGGATGCAGCGTCGTTGATATCAAAGAACATGGATGCCAGACACAGCGTGAAGAAAATACCGAACTGGGCAGCTGCACCGAAGATCATCAGCTTCGGATTGGAGAGCAGCGGACCGAAGTCGATCATCGCACCGATACCGATAAACAGAATCAGCGGGAACAGCTCGTTGGCAATGCCGGCCTCGAACAGCGTGGTCAGCGCGCCTTCTTCCAGAGAGCCGGGCTGTGTGATGGCACCGGAGTTGGGCAGGTTGACAAGGATCGTACCGAAGCCGATGGGAAGCAGCAGCGTCGGTTCCATTTCCTTCTTGATCGCAAGATAGATCAGAATGCCGCCGATCGCCCACATGACCAGATAACGCCAGTCCATCTGCAAAAGGTTTTCATACAGGATTTCCATGGGTGAAATATTCCTTTCTTATTAATGTCTCACACGGTCATTTGAATGTGAGTTTGCATAATGAAACGCATCCGGGGCCCCGGCGGACTACTTTGAAAAGTACCGTTTTTGCAGCACCAAAATGCGACTATTATAATTATACCATATAGGACAGAATTTTCAAGTATTTGAATAGATATTTAACATTTTGTTAATAAATGCGGAATGATTTGCGGTGGAAATGCGAGCGGAGCGAATGTTTTTCGGGGGGATTTACGCTTTGAGAAAGTGCGAAGGGTTCGGTTCATGTGATGCCACGGGAAAAAGATGTAACAGAATGCGAAAATAAAAGGGGCTGAGACACGTAAAGTGCAAAACCCCCTGTCATCTTCAATTGGAAAAATAATTTTTCAGTCCCATATGATGGCGTATCTTAACCAGATACAAAAGAATCATCTTCGACAGCGCGATGTCGTACAGAATCAGCGCCACATTGCCGACCAGAATAAACGGAATCGTGAAGTCAATGGACGAATCATTGAGATAGAAAATATACTTTGTCGCGGTTACAACAAGCAGCAGCGCTGTGTTGATATAGCTGATCTTGAGTATCCATGCAACGACATAGTGCAGACGCTCGAAGCTCGCCTTTGCAATCGGGTATAAGCCGCCGAACAGAAAATACAGAATCGCTGGCAGCTTATTCGGCAGCAGAATCAGCGCGAGCGCGGAGGAAACGCCCCAGGTCAGCCATGGATACGGTTCTCCGACCTCGATCATGACCACAACGACGAACATCGATGCAATGGCAACCATCGTCATGCTCAGAACATCAATGACCGCACCGATGAACAGCATCAGAACGGAAAACGCGCTGAGAATCGCGCAGAGTGCTATTTTTTTACTTTTCTTCATCGGCATGATCGGATCCTCCCGGGGTGTTTTCAAGACAGCGGATATACAGCGCAAACAGCTCCTCCAGTCTGGCGGTATCGCCCTTCAGATGCAGGTAGCCGAACAGCGCCTCCAGTCCGGTTGCGCGGCGGTAATCGTTCACGGATGCGCTTTTGGGATGCGCACCGGCGGCATTGCGGCCACGGTGATAAACGGCATTTTCTTCCTCTGTCAGGTACGGCAGAAGTCCCTCAAGCCCGCGGCTCTGGTTGGTGGCACGGACATAGTTCAGCGCATATGCGGACAGCTTGCCCGCGTTTCCGATGCCGCGCCGCACCAGCATCTGCCGGACCAGTACCTCCATGACGGCATCGCCGAGGTACGCAAGCGCAGCTCCGCTGTATTCGGAGAGCGTGAGAGTTTGTTGGTTGGTTGTCATGAGCCTGTCATACCTTTCCTTCTGCCGTTTTTGGTATCCTTATAAGTATACCATTTTCTGCGGGAAAAAGCAAGACAAAATCGTAAACAATTCACGAAATTGGTTTACGGAATGTCCTCCACAACGGTTTCGGGACGTTCGTCCAGAATCCACGGATTGCGGTAGATGCGGGTCATGTAGCGGAGCGCCGAGGCGTAATAGAAGCCGTCAACGGTGCGCTCATCCATGACAACGGTGTAGGAAACATACGGAACGTGCTTTGTTGTGCCGTCGGACTGCACCTCATAGCGGTGCTTCTTTGCGCCGAAGGACATGAACACGGGAACGTTGCCGAAGTCGTACAGATGGTGATAAATCGGCGGAATGCCGAGCGACCCCATCGAGGTAATGAAGAACGAGCCGTGGAACGGAGAAAGACGCGACAGAAACCGCGGCAGAACGCCGAAGTAGTCCATGATCTGCAAAACAAAGACGACGAATTTCATGAGCAGACCCGGCATGAAGGACAGCACCTTTGCCGCGCCGTCAAACGCGCCGCCGGGCGCATTGCGGTAGTCCTCGATGATCTGATTGATCTTTTCGTAGACCTCCTCTGCTGTGGCATCCGGTTCAAATTCCGCTTTGATGACCGTATCGGGCGAGGTCAGCTCCATTTCCTTTTTGATGGTCAGACAGATTTCGATGTTGTGGCGTGCATAGATTTCCTGTCCGGCAATGAAGCGGTTCAGACCCGGATACTGCGACAGCGTGCGGATGTACGTTGCAATCAGAATGTACATCAGGTTAAAGCCCATCATGCCCTTTGCTTTTTTTTCTTTGATGTACTGATCGATTTTCGTTGTATCGATTTCGTCGCGGATGTAGTTCTGCGAGGTGTTGCGGGTTTTCATGATGTAGGGCGAAACACGTGCCATCGGAGAGATGGTTCTGACACGTCTGCCGTCCGCGCGGTCGCCGAAGCGCCGCTTTATTTTTTTTGTGCTTTTCTCAATCGCCATAGAGTCAGCCTTTCCGCAGGGGACACCATGTCATGCGTCTGCCTGCACTTTTGATATCCGATATATCGGTCTGTATATTATATCACAAAATCCGACACAGGAAAAGAGTTTTGCTCAAAAAAGTATATGATTTTCGGGGAAACAGCATCTATTTCCGTCTGCGCTGAACTTCGGTTACCGTCAGCGATCCACGTTCATCATCGACGGTGAAGCGGATCTCCCATTCGCCGTATTCCATGCCGTATTCTCGTTCGGGATCGGACTGATAGGACGGACGCGGGTCCTCGGACAGTACATCGATAACTGCCCGGTGATCCGCCTCGGACAACGCCGCCAGACGGTTGTCCGGGTCCGATACCGTAAGTGCATAGCCCTTTTTTTCGTCGGCAAAACCGCCGCGTGCATCGGGATGACTGTCGGTGAAGGGCAGGTACGGCTTGATATCGAAAATCGGCGTTCCGTCAAGCAGATCGGCACCGCAGACATGAATCAGAGGTCCGCGGTCAGACGTATATTCGATGGATTCGATTTCCACCGACGATAGACCGATGGCATTGGGACGGTTGGGTGAGCGTGTTGCAAAGACGCCGACGCGCTTATTTCCGCCAAGACGCGGCGGCCGGACGGTCGGCGACCAGCCATGTGCCGCACCGCCGTTTTTGAAGGTCTGCGAGAACTGCCAGATCAGCCACAGATGCGAGTAGCCCTCCAGTCCCCGCACTGCATCGGGATTGCGGTATTCCGGCGCAAAGACGATCGTGCCGCGCAGAGTCGGAACCAGACCGCTCTGCCGGGGAATGCCGAATTTACTCGGAAATGCCGTTTCGATATGCGCAATGATGTGCATTGGGATGTCCATGTATATGACCATTACTTTCGCCGAACGAAAGCTTCCTTTCTTGTGGAATTGTGGCTTTCGCAGTCAGAAGACGGCGAAAGCCACAAAACACAGTTTGAATATTTATTTTCAAACGTCATGCCTCATGAATATTTCGCTCCAGCACCGTATGCTTGAGCGCCGGCGAGAGGTTGTTGAAGTATTCGGAATAGCCGCCGACGCGGACAATCAGGTCCCGGTGTGCGTCGGGATGCTCCATGGCGTCGCGCAGTTCATCCGCCGAGGTCGCTGTGACCTGAACCTGAAGACCGCCTTGCTCAAAATAGCCTTCAACCAGCGCACGCAGCAATATCGGATTCTGCACAACCCGCTTGGCAACCGTCAGATTCAGGACGGTCATGCCCATGGCGAGCTTTTGCGGCAGGCGTGCAGCAGATTTCAGCATCGCCGTCGGTCCCCTTTTTGCTTTTCCGCGCAGAGCCGCAACCGAATCGCAGGTCGGTTCTCCTCTGTGACGGCCGTCCGGTGTCGGACCAACTACCCTTCCGGCCCACTCATAACGGCTGAACTGATGCTCGGTCAGTGTAAAGGCGTCAATGAATTCGACACTGCCGCGTTCCTTGTAACCCGAGTAAACCTGTGTTGTAAAGTCGGCCGCCATGTCATCCACCGCCCGGTCATCCGTACCGAAGCACGGACAGGTACCGAGAACCGCATAAAACGCCGGATCCTCTGCCGACAGCAGGGACAGGAATTCTTCTGCAGTATACCGCTTTTCGTCATACACCAGCTGCTTGACGGCGACAAGCGAGTCGATGCAGTTGATGAGTCCCGAGTTTGAGTTCATTGTCCAGGTGTAGCGCGGACCGCCGGCATGGTAATCCTTGCCGCGGTCGATGCAGTCATCGGTGAACAGCGTGCGGATCGGGTGCGGCAGATTGGCGGCGCAGTTGAGATACCGTTCGGTCAGACGGTCAATCATGGTATTGACCTCCGCACGCATGACTTTGCACAGACCTGTGTAAAAGTCTTCAAAGGTCGGGCAGGCAGCGAGATTTCCGTGCAGATACTGCTCAAAGATTTGCAGCAGATTCAGATCGTCATCGGTGCCGCCGGCGCGCGTCAGACCTTCCAGATTCGTCTCGGTACAGCCGCAGCCGCAGAACAGCGGGAGATCCTCCTCCGCAATCTGCGGCAGATAGTCTGCCATCATATCGTGAATGCCGCGGTCGTTGTAGAAGGACGGATTGGTCGAACCGGCGGTGAGCATCTCTCCGGCGATTTTCCAGAGTTCCTCCGGCATATCGGGTGTGGTGCGCAGCTCAAGCAAGGGTCTGCGGCGGCCGCGGATGGCATACAGCGCCTGCTTTGTGATTTCGTTGTATTCCGGACCCAGCGTACAGGACCACATATCGACCGCATCGAGGTTGGCAAACAGCCGGGCAATCACCGCTGTCAGATCCTCGCCGCGGTACAGATGCGCCAGCCCCCGGTCAAGACAGCCGAGGTTATCACAGCCGTCCAGATAGAAGATCAGATTCCATGCGACCAGCCCCTCATAATAGGTCTGTGCCGGCTGAAAGGGGACACGCTCCACCGCACGGCACAGATCATCGGGTGCACCGACAGAACGCAGATACGCCGCACAGCGTGCAACGTACCGTTCCATGGCATCCAGCAGCAGAATCACGCCGTCGCGGAAATCGGCATCGCCGGCGGTATTCTGTGCGCGGTCACGGTAAGAGGACAGTCCTTCTTTGATGATGCGGTGATAGTTGGGTGCGCCGTGCAGCCAGCCGATGAAATGATGCTGCTCCCAATAGCTGCGGATGGCCGTCAGCGCATGTTCGCAGTCCTCGGACGGGAGGCCCGATGCTGCCAGCTTTTCGGTCATTCGTGCATCGTGGTATTCATACGTTTTTGCGTAATGGGAAATGACAGCGCAGTCGGTATGAAGGTAAGCATTTCCGCACGGATACAGCAGCTCTCCGTGGTATTCTGTCGGTATCATGGCGTCAAACCATGCGGCTTGTGCTGCGCAGTGGCGGTAAAACAGGGAACGGTTCTCGCAGGAAAACAGTCCTGCGGCATAGGGTTCGCCGATGCGGCGGAAGAGTTCGGTACAGGTCATCATGCGCATTACCTCTCAGATCAATATATGATATATGGATTATATCACACAAGCGGGAGTGTGTCAAGAAAAAGTCAGGAAAAAACGAGCGAAGCGCGTTTGGGGCGCATTGCACTGCCGCCGTCCAAACAAGAAATCCCCTCCGGGATACACAATCGCCGGAGAGGATGGTATCAGGTTCGATCAGATCTTTGTGATCTCATACGGTGTTGTCTGATAGACGTAATAGTTGAGCCAGTTGGAGAACAGCAGGTTCGCGTGACCGCGCCAGGTGACTCTGGGGGGTCTGGTATCGTCGTCGTCCGGGTAGTAGTTCTTGGGAACCTCGATCGGCAGACCGGCGTTCTTGTCGCGCAGATATTCGCGTTCCAGCGTATCGGCATCGTACTCGGAGTGACCGGTGATATAGATCTGGCGGTGCTTGGCGCTTTCGACGGCGTAGACACCCGCCTCCTCGGATGAGGCAATGATGGTCAGCGCATCGACCTCCTCAATATCCTCCCGGTTTACTGTGGTATGGCGGCTGTGCGGCGCATAGAAGACATCATCAAAGCCGCGCATCAGCGTATTGTCCTGCGTTTCCACGACGTGTGGGAACACGCCGAACATCTTCTGATCGAGCGGATATTTTCGGATGCCGTAATGGTGGTACAGTCCCGCCTGCGCACCCCAGCAGATGTGCAGGGTGCTGTGGACATTCTTTTTGCTCCAGTCCATGATTTCACACAGCTCGTCCCAGTATTCGACCTCCTCGAATTCCATTTTTTCGACGGGTGCGCCGGTGATAATCATACCGTCGAATTTCTGGTCGCGGATCTCATCAAAGGTTTTGTAGAACATCAGAAGATGCTCAGCAGAGGTGTTTTTGGACTGGTGCGTTGCTGTCTGAAGCAGGGTCAGCTCGACCTGCAAAGGGGAGTTTCCGAGCAGGCGCGAAAACTGTGTTTCCGTGACGATCTTGGTCGGCATCAGGTTCAAAAGGACAATGCGAAGCGGACGGATATCCTGCGTCATGGCGCGCTTTTCGGTCATGACGAATATTTTTTCCGAGGCCAGCGTCCGCACGGCAGGCAGCTCGTTTGGGATTTTGATCGGCATGGGATGTCGAATCCTTTCTTTTATGGGGATTGGGGGAGATATGCGTCAACTGAAACGTTGACAGCAGTGAAATATTTCGCCGTTGGCGAAATGTGAAATCTTGCTGTCGCAAAGTGAAATTCGCACTTCGTGCGAATGAAATTTTTCGCTTTCAGCGAAAAGTTAATATAACATTTCGCCCAAAGGGCGGAATATTTCACCCGACAACGTCGGATTTCACCGCGAAGCGATTTCACATTTCCACGAAAGTGGAAATATTTCACTGCAATGCTGGAAACTGTGAAGTTGACAGCATTGTCAGATCTG
>SVRM01000020.1 GCA_015064785.1 Oscillospiraceae bacterium
AGGGCGGCGGTCCCCTCATCGATATCGGTACCCATGCACTTGACCTGACCCTCTGGACCATGAACAACTACAAGCCGAAGTACTGTGTCGGTACGACCTACCACAAGCTCAACAACCTTCCCAAGGACGAACAGGGCAACGCTTGGGGTCCGTGGGATTCTGAAAAGTATACTGCAGAAGACTGCGCATTCGGTTTCATCGTCATGGAAGACGGCGCAACCATCAATCTGAAGGCATCTTGGGCAATCAACATGCTCGATCCCAGAGAAGCAATCACGACTGTTGCCGGCACCAAGGCAGGCGGCGATATGCTCGACGGCGTTCGCATCAACGGTATCCGCAATGGCAGACAGTATACCCTCAAGCCTGACCTGAACGCAGGCGGTGTTGCATTCTACGACGGTGCAGGAAACGAAGATCCCGCAGGCCGCGAAGCAAGACTCTGGATCAATGCGATCATCAACGATACCGAACCCTTCGTAAAGGCCGAACAGGCTTATGTTGTTACCCAGATCCTCGAAGGTATCTACGAATCCGCAAAGACCGGCAAGCCGTACTACTTCAACTAATCAAACATCAAAGGGACAGCATTGTGTTGCCATGCGGCGGCACAATGCTCCGTCTCATGTTTACGGAAAAACGATAAAGGAGTAACATTATGGAACTCGGCGTACTGACCAATCTCTATGCGTCCAAGTCTCTTGACGAAACACTGTCCATCCTGCACGGCATGGGTGTTACCATGGCGGAAATCGGCTGCGGCGGTTATCCCGGCAAGGCACACTGCGACCCCAAGGTTCTGCTCAATGATGATGCGGCTCTCGCAGAATTCAAGGCAACCTTTGAAAAATATGACATGAAGATTTCCTGCCTGTCCTGCCACGGCAACGCCGTTCACCCGGACAAGGCGATTGCAAAGGCATTCCACGACGATTTCGTCGACGCAGTTCTGCTCGCTGAAAAGCTCGGCATTGATACCATCGTTACCTTCTCCGGCTGCCCCGGCGACCATGAAGGCGCGAAGTATCCGAACTGGGTTACCTGCCCGTGGCCGGATGACTATCTGGCAATTCTCGAATGGCAGTGGAATGAAGTTCTGATTCCTTACTGGAAGGAAACCGCAGCATTTGCAAAGGCACACGGTGTCACCAAGATCGCCTTTGAAATGCATCCCGGCTTTGCAGTTTATAACCCCGAAACCCTCATGAAGATGAGAGCGGCTGTCGGCGATGTCATCGGCGCGAACTTTGACCCGTCTCACCTGATCTGGCAGGGTATCGAACCTGTTGCTGCAATCCGTTACCTGCAGGGTGCAATCTACCACTTCCACGCAAAGGATACCAAGATTGACAAGATCAACACCGCGAAGATCGGTGTTCTCGATACCAAGCACTACGGGGATGAACTCAACCGCGCATGGGTCTTCCGTGCGTGCGGTTACGGCAACGATGCAACCTATTGGAAGGAAATCGTTTCCGCACTCCGCCTGACCGGTTATGACAAGGTTATGAGCATTGAGCATGAGGACTCCCTCATGTCCATCGACGAAGGTCTGACCAAGGCTGTCGACTTCCTCAAGCCCATTCTGATGTACGATCCCAAGCCGTCCGGCATGGCGTGGGCATAACGGTACAGCATACGGTTGTTTTACCGAAATATCTGATTTAACATTTGGAGATATTATTTCTATGAAGAAAAATCTTGTAGTGGTCGGCTACGGCGGTCAGGGCGGCTGGCACGCAGACCATGCACTGAAGAGTGATGTCGTCACCCTGCACGGCATCTATGATATCAAGCAGGAGCGTATTGATCTTGCAAAGTCCAAGGGTATCAACACCTACGATTCTTTTGAAGCGGTTCTCGCAGACGATCAGATCGATATTCTGGTCTGTGCAACTCCCAACGATGTGCATAAGGATATCGTCATCCGTGCGCTGGAATCCGGCAAGAACGTTGTCTGTGAAAAGCCCGTTGCACTGTCTGTTGAGGATTTCGACGATATGTGCGCAGCCGCAAAGAAGGCAGGCAAGCTGTTCACCGTTCACCAGAACCGCAGATGGGACGTTGACTTCCTCGCAATCAAGTCTATCATTGAAAGCGGCGAGATCGGCGATACGATCAACATCGAATCCCGTGTCCACGGTTCCCGCGGTATCCCCTCCGACTGGAGATGCCACAAGCCTTACGGCGGCGGTATGATTCTTGACTGGGGTGTCCATCTGATTGACCAGATGCTTCAGCTGATCCCGAACGAAAAGATCGTCCGTATCTACAACGAAAACACCAATATCACCACGGATGAGGTCGATGACGGCTTCCATCTGATGCTGACCTTTGAATCCGGCAAGCGTGCAACGGTTGAGGTCGGTACCTACAACTTCATCTATATGCCGCGCTTCTATATGCAGTGCAAGAACGGCTCTGCATTCATCGAAGACTGGCAGAAGAATTGTCAGATTGCTCGTCTGAAGGCCTGGAACGAAAAGGAAGTCGTTCCGGTGCAGACGGCTGCCGGCATCACCAAGACCATGGCTCCCCGTGACGAAATCACGCTGGACAGCTACGAAATCGACCGTCCGAAGTCCGATGTCCACAATTTCTACCGCAACCTGGTCAAGGCCATCGACGGAGTCGAGGAGCAGCTCATCAAGCTCGAAGAAGTCCGCCGTGTCCTGTTGGTCATGGAAGGCTGCTTCAAGTCTGCCGAGACCCATCAGGCACTGGAAGTCAATATCTGATATCAGTACAATCAAAAAGAGGAGGATCACGGTGATCTTCCTCTTTTTATGCAGTTTTTGCAGAAATCACAATAAAAAAGTTGACGGTTTTATAAAAATGTGGTATAATATAATATATCTGTTTGATACCGAAAGGAATGCTTCCCGTCATCGGAAGCATGGGAACAACTATGGAAGAAATGACGCAGCTGCAGCTGTTCGGAGATGAAGATTTTACGCTCGAAACCGGTCGTTCCGTGCCGGCACCAAGCGAGACACCTGACGATGAAACCATCGCGTTTCTGACAGACATCCGCCGCATTGCTTTGCCGATGCTGTCGGTACGCAGCTTCACATATACGCCGCTTTCCCGTGTGGAGGAGATTGTACCAACCCTGCTGACCGAGCATCAGCTGATTTTTGTCATGGAAGGTACCATGACCTGTCTGATCAGCGGTGTTTCCTATACAGCAGGCGCCGGAGACTGCCTGTATGCCGCGCCCGGTGTGCTGTTCTGTCGGCCGGAGGGCAGTGAGCCTGCCGCTTATATGACGCTGTGCTTCTGGGACGATACACCGCGCAGAGACACCCGGATCGCCGACACCATTTATGCTTATCCGCACAAGATGACATACATCGATGATGCGGATGTTTCCTACACTGTGGATTATCTGAAGCGTGTCTGCCTGTCCGGTTCGCCCGATCAGCGAAAAAAGTGTCTTGCCGCTCTGCAGATGCTGCTCATCCAGATGGAGGACTTTGTTGTCCGGTACAGCGACAATGACTATGTCCGGGCCATGAAGCGTTACATCCTGGAGCATTACCGCGAAGGTGTGCAGCTGGAGGATCTTGCCGGGCAGGTCGGTCTGCATCCGGTCTACTGTGCAAAGGTCTTCAAAAAGTGCGAGGGCATCACCGTCGGTGACTTCATCAATCAGCTCCGTATTTCCCGTGCCGCGGCGCAGCTGGAATCCGCCATTGAAACCTCCGATGTCGCGGAGGACCTCGGACTTTCCGAGTTCTATTTCAGCCGCTGGTTCCGCCGCATGACCGGTGTCACGCCGACAGAATACCGCGATTCCCTGCGGTCGGCGTATATCAAGCACTAACAATCGAATAAAACAGATCCCGACGGGTGATACCGCCGGGATTTTTGTTTGTATGTATAGAATTATTTCTTCCACATCTCACCCGGCTTGACCGAGCAGATTTCACCGTCACAGGAGAACCAGACCTCCATGGCTGAGGGATTGTACACCATCGTATGGTCGGCAGACAGCACAAGTGCGCGCTGTGCCTGCATGTAGTCATAAATTTCGATGTTCGTTGCGTACCAGATTTTCTCGTTTCCGGATACCATCCGGCAGAACTGCTCAATCTCCGACCACTTGACCATGCGTTCAAACTCATGGCTGTGACCCCAGACGTACAGCAGCTTCGGTCCGCTGTAGTAGCCATCGATCGCGTGCATGAAATCCTCTGCCTGCGGGACGGCATTTCTCTGATGCGTTGTCGGATGCCATTCGAGAAAATTCGTCGGGAATTCGTAACGGCGGGTATCCTTCGTTGTGCGGGAATAGACAATACCGCAGGCGGCAAGCGGGGCAAGATTGTCCTCGGTGTACTTGCCGTTGGCATAGGACAGTCCGCGGACAGGATAACCGGCATACCCTTCCAGCGCGATGCGGTCGGCGAAAATTTCGTGATAAATCGCGGTCGGATCCAGATAGGTCATTGAGGAATGGCGGACCCCATGGCAGGCAATCTCGTGTCCGGCATACAGCGTGGGCAGTTCTTCTCCCCGGATGGCATTGTCCGGACGCGCATAATGACCGGAGTTGAGGTGGAATGTTCCCTTGATACCGTACTTGTTGAACATTTCGATGAGTGGGCGGTCGTTGGCATTGCCGTCGTCCCAGGAGGTTGTGACGCAATGGCGTTTTCCGTACTTGAGAATGTCGAGTGTAATCATGGTGTTGTTCCTTTCTTCCATAATCGGTTATGTGAGAATCAGGTCGGCGTTTGAAAATATGTCAAATGTTTCAAAATAACGGTGTTCCATCGGAATCCAGCGGGATACAAACATAGAAAGCATCTGTGCTCCGTTGCGTGCAAGGATGCGGCTTTGTTGTTCTGCCTGTGAGATGTCCAGGGCGACGCGCAGATCGTATGCATCGCCAAAATACGGATGATGTGCATAGGAGCCTTCCACGATGGTCAGGGGCTTCGGCGGTACTGTGACAGGCGGCAGGAAGGTTCCGCTTCCGCAGTCGAATGCAGAATAAGTAATCGGCTTTCCGGCAAGAATGGTATTAAGCACCTCCGCCCGGAAGCGCTCATAGTCAACGTTGCCGCCGGGTTCTGCCAGACGTTCGGGTGTTCTGCGGTCGAAGGGCAGGAAGTAGTCATCCATGTGGAAGACATTGCAGTCATACAGCGCGGCAAGCTGGGCGGCACAGGTTGTTTTGCCCGATGCCGCATGGCCGTCAATGGCAACGGTGACACTGCGGTCGGGATGGGCCGATAACAGTGCGTCAATTCGGTCGATGATCGGAAGCAGGCGAATGTACGGCGTCTCGATGACGCGGTAGGCGGGGGTATAGGCTGTACGGTAGTCCTCGGTGTGTGACACAACCGGACATCCGGCAGCGCGGTACGCGGTCAGATAGTCCTCGAGCGCATCTGCGGTGAATGGCGTTTCCTTCTGTTCGGCATACATTTGCAGCGTGTACAGCATCGCTTCAAACCGGGTACGGTTGTCCTCACGTGCAAGAACATGCGCGGCACCGGCGGCAAATACCCGCAGAATGGCCGCATCGGACAGGGAAAGCGCATCCGGAGCTGCGAGATTCAGTCGTACCAGATTGTCGTCAAGCGGTTCTGTCAGCGGCAGGGACGGGTCCGGCGTCAGCGAAGCACGCTCGGTGTGCAGATACTGTGCCGCGCGGGTGGGGTCTGTGATCAGATGACCGCCGCCAAACGCCGCCTGATAGCAGAATTTGACAGCATCCTGCGGCAGAAGTGCCGGGTGGGATTGCAGATGGGATTTCAGAAATTCATGCATAACGGATCCTTTTCTGTTTTGATTGGTACGTTAATCATATCATATTTTTCGTGTTTTGACAAGAGGCCGCGCGGTGTTTTTTCAGAGAATCTGTGAAAAAGTTGGAAAAGACACAAAAAACCATATAGCAAGAAACATTTGCATCCGAATATCCATAAACAACGTTACAAAATCTGTATAAATTGTTCCGGAATTGTGAAACTTGTGTTAATGTTTATATAAACCGATTGACAAGAAATGGATGATATGATATAATTGTTGCAGAAACAGGAAAGGAATGAAGACGATGCAAAAATCCGTATATTCAATCGTACTGTCTGATGATGTGGTTGCGCAGATTGACCGTCTGGCATACCGCCGCAATACCAACCGATCCAACATGATTAACCAGATCCTGGCAGAATATGTTTCCTATGTCACGCCCGAAAAGCGAATGCAGGATACCTTTCGCCGTATGGAAACCATTTTGCAGGCGGCGGATACCTTTCAGGTGCTGATGCAGCCGACCGAATCCACGCTGACGCTCCGTTCGGCGATTGCCTATAAATACAATCCCTCCGTCCGGTATGCCGTGGAGCTGTACCGTACACCGGGCGAGGAGATCGGCGAGCTGCGTGTGTCGCTCCGTTCGCAGAACAGCTCACTGCTGCTGTATCTGACGCAGTTCTTCCGACTGTGGATCAAAATCGAATCAGCGTATCTGCCGCACACAGGCTATCATGCGGAGGATGGACGGCTGACACGAATTCTGCGTCCGACGGCTGCCGCGAAAACGGCGGAAACTGAGGGGCTGTCCAGTGAGACACTGGGAGAACTGCTGTCTGCATACATTGCGTTGTTTGACGCATCGCTGAAGTGCTTCTTCTATCATCTGGACGCACCGGCAGCGGCGGCAGCGGAAATCGAGCGGATGTACCGCACATATCTGACAGAACACGAAATTGTGCTGTGAACCTGGACTTTGGAAAAGGAGGAAACGGTTTATGAATATTCAAAGATTTACCCAGAAGAGCATTGAGGCGGTGCAGAATGCACAGAGCCTGACGATAGAACACGGCAACCAGCAGATGGAACAGGTACACCTTTTGTCTGCATTGCTCAAAAATCCGGAGGAACTGGTTTCTTCTGTTCTCCGTCGAACCGGCATTCAGACCGAAACACTGAACGCACTTCTGCGGTCTGCAGTGGACGGGCTGCCGAAGGTTTCTGGCGGCGGTGTCGAAGCGGACAAAATTTATGTCTCACGCGACGTGGAGCAGGTTCTCGGCGCGGCTGAGCGGGAAGCGGACAAGATGAAGGACGAGTATGTGTCCGTCGAACATCTGCTGCTGGCGCTGCTGTCACATCCGGACAAAACACTGGCGCAGATCTTCAAGACTGTCGGTGTTGAGAAAAACGCGGTGATGGCGGCATTGCAGTCCATTCGCGGCAATCAGCGCGTAACCACCGACAATCCGGAGGGAACGTATGATGTCCTGCTCAAATACGGACAGGATCTGGTGGAGCTGGCACGGGCGCAGAAGCTCGATCCGGTCATCGGCCGTGACGATGAAATCCGCGGCGTCATTCAGATTCTGTCGCGCAAAACAAAGAACAATCCGTGCCTGATCGGTGAACCCGGTGTCGGTAAGACCGCCATTGCCGAAGGACTGGCACAGCGGATTGTACGCGGGGATGTTCCGGACAATCTGAAGGACCGGCGGCTGTTCTCGCTCGATATGGGCGCACTGGTCGCGGGCGCAAAGTTCCGCGGCGAGTTTGAGGAACGGCTGAAAGCGGTTCTGAATGAAATCAAAGCCTCCGAGGGCAAAATTATACTGTTCATCGACGAGCTTCATACCATTGTCGGCGCGGGCAAAACAGACGGTGCAATGGACGCCGGCAACCTGCTGAAACCCATGCTGGCGCGCGGTGAGCTGCACTGCATCGGTGCAACAACCTTGAACGAATACCGCCAGTATATCGAAAAGGATGCCGCACTGGAACGCCGGTTTCAGCCGATTCTGGTGCCGGAGCCGACGGTTGAGGATACCATCACCATCCTGCGCGGTTTGCGGGAACGGTACGAGGTCTATCACGGTGTCAAAATCCACGACGCGGCCCTGATTGCGGCGGCGACCCTGTCGGACCGTTATATTTCCGACCGGTTTCTGCCTGATAAGGCGATTGATCTGGTGGATGAAGCCTGCGCACGCATCAAGACGGAAATGAATTCGATGCCCATTGAGCTTGACGAAATCTCTCGCCGCATCATGCAGCTGGAAATTGAGGAAGCCGCGCTGAAAAAGGAAGAGGATAAGCTCTCTGCTGAGCGTCTTGCAAAAACCGAGGAAACGCTGGCGAATCTGCGTGATGAATTCAATTCGATGAAGGCCAAGTGGGAGAACGAACGCGATTCCATCGGCCGTGCGCAGAAAATCCGTGAGGAAATTGAAGCAACCAATGCTGCCATCGAAATGGCGCAGAATGAATATGATCTGTCACGTGCGGCAGAGTTGAAATATGGCAAGCTGCCTGGGCTGCATAGAGAATTGCTTGATGCGGAAGCGGCGGCGGAAAATGCACAGAGCACGAACTCCCTTCTGCGTGACAATGTCACGGAGGAGGAAATTGCGAAGATTGTTGCTCGCTGGACCGGCATTCCGCTGGCAAAGCTGATGGAGAGTGAACGCGCGAAGTTGCTTCATATGGATGATACGCTGCATGAGCGCGTGATCGGACAGGATGAAGGTGTGGCGAAGGTTTGCGATGCGATTCTGCGTTCCCGTGCCGGAATCAAAGATCCGCGCCGTCCGATCGGTTCGTTTCTGTTCCTCGGTCCGACCGGCGTCGGTAAAACCGAGCTTGCAAAGGCACTCGCCGAGGCTCTGTTTGACGACGAACATGCGATGGTACGCATCGACATGAGCGAATATATGGAGAAATATTCCGTCTCCCGTCTGATCGGCGCACCGCCCGGTTATGTCGGTTACGATGAAGGCGGTCAGCTGACGGAAGCGGTCCGCAGAAAGCCTTATGCCGTTGTGCTGTTTGATGAGGTTGAGAAAGCGCACCCCGATGTGTTCAATGTGCTTTTGCAGGTGCTGGATGACGGACGCATTACCGACAGTCAGGGACGCACAGTCGATTTCAAGAATACGATTCTGATTCTGACCTCCAACCTCGGTTCCGATATCATTCTGGACGGCATTGACGCGGACGGCAATCTGTCCGAGGAAGCGCGCAGCGGCGTGACAGCCCTTCTGCGTCGGTCTTTCCGACCCGAATTTCTCAACCGTCTGGATGAAACAGTGTTCTTCAAGCCGCTGACAAAGACCGATGTCCGTGCGATTGTCGATCTTCAGCTGGCCGATCTTGGCCGCCGTCTTGCCGAACGGCAGCTGTCGCTGACGGTTTCCGACGAAGCAAAGCAGCTCATCATCAACACCGCATACGATCCGATCTACGGCGCAAGACCGCTGAAGCGCTTCATTCAGTCGCAGATTGAAACGCTGGCGGCACGGACGATCATTGCCGATGATCCTGACCCCGGTATGACGGTTGCCGTGGATGTCAGAGACGACATGCTGACGGCATCGCTTGTCAGCGGCTGATCGAAAAATAAGGCTCCCTCTGCCGAGGGAGCTGGCAAAAAAAAGACGCTTCTGCGTCTTTTTTTTGACTGAGGGAGTTCTCATTTGTTCAATGATAACTCCCTCGCTTTTGGTTTTTATATGACCTTGATTGTTTTCCACTTGCCCCGGCGGAAGCGGATATAAAAATTCGTAGAGCGGAAGATCCAATCCAGCACCATCGCAATCCAGACACCGATGGCACCGAGCGAGCATCCGACACCGAGGATCAGACTGAACAGAATCCGGAATACAATCATCGAGGTGACAGAAATGACCATCGGGAACCGGACATCGCCGCCGGCACGCAGGACATTCGGCAAAGTAAAAGATGCCGGCCACAGGAAAACCGCAAAACCGTTATGGATGCAGATCAGAAGGAGCGCCAGAGAACGCGCTTCGTCGGACAGATCGTAGATGTTCAGAATCCAGAACAGATTGGAGAAGATGATGATGTTGACGGCGGCGGTTGCGGCGTAGGTGATTTTCATCATTTTCTTTGCAAAGAATTCCGCCTGATCGGTGTCACCGGCACCGAGACACTGCCCAACCACGGTAATCATCGCAAGATTCATCGCCTGTCCGGCAATGCATCCCATCGCGTCCAGATTGTTGGCAACCGCGTTTGCCGCGATCTGTGTGGTACCGAAGCCGGCAATGATCGAGACAACCAGCACGCGGCCAAGCTGGAAGATGCCGTTTTCAATGCCGGAGGGACATGCAATGTACAGAATCTTTTTCACCAGCTGCCATTCCCAGCGGAAGATCGTCCCAGCCTGCAAAAATACATGATTCTTCTCCGGAAGAAGCAGAACAAACATGACAACTGCCGCCATGGCACGGGAAAACAGGGAGGCATACGCCGCACCGGCAACGCCCATGTCAAGCCCGAAAATGAGCCATGCATTGCCGATGGCATTGGTGATGTTCATACCGGTGGAAACCACCATGGAGATTCTGGAGTTGCCCATGGAGCGGAACAGCGCGGCGCAGGAATTGTATACCGCAAGGAACGGATAGGACAACGCCGATATGCGGAAATAGATGACGGCACTTTCCATGACATCGGGTTCAATCGCACCGAACAGCAGGGACAGCAGCGGTCTGCACAGAATCAGGCACAGACCGGCAATGCCGACGGAGATCAGCGTTGTCACGGTAATCAGCTGACCGGCGGCACGGTTGGCGGCGTCCCGGTCCCGGTGTCCGATGTACTGCGAGACGATGACAGCACCGCCTGTGGATACGGCGGCGAGAACGGTAATGAGCAGATGATTGACCATGTCGACTAAAGACACACCGGATATCGCGGCATCGCCTTCATGGGAGATCATCATTGTGTCGACCATACCGACACTGATGGCAAGAATCTGTTCGACGATCAGCGGCAGAATCAGCCGCCGGAGGTCTTTGTTGGAAAATAGCATAAGAGATAACACGGCTTTCTTTGCATGACATTATTTTCTATTATATCACAAAGCGCCGCTGAATGGAAGCGAAAATGAAAAAATTCGGGAAAAAACTTGACAGAATATGGCGCGTGTGGTAAAATAAACGAAGATTTTTCTGACTCCGCACAGCGCAGTGCGTACAATCGAAACTGTATGAGGCTTTCTATGAATAAGACAAAACTGAAATCGAATCTGATGCTTCTGATGACCGCAATGATCTGGGGCTTTGCCTTTGTGGCACAGCGTGTCGGCGCGGATCATGTGGGTGCAATGACCTTCAACGGTGTCCGTTTTGCACTCGGTGCGCTGTCCCTGCTGCCGGCGGTGCTGATTTTCGGACGGAAATTGCCGATGGACCGCGACTGCAAAAAACAGACCTTTCTTGCATCGCTTGCCGGCGGTGCGGCGCTGTTTGTCGCATCGCTTTTGCAGCAGTGGGGTGTTGCGCTGACCCAAAGTGCCGGCAAAGCGGGCTTTATCACAAGCCTTTACACCGTACTGGTACCGGTCATCGGGTTCCTGCTGCTGCGGCGCAGAACAGGAATATATACCTGGATCGGTGCGTTTCTTGCCGTGGGGGGACTGTATCTGCTCAGTATGACCGGAGATGAGCGTGCCGGGATCGGTGATCTGGTTCTGATTCTCGGTGCCATTGTCTGGGCGGCACACATTCTGATCATCGACTATTTCAACGGAAAGCAGATTAATGCCATCGTGTTTGCCATGGGACAGTTTGCAGTCTGTGCTGTGTGCAATCTGATGGGTGCCGGTTTGTTTGAGGAGATCACTGTTTCCGGAATTGCCGCTGCCGGTGTACCGATTCTGTACGGCGGATTGATGAGTGTCGGTGTGGCATATACTTTACAGATATTCGGTCAGCGCGGCGCCGACCCGACTGCGGCTTCCGTCATCCTGTCCACGGAAAGCATGTTTTCCGCACTCGGCGGGATCATCATCCTCGGCGAATCGATGCCCATCAGCGGATATATCGGCTGTGTACTGATCTTTGCCGGCGTTATTTATGCACAGCTTACCCCCGGATCCGAACCTGCCCAAAAAGAAAAAGCATCATAAAACCAAAGGGACTGTTGCATTTGAAAAATCATGAAACAAATGATAACTCCCTCAGTCAAAAAAAGACGCACCAGCGTCTTTTTTTGACAGCTCCCTTGGGCTGAGGTACGTAAGTGCAACGGCCCTTTTGATTCATCTTTGAAAAAATATTGGGATTTCGGTGGATATCTATTGCAAATTGCCGAAAAATAGGGTATAATGGTGAAAACCAACAATTTGTATGAAAGAGGAAATGACTATGCAGGAAACTAAGGTAACCGCTCTTCTGCGCGGGCAGGGTGAAAACTATATTCTTCCGTTTTTCTGGCAGCACGGCGAGGATGCGGACACGCTGATTGCCGAGATTGACGCCATTTACAATTCCGGCATCCGTGCGCTTTGCGTGGAGTCAAGAACCCATGAGCAGTTCTGTGAGGATGGCTGGTGGGAGACGATGGATCTGATTCTCTCCGAGTGCGAGAGCCGCGATATGAAGGTTTGGATTCTGGACGACAAGCATTTCCCGTCCGGCTATGCAAACGGTATCATTCCCAAAAAATATCCCGATCAGGCGATGTGGGGTATCACGGAGCGTCATGCGGATGTCAGCGGTCCGTGCAAGGATGCGTCGGTGCTGTGCCAGTGGCAGACTTCCCCTGAGGATGTCCTGCTCGGTGTCATTGCCTGCAAGCGGACAAAGGGGTCTGAGGGACTGACGGGTGAGGCGATCGACCTGACAGACAAGGTGTTCGACGGCATGGTCTATTTTGACATTCCCGAGGGAACATGGCGTGTGTTCTTCCTGTTCAAAACCCGCTCCGGCTTCGATGCACATAAGATTCAGTACTGTGATAAGATCACGGCGTTCGGCGGAGATGCCTATCTTGAGGCAGTGTATGAGCCGCACTGGGCGCACTACAGCCGGTATTTCGGCAATACGCTTGCCGGATTTTTCTCTGATGAGCCGTGCTTCGGCAACAACGGCAAATCGGGCTTCCGTGCAGCGCTTGGCAGAAAATATTCCCATTTCCCGTATTCCGACGAGGTCATGGCGCTGCTGTATGAAAAGCTCGGCGCAGACGCACTGACCATGTTGCCGTCGCTGTGGTTTGATACCGATGATACGACCATGCAGAAAACGCGTCTTGCCTATATGGATATCATTACCGCGCTGTACTCAAAGCACTTTACCTATAAACTCGGCGACTGGTGCCGTGCACATGGCGTGGAATATATCGGTCACGTCATTGAGGATGACCATCAGCATATGATGACACAAAGCTCCGGCGGTCATTTCTTCCGTGCGCTGGACGGACAGGACATGGCGGGCATCGATGTGGTGCTTTGCCAGATCGTGCCCGGCATGACGGATGACATCAATGTTGTTCCGTGCAGCTATGACGTCTGTGATCCCGATTTCTATCATTTCACACTGCCCAAGCTCGGTGCATCCCACGCGCACATCCAGCCGGAAAAGCACGGACGTGCCATGTGTGAAATCTACGGCGCATACGGCTGGGCGGAAGGTCTGAAGATGATGAAGTGGCTGACTGACGTGATGCTGGTACGCGGTATCAACCGGTATGTGCCGCACGCCTATACGCCGAAGTTCCCCGATCCGGACTGCCCGCCGCATATGTATGCAGGCGGCACCAATCCGCAGTATGCCAAGTTCCGTCTGCTGATGGAATATATGAACCGCGTCTGTCATATCTTCGACGGCGGTACGCATATCACGTCTGCGGCGGTGTTGTATGACGCGGAAGCGTATTGGTCCGGCGGCAAGTTCATGTATACCGACAAAGCGGCGCGGTATCTGACCGAGCATCAGCTTGACTATGATATTGTTCCCGCCGATTATCTGGAAAACGCGGTGATTTCCGGCAAGACCTTCCGTCTGTCGAAGGAAACCTATCCGGCGCTCGTGGTTCCGTATGCTGAATTCCTGCCCGAAAAAACGCTTGCGGTCATCCGTCGTCTGGCGGAGGGCGGTGTTCCGGTGTTTCTGATTGACGGCACACCGCGCGCAGCGGAGAGCGGGGCTGTGGTCAGCATCCCGGGCTGCACGGCAGCGGCGCTTGACAGCCTGGACGCATCTCTGCGCGGCATCGGTGCCGCAGATATCACGCTGACAAGTGAGAACGACATGTCACGCTTCCTGCGCTTTTATCATTATACGGTTGGTACGACCCACTACTATATGCTGACCAATGAAGGCATTCACGGTACCGTGGATGCGTCCATCCGTCTGTCGGCATTCCACGGCGGCAATTATGCACTTTATGACCCGATGAACAACACCGCAGTCGGTATGTACTCCGCGGACGGCACCATGGATGTCCATCTGCCGCCGTATGCATCCACCGTTCTGGTGTTCGGTGATCTGCCGCAGCCGCTTGCCGATGCACCGAAGCCTGGCGAGCTGATTGCGTCCTATCCGCTGGAGGCAACATGGGATATTTACATCGCCACACAGGCGGAATACCCGATCTTCGCACCGTACCGTTCCACCGATACCCTGTTCAATATGACCGGTCGGGACGCACTGCCGCACTTCTCCGGTCATATGCAGTACGAGACAACCTTCCGTTGGGACAGTGTCCTTGATCACATGCGTGTCGTGCTGGATCTGGGTACAGTCGGTGAAAGTGTGACGCTGCTGGTCAACGGAAACCGGGTCGGCGATGCGATTGTTCCGCCGTACCGGTTTGACATCACAGAAGCATTGCAGGATGGAACCAATTCCATCGTTGTTGAGGTAACAAACCACTATGGTTGGGCAATGCGCGACAATTTCTCAAGATACCTCGCATTTGAGCCGTCCGGACTGCTTGGACCGGTGATGCTGGAAATTCATCGTGTCAATCACGATTAAGGAGGATTATCCCATGAAACAAACTGCACGTAAATCCCTGGCTATGATGCTCGGATGTCTGCTTGCTGTCTCGGCACTGGCATCCTGCGGCGGTACCGGCGGCACGGTGGAGACTGCTGCTGACACGACACCGACGGACACGACGGTTCCCGCTGACACCGAATCCACGCGCCTGATGCCTGATCTGCCGGAATCGGACTTCGGCGGTTATGTCTTCCGTGTATCGCACTGGGAACATCCCGGCTGGGAAAGCCGCGCCTGCCACGACATTTACGCAGAAGCGGAAAATGGCGATATCATCAATGACGCTGTTTTTGCGCGGAACCTTGCAGTCGGCGAAAAGTACAATTTCTCGATTACCCTTGAGAATGTTGCGTTTGACGAGCTGGTGACCCGTGTCAGAAACGCCGTATCTGCCGGTGAGGATGCATATGACCTTGTGTATCTGCGTCTGTATGAACAGAAAAATCTGATTTCCGGCGGTTACTTTGTCGATTTCAACACGATTCCGAACATTGACCTGACAAAGCCCTGGTGGGACAGCGGTTGTGTTGGCAGCATGACGGTTTCCGGCAGACTGTACCTTGCGGCTTCCTCCATCAATATTTCCGACGAAAATGCAACTGCGGGTATCCTGTTCAATAAGCAGGAAGCCCAAAACCACGATATGGAAGACCCGTATCAGTTGGTACGCGACGGCAAGTGGACGATGGATAAGATGAAGGAGATGTATTCCGATGTGACCACAGACATCAACGGTGACGGCAAGATGGGACCGGACGACCTCTGGGGCTTCCTTGGCGGTACGGACGTTGCGTCCTGCTTCTACATCGGCGGCGGCGGTACCATCGTCTCCCGCGATGCGGACGGCGTGCTGTACGATTCCTTCGGTACGGAAAAGAACTTTGCCATCGTGGAAAAGGTACAGGGACTGATGACCGATACCGACAGCTTCTATAACCACCATCTCGGTACACAGGATGTTCCGGTCACGGATGACAACCAATACCGCGATCTGTTCTCCGACGGACACGGTCTGTTCTTCTGGTCGAGAATGGATGAAGTTACGACGCTGCGCGGCATGGAAACCGACTTCGGTATTCTGCCGACGCCGAAATACGACGAATCACAGGAAAATTATATCAGCTTCGTGTCCCAGCATATTACGGGTCTGATGTCGATTCCGGCAACCGCTTCCGATCTGTCCAGAACCGGCGTCATTCTCGAAGCCCTTGCGGCAGAGTCGCACTATACGCTGACACCGGCATACTATGAGGTTGCGCTCAAGTCCAAGGCGTCCCGTGACGATGAATCTGCGGAAATGCTCGATATTATCTTCTCGAACCGCGTATACGATCCGGGTGAATACTTCAATTTCGGTTCGATCTGCGATGCACTGATTACCGTTTGCCAGAACAACTCCAAGGGTATGGCATCCGAGTATGAAAAGAGGGCAGCTGCGGTAACAAAAGCATTGGATAAGTGGGTTGACCAGATTGAAAGTCTGGAATAATCCGGGCAGCGTTCTCCCAACGATATCTGAAATAAACATGACAACCACCGTCAGCACGGCGTCACATCCGGACTGACGGTGGTTTTTGATGTGCATGGAAACATTGCCCAAAAATCTTTACAGGATACGGTTTTTGTGGTAAAATAAAACAGAAAAGCAACAAGCTGTTGCTTGCGGGCGCATCCGAATTGTGATATACTATAAACAATAAAATGACAGGAGGAGTTGTCATGTTCACCGAAAATACCCATCCGGGCAGAATCATTGCAGATCTGCGGCGGCAGAAGCATTTATCTCAGCAGGCGCTTGCAGATGCACTGCATATCACAAGACAGGCCGTCTCACGCTGGGAAACCGGGAAAACCTCACCGGGACAGGATCTGCTGAAATCCATTGCGGAGCTGTTCGGTGTGACGGTGGATATACTGCTTGGTGCGGAAACGCCGCCGCTGCTGGACGGAAATACGGTGTACCAGTCTTACAGAGAGCCTCATGTCAAACCAATGCAAAAGGAGAAAAACAAAGTGGAAAACGGAAAGAAGAAACTGCGCATCGGCGTATTCGGCGGTGCGAGAGGACGGACGATGATCGATGTGCTTCTGAATCATCCGGATGCGGAGCTGGTTGCGGTCTGCGATAAATTTGTACCGCTGCTGGACTGGGCAAAGGATGCGGCAGAGGAAGCCGGTCTGAAAATTGCGCTGTTCGAGACATTTGAAGAATTCATTCAGTATGACATGGATGCCGTTGTGCTTGCCAACTATGCAACCGAACATGCAACCTATGCCATCAAGTGTATGAATGCGGGCAAGCATGTTTTGTCGGAGGTCCTGCCGTGCGAAACGATGGCACAGGCGGTTGAACTGATCGAAACGGTGGAAAGAACCGGTCTTGTCTACGCCTATGCCGAAAATTACTGCTATATGACACACACGTTTGAGATGTGGCGCAGATACAGAACCGGTGAAATCGGCGATGTCATGTACGGTGAGGGCGAATACATCCACGACTGCTCCGCCATCTGGCCGTCCATTACCTACGGTGAACGCAACCACTGGCGCAATACGCTGTATCCGACGTTCTACTGCACCCATTCTCTCGGTCCGCTGATCACAATCACGGGTCTGCGTCCCGTGCGCGTTGTCGGCTTTGAAACCAACCATCCCGAGGAAATGCGTTCGCTCGGTTTGATCGGCGGTTCTGCCGGCATTGAAATGGTCACGCTGGAAAACGGTGCGATCATGAAGAGTGTGCACGGTTATCTCAAGCGCGAACCCGGCTCGATCAATTATGAGCTGTACTGCACCAAGGGTATGATGGAAACCGGCAGACTGGAGCCGCTGGAACCGTTCAACCTTTACAAAGAAGGCGATCAGCGCTGTATCGGCGAATGGGAGCAGTATACGCCCGAACCGAAGATTGCTGCTGAAGCGGCCATGATCCACAGCGGTCACGGCGGATCGGACTTCTATTCCACGCATTTCTTTATCGAAAAGATTCTCGGCAGACCGGACGGCGATTGGTCGATCGATGTCTATACCGCAATCGATATGGGTATCTGCGGCATTCTGGCGCACCGTTCTGTGCTGAATGGCAACATTCCGATGGAAGTGCCGAACCTGCGCAACCCCGAAGAGCGCGACGCATGGAGAAACGATCACGCCTGCACGACCCCGTCTGTTGCCGGCGACCAGCTTCTGCCCGCATCCTCTTATCCGCTCGAGGAGCCGATTCCGGACGAAGTATACGAGTATGTCAGACAGCTTTGGCTGGAGGACAAAAACGCATAAGCGAAATCATCAGAAAAGGGAGGTATGCGTATGCTGCACCGCAGCTGTCTTCTCTGCGGAATTGCATGTCTGATGCTTGCCGCTGTATCCTGCGCCGGAGAGGGCTCCGGCAATCTGACCGAACCTGCAGATTCCGCACTGCCGGCCGGCACGGAACATGTCACCGAAGCCGCCGATCCGTCCGATGCGCGTCTGCCGCTGAACCTGCCGGAGGAGTTGAATCTGGAGGGCCAGACCTTTACTTATCTCGGTATCGGTACCGGGGAAATGTACGGTTACTATGCGACGACAGACCTGTATGCCGAGGGTGAAAACGCGGAACCGCTCAACGATGCGGTTTATCATCGGAATCGTGCTGTCGAGGACCTGCTCGGTATCAAAATCGAGGTGGTTTTCCATGACAACACCGGTCCAGAGATTCTGAAGTCGGTACAGAGCAATGACTGTTTGTATGATGCGGTCTGGGATCGCGGCAGCTTCCTGTATGCACCGGCGGCAGAAGGGTATTTTATGGACTTCAAAACGGTCCCGCATGTTGACCTGACCGCGCCCTGGTGGGATCAGAACATCATCAACGACTATTCCTTCTACGATAAAACATACATCATGACAGGTGATATCAGCACCTGTGAAGATGCCTATGCCTATTTTGTTTATTTCAATAAGAAGCTGATTGCGGATAACGAAATGGAATCACCGTATCAGCTTGTCGAAAACGGCGAATGGACGCTGGATAAGATGACCGAGATGGTGCATTCCATCACGCAGGACATCAACGGTGACGGCGCGCTGACCGACGGCGACCGATTCGGTATGTACAGCGAATGCTCTCTGCCCAACCGTATGTTTGCATCGATGGGCGGCAAGTATTATACCCGTGACGGTGATGACTATCATATCAATGTCACAAGCGAGCGGAATATCGATATCTTCACGGGTATCTTTGAACTGCTGCAGCACGATGCGGCGCCGAACATCGAGACATGGAAGAATTCCGGTTCGTTTGGCAATGTCTATGCTTATGCGCGCAACCTGTTTACGCAGGACTGTTTCCTCTTTGTCTTCGGTGAACCCGGTGTCATTGATGAATTCCGTGATATGGAATCCGACTTCGGGATCGTTCCCGTTCCGAAGTTTGACGCATCACAGGATCGGTATTATTCTGTCGTCGACGAGTTTGCACCGCTGCTTGCGATCCCGACGACCGCACCGGATCTCAACCGTACCGGCGCGGTGCTGGAAGCTTTGGCATGGGAATCCCGCTATACACTGACACCGGTGTACAACGAAACGCTGGTTAAGCGGAAATACGCCCGCGATGAGGACAGCATTGCCATGCTGGAGCTGCTTGCGGACAGCCGCGTGTTCAATATCATCGCCATGACCAACTGGGGCAGAATTCACGATGTTCCGTTCAACTGCTTCAGTCAGGAAAAGATGATTTCCGTGTCCGACTTTGAAAAGCGGATCAAAACAGCGGAAAAAGCACTTGCAAAGGATCTTGCTTTCTTTGCATCCCACAGCGATCAATGACTGTATCAAAGGAGGTATGCGTATGCTGCACCGCAGCTGTCTTCTCTGCGGAATTGCATGTCTGATGCTTGCCGCTGTATCCTGCGCCGGAGAGGGCTCCGGCAATCTGACCGAACCTGCAGATTCCGCGCTGCCGGCCGGCACGGAACATGTCACCGAAGCCGCCGATCCGTCCGACGCGCGTCTGCCGCTGAACCTGCCGGAGGAGTTGAATCTGGAGGGCCAGACGTTTACATTCCTCGGTATCGGCGAGGGCATGTACGGCTATTACGCGACCACAGACCTGTATGCTGAGGGTGAAAATGCGGAGCCGCTCAATGACGCGGTTTATCACCGGAATCGTGCCGTCGAGGAGCTTCTCGGCATCACGGTGGATGTGGTGTTCCATGATGAAACCTACGATGAGATTGATCGCTGTGTCAAGAGCAACGACTGCCCGTATGACGCGGTCTGGGACTACGGAAGCTATCTGTACGGTCCTGCGGCGATGGGTTACTTTATGGATTTCAAAACCATCCCGTATCTGGATCTGTCACAGCCGTGGTGGGATCAGAACATCATCCGCGACTATTCGTTCTATGATCAAAACTTCATTCTGACGGGCGATATCAGTACCCGTGACGATGCGTACGGCTATTTTGTGTATTTCAACAAGAAGCTGATCGGCGACAACGATATGACCTCGCCGTATACGCTGGTCGAAAACAACGAATGGACGCTTGATAAGATGACCGAAATGGCGCATGCCGTCTGTGCCGACCTCAACGGCGACGGCAAAATGGAGGACGGTGACCGCTACGGTCTCTACGGTGAGGGCGCACTGCCCAACCGTGTCTTTGTTTCCATGGGCGGAACCTATTATGAGCGCAGCGGAGACGAGTATCATTTCACCGTTGCAAATGAGCGGAATATCGATATCTTTACCGGTATTTTCGGTCTGATGCAGCATGAGTCTGCCGCAAATGTGGACAAGTGGAAGAGCACCGGTGCATACAGCAATGTATTTACCTATGCGCGTTCCCTGTTTGCGCAGGACTGCTTTTTGTTCATCTTCGGCATTCCTGATGTTATCAACGAATTCCGCGATATGGAATCGGACTTCGGTATCGTTCCCGTGCCGAAGTTTGACGCATCACAGGACCGGTATTACTCCGCAGTCGACGAAATTGCACCGCTGCTGGCGGTTCTGACCAATACACCCTCGCCCGAGCGTACCGGTGCAGTTCTGGAAGCGATGGCATGGGAGTCCCGCTATACGCTGACACCCGTCTACAATGAAACGCTGGTACAGCGCAAGTATACACGTGACGAGGACAGCATTGCGATGCTGGAGCTGCTGTCGGAATCCCGCGTGTTCAATATCGTTGCCATGACCAACTGGGGCGATCTCTACGGCATTCCGTTTTCCAGCTTCCGAGCTGGCAGGGTTCCCGCAGCATCCGACTTTGAGCGGCGGCTCAAGGGTGCGGAAAAAGCACTTGCCGCCGATCTGGAATATTTCGCAAAGCTCGGCGACAACTGATTCGGTAAATAAAAGAAACCGATCCAAATCCATGGAGCGGTTTCTTGTCTTTTTATGAAATTGGTTCGTCCGGCGGAAGCTGATTGCACCGATTGACGTATTTTTCTGTATATTCGGCAAGTGCGGGACAGGGGTAATCGGCGCAGTTTTTGCAGTGTGATATGCCGCGGCGGTCAGCACAGGCGGTAAACGGACATTCCCGACAGAGAACAAAGCTCCCATCTGACCGACAGCCAAGACAGCGAAACGCATCGGGCGGCAGATCGATGTGGAAGGTATCGCGGTAAAATGCCTGTGCCTGCCTGCGCAGTCGGTCATCATTGCGTACCGTCGCAAGATAGGTCACACAGCGTCCGCAGTTGTGACCGCAGCAGCCGATGTTGTTATCTTTTTCTTCCATCGGTCCGGTTACGGCGTTGTGATACCGAGCATGTCCAGAATTTCGGCGGCGTTGGTGTCCGGCTTGACCTTCGGCATAACCGCCTCAATGACGCCATCAGCACCGATCAGATAGGTCGAGCGCACGACGCCCATACCGACCTTGCCGGCGGTCTTCTTCTCCTGCCAGACGCCAAAGGCTTCAATCGCAATGCGTTCGGGGTCGGACAGCAGAATAAACGGCAGATCGTACTTTTCGGCAAATTTCACATGAGAGGCGACACTGTCACGGCTGATGCCGATGACAACGACGTCATTGGAACGGAATGCATCATAGGACGCCGCAAACGCGCAGGCCTGACGGGTACAGCCGGGCGTGTTGTCCTTGGGATAGAAATACAGAACCACTTTCTTTCCGCGGAAGTCGGAGAGGGAAACGGCATTGCCGTCCTTGTCGGAGAGGGTAAAGTCAGGGGCGATCATTCCTTTTTCGAGCATAAGTGAACTCCTTTGTCTGTTTGTTTTTCTTAAATTATACCACAGAACCGCAAAAATACAAGAGCAAATGTGAAAATTTTGCAAAAGTCCTTGACAAATCTGTCTATTCATGATAGACTATAGGCAAAGATGATGTCTATCAACAATAGACAAGGGAGGATTGCTGATGACTGACTACATTCTGGGGGCCGTGGAAAGCCGATTTGCCGATATTGTCTGGGATCATGCACCGCTGACAACAGCGGAGCTGGTAAAACTGTGTTCCGCGTCTCTGTCGTGGAAACGCACAACGACGTACACCGTGCTCAAAAAGCTGTGCGAACACGGATTTTTCCGCATGGAGGACGGATGTGTCACCGTGCTGACAACCAAGGAGGAATACGATGCCTACCGCAGCGGCAAGTATATCGAGGAGTCGTTTTCCGGCTCGCTGCCCGCATTCATTGCCGCATTCACAAAGGACAAGACGCTGACGGAGGCGGAAATTGCCGAAATCCGCGCCATGATCGATGCGATGGGAGGGAAGTAGGATATGACTGCATTTTTCATCGGACTGTTGAATCTGAGCCTGACGGCAACGATTGTGCTGGCAGTTGTTCTGCTTCTGCGTGCCTTGCTTGTGCGGCACATTCCGCGCTGGGGCATCGGACTTTTATGGCTGGTGGCGGCAATTGCACTCGTCTGCCCGATTCGCCCGACATCCCATTTGAGCATCTGGAAAACAACCGATCCGCTGCTGATGACCACGTCTGCTACCACGGAGGTTCTGACCCATGAAACCGTGTGGGAATCTCTTAACACCGAGGAAACATGGGCAGAGGGGGAGCCGTATCAGCCGAAGCCTGCGGAGAGCGGTGACATCACCGATGGACCGTCCTATTATGAGGCTGATCTGTCTGCGCCGACGGTCGAGCCGGGGGAAGTCCCCTCGCGTCTGCCGACGGAGTTTCCCGCACCTTCGCTCCCGCAGACAGGTACGCGCGTGGAGTGGGTGACGCTTGCATTTGTGATTTGGTGTGTCGGCGTGACAGGAATGTCCCTGTATGCGCTGATCCGGTATTTACAGCTCAAGCACCGCGTGGCAGTTTCTGTACCGTTTGTCGACGGTGCGTATCTGTGTGACACGATTCCGACCCCGTTTCTGCTCGGCTTCTTCCCGCCGAAAATCTATCTGCCCTCATCGATGGCAGAGGGGGATTTTGTCCCGGTCATCGCGCACGAACGGGCGCACATTGCACGCGGTGACCACATCATGAAGGCGCTCGGATGGTGGATTCTGACCGTGCACTGGTTTCATCCGCTCGTCTGGATTTCCTATCATCTGTTCTGCCGCGACCTGGAATTTGCGTGTGACGCACGTGCGGTACACAATCTCGGCGAGGACGAGCGGCGGTCATATGCCGAAGCCCTGCTGTCCTGCTCCATCGGTTCCCGACGGCTTCATGCGCTGTCGCATCCGCTGGCGTTCGGCGAGGTCGGTGTCAAAGAGCGGATTTCCGCGGTGATTGCGTACCGCCGTCCCGGTGTTCTGCGCTGTGCCGCAGGGATTGTCCTGCTGCCGGTGCTGGCGGCGCTGTTTCTGACCGCTCCCATCCGCGGCTTTGTCGATGTTCTGGAGCAGAACGGCTATACCGTGCACAAAGCGGAGCTGTATCAGCGGCTGGAGATCACCGTTCCGGCAGACATGGTGTCCGGATATGCCAAATCCGGCGCAACCGTGCTGTACGATCCCGGTGATGTTGTGGTATACGATCACGCACCGACGATGCTGTCCCTGACAAAAATCACGCCGTCTGGGGCAGATGATGACCGTTACTGGATGATTTTCACCTTTACCTACCGTTATATCCCGACAGAAGGCGTTCTGACCACACTGATCCGTCCGGAATACAAGGACGAAGACGTGACAACATGGTCGGCGATTCCCGAACTGCTCGGCGATGTGCGGGATGCCAGAACGACCTATCCTGACCGGGCCGATTGCTGTTATGAGGCGGAGGGCGTGACGTTCGGCATTGTCGTTGACCGCGAGGTGCTGGAAAACGCCGAGGAGTATATCGCGTTTACCGTCGGCGGACTTGCGGATGTGTATTTCAGCCGCGGTGAGAAGAATCCGTCGGATGCCATCCTTGTGACCGAGGGCGGTCCGGTTGGTCCTGACTGCGTCGAAATGTACGTCAACAACTACGACAACCAGCCGATCGATCTTACCCTCGCTCTGGAAGCCTTCCCCGATGCATCCCTCGCCTCTGATGCGATGAATATCTATATGGTTGAGGACGACAAACAACATTGGATTCTCTCCGGTATGCCCGTGCGGAATGTTTACTTATCCGACCTGACGGGTGACGGTAAACCCGAATTCTGCGCAAGCGTTTACTGGGGTTCCGGCATGATCGACAGTCATATTGTCGTTTACGACTATGTCGAGAAACAGGAATACACCCTTTGGGATCGCGGGGTGTTTGACTATCGTCTCGAAATGGAAAACAACACGCTGTATGCCGTGATGACCGACTACAACACGAGAAAAGAGTTGTACCGCGATGTACTGATGCTGATTCCGACAGAGGACGGTTACGCGCTGTCGATGGGTGAACCGAATTCCGAGGGTGTGTTGTCTGATCTTTTTAAGCACGCGGAGGTTTATGTTTCCGAGCGGTGCATCTATATGACGCCGCTGTCCTCCTCCCTTTCCATCGGCGGCGATACAGGATATCGGTATCTGATCGACCCCGAGCAGCATTCCTTCTGTCAGATCGACCGCGATACGGGCAGCATTCAGATGGTCGGATCTCTGCTTGGCGGGTGGAAAGCATTCCCGTGGACGGATGAAGAATGGGCAGAGCTGTTTGTGTTTGGGGCGATCAAAGATACCGCGATCAGTGAGGTTTATTCCCATCGGAAAGCCATGCCGCTTGGCGCAGACCAATATCTTCTGTCCATGGACGATGAGCTGTGGCTGATGAAAGCCAGCAAGCATCCAGACGGTTCGGAATATGTATGGAGCATTCACGAGCTGGTGCCGGAATCGCAGAAGGGATTTGCCTATTACCGCTATATGCCGGCAGTGTCCGCACTGCCGCCGTATCTGACGATCACCTTTGATCTGCCCGAGGACATGAACATTTCCGCGTACTGCGGCGAAACTGCACTGGCATCTGTGCCGGATAAGGGTTGGGCGCAGGAATGGAACCACAGCTGGCAGAACAAAAACGGCGAGCTTCAGGTCTGCTGGAGTCCGAATGAGAGATTAGACGGATATATCCCGGGCGGCGTCTCGCAGGCAAGCATTACCTTTACCGCGTTGAATGACGATCAGACGCGTTATTGTGCCGGAACGATCTATATCACCCGCGACGATAATATCACCGATTCATGGGACGATTGGTATCGCGTGACCGTTGTCGGCGACGGACTGACCATGTCAAACGATGAAAGCGGATTCGGTGCGCTGGTATCGTGGGATGGAAATGGATTTCAGAGATCATAAGTCCGAGGGACTGCTGTAAGTTGAAAGCTTGCGGCAGTCCCGCTTTTTTTTATGTAGATACTTGACAAACCGCAGATACTATGATATACTATGCATAGGAAACCGAGGTATAGTAAAGAACATTCATAGTGCAAAAACAGTTTGGAAAGGGGTACTTTATGAAAAAGAGGTTTCGTTTGTCCGATCACATCATGCCGCGGCGTATGGTACGCTATTTCCCGTGGCTGGTGGCAGAGTCCATTGTCTTGTATGTTGTGTTCAAGATCACGGCGGTCGTATGGCGCTCTGTCGCGTATGGTATGGATAAGATCAATTACAATCTGCGATGGGTCGTCTATATTCTGCTGGTCATACTGATGGCATCCTTTGTTGCACTCTGGGAAGCGGTGCGGCTGTCAAGAGATTCTTCGATGCGCATGGCGTTCATGGATTCCGTATCGGACGGTTCGTACAGTACCAAAGACGATCTGCATCTGATTTTGCGTTCCGATGAACCGTGGAACGATACCGCTGTGTTTTTTGTATTTTACATTCTTTTGTATGCATATCGCCTGTTCCGCGTCTGGTATATGAATATGATCAATCCCGATCTGACCATGGAACAGATCCATGCCAGCGTATTTGCGGCGTTTTTGGTCAACCTGATACTTTTTGTGGTGTTTGTCGTCGCGTATGCTGCCGCGCATATCGTCTTTACGGTAAAGGTGCATCAGCGGTGGAGTGAAGATCGGATGCGGAAAACAGATGCACCAAATGCAGAAAAGCAAGCATTCATGTAAATCGAAATCAGAAAAATAAAAATACAATCGAAAAGGAGAAATCATCATGACAATCAACAAGGAATTAACCAAAGGCAGTATGGCACTGCTCGTCCTCAGCGTTCTTGCAGAGGAGGAAATGTACGGCTATCAAATGATCGGTGAGATCAACCGCCGCTCGGACAACGTGTTCCGCATGAAGGAGGGCACCCTTTACCCGATTCTGCACGCAATGGTGGCGGAGGGACTGCTCGAATCGTATGATGCCAAGAGTGAGACGGGACGCGACCGTAAGTATTACCGCATTACTGCCACCGGGAGCTTGCAGTTAAAACTCCGCCGCGAGGAATGGCAGGTTTTCACCGGTGCTGTCAACAGTGTCATCGGCGAGGGCATGTGAGATGGCACGCAGTGACCGTGACACCACACAGGATTTCCATCTTGACCGCGAAATCAAAAAACTGACTGCACAATTAACCAAAGACATCCGCTCCAAATCCGAAAAAGCCGCCGTTGCGCGGGAATATGAAGACCACATTTATGATGCGATGCAGAACTATATGCTCGGCGGGATGACGGAAGAAGACGCTTTTTCTGCGGCGAGGGATGACCTTGGTGACATTGAGGAAATTGCCGTTTTGCTTTCGGATGTGCACAATCGGGATGAAATACCCGAGGATGTCGGATGGAAGCTTGATCGGCGGAAGATCATCGGTATTGTGATTGCGGCGGTGCTCGTGGACATTGCGATTCTGTCACGAAACGCGGGATTGCTGTTGGTTTTGCTGTTGGTTCCACTGACGGCACTTCTGGTTTATCTTCGCGCGATGGTCAAACGGCTCATTGCGATTGGACACATCCGCCGTTATGCCAAAAAGCACGGAATGACCTGTCGTGTTTCGTACAGTGCATTCACGTCGCTTTGGCTGTATGCCGATCACGCAGATATTACATTGGAAAATCAGCAGCAGTATTATAAAATCCGCTTTCTGCCATGTGTACAGCCAAAGACTGTTCTGCATTTTGTCGGACGAAATCTGTACACAACAACACAGGTGCACGGTGCATCACCGATTGCCGCAGAACAGTTTTCCGCCGGTTGGCAGTTGTTCCGCCCCAAAAACATCAAGAAGCTCAGCAAAACCGGGTTGGCGGAGATCTCATTTGAAGTGCAGGGCGATTTGTATGGACTGCCGACCTTGGAACGCCGTCATGACCCGCGCGATAAGGAAGTATATGAAGTCCTGATTTTCAATCCTGTACCGATGCGAGTGTTCTATCGCGAGGGAACCACCGAAGTGGAGCTTGTCGGCGGGGAACAGAAGGACGGCGTGTGGCTGCATGATATTGTCAGCTTCGAATCGATGCTGGAACGTATGTGTCGATTGTGAGAGGAGAATTTATAGTATGTCAAATGACTTTGATCTTGATCGTCAAATCAAAAAAATGACCGCGCAATTAACAAAAGATATTCGTCAAAAATCCGAAAAAGCTGCCGTTGCACGGGAATACGATGACCACATCCACGACGCCATGCAGAATTATATGCTCGGTGGGATGACGGAGGAAGACGCTTTTTCTGAGGTATGTGAGGACCTCGGCGATATTGACGAAATCGCCGCAACGCTCGGGGATATCCACAATCAGGACAAAATCCCCGCTGATGTACGCCGGGAGAACATTCTGCGCTGGAGCATCATCGGCGTTGTCAGTGTGACACTGTACGGCTTACTTCTGTGGGCATGGGACATCTTCGTTTTGCAGATGACGATTCTGATCGTCGGTATCATCCTCGCAATCAATCTCATCATTTTGTCCCTGGCATATCATAAACGCCGCCGCGCGATGAAGTCGATTCGCAGATACGCAAAAGAAAACGGTTTTCGGATACAGGCAAACCGCACAGTTTACACGTCCATTCTGTATGCTGCAGACAAGCCGTCTGTGATTTTGGAAAATGACACGCAGTATATCAAGGTGCGTTTTCTTGCGACCTTGCACAAAAACCGCGTTCTGCATTTTCTTGGGCGGAATGTTTATACAATGTCTGCACGGGTCGGGATGCTTGCGATGGCGACACCGTTTGGGGTTGGATTTCATGCTCCGCCGTGGAGACGCTTTCTTCCTTGGTCAGGAAGGACGCTTGAGATTGCAGAGGAATATGCTGTTGATGCCATAGCACTTCCGACGCTGGAACGCCGGCATGACCCACATGAAAAAGAAGTCCATGAGGTGCTGATTTTTAATCCTGCGCCGATGCGTGCGTTTTACCGCGAGGGAACAACGGAAGTAGAACTGCTTGGCGGAGAACAAAAGGACGGCGTGTGGCTGCATGATATTGTCAGCTTTGGAACGATGCTGCGGAAACTGAAAGGAGATTTTTGATGAAACGGTATGTTACAGCCCTTTTGGCACTGTTACTGACAATCTCGTTTGTGGGTTGTGTGGGTGACACGACTTCCGATGTGTCGGATTCTGTTGCTACAGGACAGACACAGGAGGACGGTGAGCTTCTGATTTGGTACGATACCTGCAGCAAAGACTATATGATGGGTCTGATGACTGAATTTCAAAAGGAATATCCGGGAATTGAAGTGATCACCGAGGACTATTCCGATATGATCATTCCCGATTACCGCACCAAGCTCGCAGGAGAACTGATGGCAGGCGGAGGACCGGATATTGTCCTTTCCAACCATGATAACAATAACATTGTACAGAATCTGACGAAACTTCTGCAGAACGGAATTTTTCTCGATGTCAACACCCTTGGTGTGGATTTTTCGGACTGCAATCAAGCGGTGCTTGCATCGGGTGTGTATGAGGGCGGACAGTATATGGTTCCGTTAAACTACGGTCTTGGTTTGATGCTGACAACAGAGGAACGTATTGATGCATACGACATTGTGTGTGATAATAGATTGCTTGCATTTACAGATTCCCTGAAATCCATCTATGACAGCGGCAAATATGTATTTCTTGACTACTTTGCGACGGATTTCCTGTACAGACAGAACGGTATGACATTGATCGATCATGCGAATCGGGACTTAACGGATGACGACGATCAAAAAGCAATCCTTCACCGACTTGCCGATGCATATGACGGTCTGTTTCCCGACATTTTTGAGGACGGAATGTCGGTATCGTATATGTTTTACAGAAATCTGAACCAATACAACAACTCTGAAATTGAAGCGTTTTTGTCAGGTGATTTAGCATTCCTTGCATCCATGGGAAAATTCGGTGCTTTGGATCAGCTGATGATGATCGGTGCTTACAGTACAAAAATCATGGAAGCCGGCGAAACGCCGTATCTGACAAGTCTTCCTACCGCGGACGGTGATGCGCCTTCGCCTGTTGTGAACTGGTTTCTGCTTGTCAACGGAAAAACGGAGCATACCGATGAAGCCATGTGCTTTATCGACAGTGCTGTCGGTATGGAGTCTCAGTATTTCGTTTCCTCACAGCTTGGTATTCCTGTCAACAATGACTTGATCGAATGTATGCGGGCATATTACTGTGACGGTGAGCTCGATCCGCGGTACCCGTTCCGTGCGTATCCGATGCCGGAACAGATTTCTGACTATTTCTTTGCGCAGATTGATGCCATGCAGCCCGGCGTTTATACCGACGTGCAGACCATGGGACATCTTTTCGGTGTTTTCCGTGAGTATCTGACAGGTACGGATTTTGATATCGCTTATGACCATGCAAAAAACAATGTATCGTTTTATTTATCGGAATAAGAGCCGCATGATCGGTATGCTGCTGCTTGCACCATATCTGATCGGTGTTGCGATTCTGATTCTGTATCCGCTGTCACAAACCGTGATCCATTCGTTCACGGATACGATTGATGGAGAGCAGTTTGTCGGTATCCAAAATTTCCTTTCCATGAAAGACAGCCGTGCGTTTCAGTCTGCCGTCAGCAATTCAGCGATTTTCTATCTGATCTCCCTGCCGCTGATGGTTGTTTTACCGCTGATCGGTGCTGTGCTGTACACCCAGAACAGATGGCTGGATGGCATGTTTCACCACACGGTGTTCCTCTCGATTCTGCTTCCGACAGCTGCGCTGATGCAGTTTGCAGATCTGCTTTTTTCCGAGATCGGTATGTTCACAGAAAGCCTGTGTGCTCTTTTTGATCTGCCAATCGGATCGCTGTATGATACACCTTTGGCGCGTCCGTTGCTGATACTCCTGTTTTTGTTCAAGTACGGCGGCTACAATGCGCTGGTATATTACGCGGCGATCCGACAGATCCCCGAGGAACGGTATGAAAGCGCGAAAATGGACGGTGCGGGAAAGCTCGCGTGCTTCCGTTATATCACGCTGCCGGCACTGCGTCCTGCCTTTCCGACCGTGCTTCTGCTGTCGGTTCTCAACTCCTACAAGGTATACCGTGAAGCCTTTCAGATCGGCGGTACGTATCCGCACGACAGTATTTACCTGATTCAGCACTACATCCACAACAATTTTCTAAACATGAACTATACAAGACTTTGCTGTATTTCCGTGCTGTTGTTGTGTGTCGGTATCGGTGCGGCGATCATCTGCGGTATTCTGTATCGCGCGGGGGAACGGGCAAATGAAGCATAATGTGTCGTCTGTTGTAACAGGTACAGTGGGTCTTCTGATTCTACTTGTCCTGCTGTTTCCATTGATCTGTACCGCCGCGCTGTCTGTTTTTTCTTCGGTTGATCTCGGATTCTATTATTTTCACGGAAATACCGTTGACAGCATAAAGCTGATCCCCGACAATTTCACCCTCGCACAGTATGCACAGGCACTGCTTTACAACACCGACTATACACGCGCGTTTACAAACTCGGTTTTGTATACAACGCTGACGGTACTGCTTGCTGCCATCACAGCACTTCCCGCCGCGTATGCGCTGGTGTTCTGTCGTCTGCGGTCACGGAAAATCATTCTGGTGCTGTTGTTTGCGATCATGGTTCTGCCCATTCAGGCAGTCGAGATTCCGCAGTGGCTGATGATGCGGAAATGGGGATTGCTTGGAAGTGATGCATCGATCATTCTGACCGGTGTGATTGAACCGTTTGATGTTCTCCTGCTGACGATCTTCTTTTCTGCTGTTCCCCGAGAAACGCTGGAAGCGGCGGCGGTGGACGGTGCGGGAATCCTCCGCACAATGGTGAGGATTGTCTTCCCGCAGGCAATGCACGGGATTGTGCTGATGTTTTTGTTAAAATTCATCCAGATCTGGAATATGACGGAACAGCCGGTACTGTTTTTAGATGACACCACGCATCAGCCGCTGTCGGTCATGCTTTCCGCACTGTGTGAAGCAAATACCGCGTCGGCGTTCGGATTCAGTATGGTTTTCCTGCTGCCGCCGCTTCTGCTGTACGGTATGTTTGGTGACCGAACACAGCACGCGATTCCATACAGTATCCAAAAGTGAGGGTTGACCCATGAAACGTATCATAAAAATCGTTTGTCTTGTTTTGCTTGTGCTGATTGTCACCGCCGCGTATTTTTCAAGAACGCTTGAGAATCTGACGCTGACCGAAGTGGAGCTCATTTCCCATCACACGGGAACCTTGACATTCAAAGATGAATCGTATATTCCTGAAATCGTTCGTGTCCGCTGTGTCGGGGATATTGTGCTGGAGGACATTTATATCGCCAGCGGCGAAAATGTCGTGGTCGGTGATCCGATTGTAAGCGTGTATCCTGCGGCACTTGACCGAGCTTTGCTGTCAGATGATCTGACAGCTGACGAACGAAGCTGGTACACCGCAATTCAAGAAAACGGATACAAGATTACCGCCGACGCAGACGGATTTGTCGTTCATGTCCCGCCGAGCCCGGACGATACTCTGACAGCGGAAGCTGTTCTCTATAAGTACATCCCCGCTGGCGTGCCGCTCGAGATGACATACAGCGAAGCATATGATGTCATTGTTCCGATGCGGGTGCTCTCACCGACCGAGGAGGACGGAAAATATCTGATTTATTATGCAAATCCTCTGACTGGTCGCGGGGAAGCGGGACAGTATACCGTACTGATGCAGGAAGTCCGTGTCATAGCATCTGATGGGGAATATGCGGCGCTCGATACCGTTGTTTGGGATGGGCGGAAAATCATTGTACCGATGGCGGAAATGCTCTATCATCAGCAAAAAGTGAAAAGTAAACAATAAAAATCTTGCTTTTTCTCCTCATCCATGCTATAATGGTTGCATCAATACAAAACCGAGGTGCGAAATGAATCTGAAAACCACCGAATTCAAGCGCAAATTTTCCATGTCCATGTACAAAAATCTCAGCCTTTCCATGGCGGAAATGTCCTTGGCAAAGGATTTCGTCAACGACACAAGGGGGGATTTATATCCGCTGCTTGATAAAAGCGAAACCTGCCGGGAGAGTATTACCGATCAGATCTACCGTGTTGCAGACGGTGCGGTCCGGCGGTTTTTCTGCCAGTATTTTCCGTATGCTACTTATGAGGCATCTGTGGGATTTCGCGGTGGGTATGTGGGATTTGCATTTGTTTTGCCCGGTATGGAGGCATCGGTGACATCGGACGGTGTGGAGCTGACCTTCCGATGCGGCGGCAGAGAAGAAACATTTCCCATTCGTATGGGATTGGAACAGACGCTGATTGTCTCGTGCCGTCCGGGTGCGTTTGATATATATGGTCGATGCGGCGGCGATCCCGTCTTTCTGCATACATTTTCTGCTCCTGAATTTGCGGGTGCCAATGATGAAACGCTGTTTTCCGACGGATATACCGCACTGCTTGCCGCTGACTGTCAGATCTATGCGGTCCTGTCCTACATTGACAACGGCGTCTCAATTGCCGATATCCGCCCGATTCGTTATGAGGACGGCTCCGTCATGGTCGACAGCGGCAAAATTTATCTGACCGCGTCCATCCGTATGCAGGCGGAAATGTTTCAGGGTATCTTTTCCTGGGTGCCGGGAACTGCGGAATTTGCGCTGACAGGAGCACTCTTTTACAACAGCGGCGACGGAAAATGGTGCGGTGATGTGGCGGCATCTCTGCTCTGGCACAGAGAATGGAAACGATGGCTGCTTTGGGTCTGCGCGTTCTCTCACGGGCATGTCCTCGGTCATGCATCGTTTGAGGGTGATGTGCGTCATGGGGTCAACGTGGTTGATATCACGCTGATGAAAAAAGGAACAGATGCCGACAACCGCTGGGATTTTCTTGGTTTCGGCGCGGATGAAGACCCGGATTTCTTCTACGATGCTGAACAGAATCGCTGGATGATGGCAATTTGCCGCGCTGACCCTGATAACGGCGGCAAATACCGCTATGCGTTCTTCTCCTCGGAGGACCCCTTTGACGGCTATACGCTGATCGGGCGCGGCAAACCCGGTGAGGAAACGGGCGGTTCGTTTGTCCGTGTGGATGGCAAAATGCACTTTGTCTGCGGCAACGATTTCAAGCAGACCTCCAATTACCGCATTTACGACGCGGACGGCATGACGGAAGCGAAGTTCAACTTCCCCGACGGCGGCTTCCGCGGCTGGGGAACCGTGATTCCCGTCAAGCAGGGAACCCGCACCCGCTATTATTGGCTGACCTTTGACCGGCACCGGGGCAGTGACTACAACTGGAGCTACGGCAATCTGTACTGCTTTGAGGGCTATGATTTCTGAATAAACAACGGCACCGCCTGCGAGGGACATATTCCCCGTGGGCGGTGCTGATTTTCGTGATTTGATTTGTGCTGAGCTGTCAACCAAGGTGAAACACGCTTATGGTTTGACCTTTTTTGTGACCGGAATCCAGACCTCATATTCTGCATTTTTGGGGTCGGGATTCAAGTAGACTTCAATATCGGGGGCATTGGCATATTCATAGCCGGAGGTCGGCAGCCATTCCGTCACAATCCGTTGTTCCAATTCCTGAATGCTTTGATTCGCACCGCTGCCGCGGAAAATTGCCCAAGTTGATGCAGGAACGATATATTCTTCAAATTCTTCTGTGTTTTGTGTACTGGATACTGCGATAAAGTATTTCCATTGCTCTGCATCACCGCAGGTGCTGACACCAAGGAGTCCCATAAGCGGCGTGTCCATCAGTCCGGCCAATGCTTGTATGGTTCCGTCGACAGCCGCTTTTTGCCACATTTGGGGAACCACCGAAAAGTTTTTCTCAATTTCTTTGTCAAGAGGATGCGATATACCGATAATGCGGAATGCTTCTTTTGTTTCCATGCGATAATTCATTTCTTCTGCTCCTTTTACCGTGATCCTGAAAGTTATCGGCGGAAAGGATTTGACTGACACACCCTTGCTTTTTACAGCAGACGGTGCAATTCCGTGAATGCTTTGAAAGGCTCTGTTAAATGCGGTTGGTGATTCATATCCGTACATACCTGCAACATCAATGATTTTTTCTCCGTTTTGCAAAGCCACAGCCGCCAATGACATTTTTCTTCTTCGGATATACTCCGATAAAGGGACACCTGCCATATAAGCAAACATTCGTTGAAAATGATATGATGAACAACAGGCAATGCGCCCAAGCTCCCCATAGTCAATTTTGTCGGTTAAATGTGCTTCAATATAGGAAATTGCGTCATTGAGTCTGTTCATCCATTCCATAGTCTGATATTCCTTCATGATTTGCGTATATTATATCATATACATGTGGTTATGTCCTCTCAAATGATGCACCAAAAAGAGAGGTTTTGTAATAAAAAACCATGACAACAGGTCTGCGAGCAAGAATGTAAAACGAAATAATGGTTATTTTCTGCGACTGATACTTTGCAAAAGCACCGAGCTGCAAAGACAAAAAGACATCGGCACAACCGCATATCCGGCGTTGACCGTGCCGCCGCTTTGAATGACATACCCTGCGCCGACAATGCACAGCACAGCAAACACCGTGGTCAGAATCAGCAGGACGATGCGCAGAATCTTCATTCGGGTTCCTCCTCATCGGTATCCGGCGCGGGATGCTCCTCGGGATGCAGGTACAGCACCGTAGTCTTGTCTTCCAGAAACGGCAGAAAAGCATCGATGTCGCCCCAGACAATCTCCGTCGGACGGAGTACGGTGACCCGTGTGCCGAACGTGATCAGAATCAGATCTTCTTCCTCAATGACATATTCAAATGCGGTATACGGCGCAGCTTCTTCTTTGCCGCCGGGGGAGGTCAGCGTCATGCCCTCGTCATCAAAGGTGAGTGTCGGCGAGCCGGTGTTCTGTGCGCCGTTCAGCGTGCGCATCAACTGCTTTGCGGATGCTTCATAGCGGCGATTCATTTTTTCCTCGGAGGAGACGTACTTGCCGAACAGCCGCTTGATGCCGAGTATCACGGCAAACGCACCGACAACCAGCGGCAGGGTCAGATTTCCCGGCTTCATCAGTCCCGGAACAACCAGAAAGATACCGAGCGCGAGGAACACAATGCCCCAAAGACGATAGCGGATAGCGGCAGCTTTTTCGCGGGACGCTTTCTTTTCGGGGGTATCCCGGGCAGCGTTTTTGTCTGCAACTGCCCACATTCCGGGATATTTCAGCCGCGAGAGGGAATCGATGCGGGTTTTCAGCGCATGGGCGATCTGCGGCAGGAGCGCTTCTTCGAGCGGTGCGCGGGTAAAGACAAATTTCATGGCGGTTATGCTCCTTTCGTGCGATAGGGACAGCGGATGATCGGGTCTTTCGTTGTGTCCAGCGGTCGGAAGCAGGAACAGCATCCGGTACAGCCGGAGACACCGCCCGCCTCGATGACACGGATGACATCTGGATTCTGTAAAAACGGTCTGGACATCGATACCGCTGCGGCACCTGCGTCAAACAGTGCGTCCATATCGTCACCTGAGCGGATTCCGCCGACTGCAATCAATGGCAGATCGGTTTCGGTTTTCAGGCGACGGATGTTGTCAAGGAAATACGGTGACGGAGGAATCCCGCGCCGTGCGGAATCGTACCCGGAAATTTCTGCCGCATCCAGTCCGAGAGTGTCGCAGAGATTGAGAACGGTCACAATATCGCGGTGGTAGTCCTCGGTGTTTTCGCGGTCATCGCCGTTGATCTTCAGAAAGACAGGGAAATCGTCACCGCAGGTATGCTTGACAGCCTCAAAACTCTCGCGGATGATGCGGAAGCGGTTTTCGGCATTGCCACCCCACACGTCGGTACGATGGTTGATCTCCGGATAAAAGCACTGGGACAGCAGATAGAGATGTGCGCCGTGCAGTTCAACCCCGGCAAACCCGGCATCCTTTGCGCGTTTTGCTGCGGCACCGAAGGCTTGCGAAACAGTACGGAAATCCTCCGGCAGCATGGTATCTGCCGTGAAGACCGGAAGACCGCCGTTGTTTCCTTCTGCTTTGCGGCCGCCGTGACCGAGCTGGGCAACAACCGGTGTACCTTGTGCGGAGGCAATGGCGGCAAGCTGTGCGGCTTCCTCCAGATGCGCGTCTGACCAAAGCGCATTCTGATAGGGATTTGCGTGTCCTGTCGGATGTACACAGGTGTGGGCGGTCAGAATCATGCCAAGCCCCTTGTCGGACAGCTCACGGTAAACTTCATATTCATACGGATGCACAAACCCGCCGGGTTCGGCACAGAACAGTTCCGTTGATGCGCGGACAACACGTCCGGGCAGGGTAATATTGCGCAGGGTCAGCGGTGCGTGCAGATCATATTTCATGGCGGCGCTCCTTTCCGAGGGCAGAGTCTTTTCCTTTTTGATTAAGTATAACGGATTTTTGAGCGGATTGCAACCGCGATTTTGTAAATATTCCGTGATGGCTTGCATTTTCTGCGGAATATGGTATAATGAATGCAGAACCCCACGGAAAGGATGATTCGATTATGACTTTGGAACAGGTAAAAACACTGCTTTGCTCACCGGCAGAAGACGCACGCGGCATGACGCGCTGGTGGTGGTATGGATGCTGTGTCGAGGAGGTGGAGATCTGCCGTGAACTGGACTATATGAAAGAAGCCGGAATCGGCGGTGTGGAATTGCAGATTCTGTATCCGGTTACGCCTGATGACGAGGAAAAAGGCTTTTATAACATTCCCTACGGTTCTCCGCGGTTTTATGAAATTCTGGCGTTTACGGCAAACGCGTGTGCTGAACGCGGCATGGCATTTGACTTCACCGCCGGCTCCTGCTGGCCGTACGGCGGACCGACAGTACAGCTCGAAGACGCACAGCAAGAGGCACTGCCGTATCAGCTGGATGTTCATGGACCGCAGACCTTTTCCTGCGATTTTACCACCCGGTTTGCCGGTGAGGTCTGTGCGGCGGTTATGGGTAAAATGGAGCACTGTGTGATGCAGGCTGATACGGTGACTGATATCACGGACAAATTTCAGATCAAGGAGCTGTTCGGATGGCCGTGGGGAACGGAGCTTGCGGAAATTGATATTCCGGAGGGCGACTGGAAGCTCGTGTTCTTTGTGATTTCCCAGCACAGAAACCGTGTCGGCAAACCGTCGCGGGACGCCGAGGGTATGGTCATCGACCATTGCAGCCGCCGCGCCGCCGATCGATTTTTTGGCGAGGTGGTCAAACCGGTGCTGGAACGGGTGCCGGGCATCCGTTCGATCTTCTGTGATTCGATTGAGGTGGAAGGACACAACTGGTCGGGGGTACTGCTCGATGAATTCCGGCGCCGCCGCGGTTATGATCTGACGCCGTACATTTATGCGCTGTGGGGTGACATGGGTGAGATGACACCACATGTACGGTACGACTATTTCAAAACGATGTCGGAGCTGACCATCGAGAATTTCTTCGATCCCCTGACGGCATTTGCGCATGAACACGGCTGTACATCCCGGATTCAGGCGCACGGAACCTGGGGCGATATTCTGCGCGTCTATGCCGCTGCTGACATTCCGGAGGGTGAGACCTTCGGCGATCACCGTACACTGGAGGTTAATACCATCCACCGCAGACTGGCCGCATCCGCCGCACACATCTACGGCAAATCGATTGTGACGAACGAAACCTTCACCTGGCTGAAGCGTCCGCGCTTTACCGAGACATTGGAGGAAATGAAAGCTGCCGTTGACGCGGTCTTTCTGGACGGCATGAACGGTATCGTCAATCACGGTTATGCCTATTCTCCGGAAAAAGCGGGGAAGCGCGGCTGGCCGTTTTATGCCTCCACGCACATCAATCATACAGTCCCGTGGTGGCATCTCTACCGCAATCTGGGCGAATATATTCACCGCGCCAGTGCAATTCTGCGCACGGGACATCCGGTTTCCGAAGTCGCGGTATATCTGCCGCAGGCGGATGTCTATGCCGATAACATGCTGTCGGAGCTGCATCTGGCAATGCGGCTGGAGGAACATCTTGGCCGTGCGGAAATGGATGCAATTCAGAAAGCCGGATATTGGTTTGACTATATCAACGACGAGGCACTGTGTGATCTGGGCGATATCCGTGACGGTGCGCTGTATCTTGCACAGAATGCGTACCGCGTGATTTTGCTGGTCGGCTGTACCAGACTGCCTGTCCAAACGGCGGAAAAGCTGCGCGACTTTGCAGCCTGCGGCGGCATTCTGATCTGTGACGGAGTGCCGGACGAGGGCTGCGGGCTGGTCGGACACCGCGAAAATGCTGCACGGGTGCGCGCGCTGATGGCAGAAGCCGCACCGATCACGGTCAGCGACAGAAAGGCTGCGCTGATTGCAGCTTTGCGGGCGCACTTGATCCCGGATGTGACGCTTTCTGCTCCGGATGCTGTCGGATATGTTCACCGCGCGGATGAGGCAGATCATCTCTATTTCCTGTCCAATCTTTCCAATGACGCACGCGATGTGACAGCGGTTTTCAAGTACGGAACGGGTTCCCCTGCCGCATGGTCGGTCAATACCACTGCCCAGATCCCAATTGCCGCGGATGGCGGCGGTTATCAATTCCGTATGGAAGCGCATGAAAGTGTCCTTGTTGTATTTTCGCCGCAGATGGAGGCAGAGGTGCTTTGTTCTGACCCGGTTCCGCAGAGAAACTTTTCCCTGACCGGCTGGATATTGGACATTGACGGACGTCAGATTCCGATGGAAACACCAACCGCATGGGAAACCCTGCCCGGTCTTGCGCATTATGCGGGAACCGGTACCTATCGGACGGAGTTTTGCGTGCCGGAGGACGGAATTGGAATACCGATGCGGCTGGAGATTGGCGGACTGTCGGTAGCGGCAAGGGTATCTGTCGACGGCAGCACGGTTGGGGATTTGTGGACACATCCGCTGTGTCTGATGCTCCCGCCGTTATCGGCAGGTATACATACGCTGTGCATCGAGGCCGCATCCACGCTGATCAACGAAATGATGGTTGACGGAAGCTACGAGGTCTGTCCGGATGTGCTGGACGGCTGGCCGTATTACGGTGCCGTGATCAACAGTCACCGCCGCGCGCGTCTGAACTGTATGCGGGAGTTTCGCGAGCAGAAGGCGCCCGTGCCGAGCGGTATTTGGGGGGACGTGATACTGCGGTACTGAGATTATTGCAAACGTACGATCCCCTTTGGCAATATTACCAAAGGGGACAACCGTTGTATATTTGCTGTATGAAAAACGCCAAAATTGTTTTGAGACGACAGTTTTTGATATGAAATGTCTTGACAAAACAACCCAAATGGTGTATCATATACTATGGTAAGCGGAATCGCTTCTATTTTTCGGAACAGCGGTTAGCTTTGACTAATTTGAATTGACAAAGTGTCCGGGAGGAAAGAATTCATGAATTTACGCAATGCGGAAGAAGGAAAAGAATATATCATCCGTGAAATTGTAACCGATGACGAGGAAATGGATTCGTTCCTGTTCTCGCTCGGCTGTTACAGCGGAGAACCGATTACGGTTGTTTCGCATCTCAAGGGCGGCTGTGTTGTTTCGATCAAGGACGCGAGATATACCATCGATCTTCAGCTGGCGGAAGCGATTGAAATCAACGCATAAAAAAGTAATACCCATTACTTTTTTTGTTCATATGTTAGCATATGCTAACAAAAAGAAAGTGAGGTTGTCAAGATGACAGACATCATTGTCATTGCCATTCTGATACTGATTGCCGGACTGGCGGCAGGATATATATACAAAGCCAAAAAGAGCGGAAAAACATGTATCGGCTGTCCACATGCGGGTCAGTGCAGCAATGCTGCACACAGCGGCGGATGCTCCGGCAGCTGCGGTTCGTGCGGCGGATGCGGAGGGAAGCACAAACCGTCGGACGATACCCCAAAAACGGAATCATCAGATCATCGGGGCTGAGGCACATACGTGCAGCAGCCCGGTTTTCTTTTGAATAAGGCGAAAATGATTAGAGAAAAATTCGCCGGATGTCTTGAAATTTCCGGGGAATGCGTGTATAATGTTATATATAATATAAGAGAATTCTTTAATCGATTGCAAAATTGCATTTTGCAATCGGTCTCATCGGGCTGACGCATAGCCAACGAAGTTGCAGCGCAACTTCTGAAGAAATGCAATGCATTTCTTCGGATGGCGTCCCGTTGGTCGCTTTGAAGGAGTCTTTTTGGGCGGGAGACCCGCCCAAGCGACGCAATTTGTTTATATATCGCCCGTTGGGCGATAAAGGTAGGCAATTTTGCAATTGCCTATAAGAGAATTCTTGGAAAGGATGAAAATAACATGATTTTATCAACACAAACCGATGTCATTTTCCGTGTGTTTGGTGAGGAAGAGGGAATTCGTCTCCTTGCAGAAGCCGGATTTGATGCCATTGACTATTCCATGTTTCCGATGAGCGCCGACGACTGCCATCTCAACACAGGAGATGTTGTCGCCCATGCAAAGCACCTTCGCTCCGTCGCGGACAGCTATGGCATCCGGTTCAATCAGGCACATGCACCGTTTCCGTGCTGGAGAGCGGGTGATGATGCGTACAACGCAAAAATGCCTGACCGCATCCTTCGTGCTGTGATGATTGCCGGCACGCTCGGCGCAAATTCTGTCATCGTTCACCCGATTGCCTATCCCGGCGGAGGGGAACCGCAGAAGGAATTCAACATCAACTACTACCGTACACTGGAGCCTGTCGCTCTGGAATACGGTACGAAGATTGCCCTGGAAAACATGTGGGGACACGACAACCGCCGCGGTTATATTGTACCCAATGTCTGCTCCTTCGGTTCGGATCTTGCCGATTATTACGATACGCTTGGCAATCCTGACGCTTTTACCGTTTGTCTGGATCTCGGTCACTGCGGTCTGGTCGGTGAAGAACCGGATGACGCCATTCGCGCACTCGGCGGCAAGCGGTTGGGCGCTCTGCATGTCCATGACAACGACTATAAGCGCGATGCCCATGTGATTCCGTACACACATGGATGCACCATGAACTGGGATAAGATCACAAAAGCGCTCGGCGAAATCGACTATCAGGGTGAATTTACCTACGAAGCGGACAATTTCCTTGCCCGCATTGACCGGGAAGCACTTCCCGCAGCACTGTCGTACATGGAAAAGCTCGGACGTGTCCTGATCGCAAAGATCGATGCAAACCGTCCGGGACATGCATAAAGAAACATTCTGAAAGGAGCTATCAGCATGAAAACACTTGGACTTCAGTTATATACCGTACGTAATACCATGGATACAGCAGACAACATCCGCGAAACCTTCCGCCGCATCAAGGCAATGGGTTACGATGAAGCACAGACAGCAGGCTGCCCGATTCCCTATGAAGAATTCGGTCAGATTGCAAAGGACGAAGGCGTTGCCATCATCGGTACGCATGAGGGCTGGAATCAGGTGTATGACGCACCGGTGGAGCAGGTCGTTGAAAACCATCGCGCACTCGGAACGACCAATGTCGGTATCGGGGCGTATTATTTTCACTCCGAGGAGGAAATCTACACCTTCTGCGACAGGGCAAACGAGCTCGGCGCACGGCTCAAGCCCTTCGGCATGAAGTTTACCTATCACAACCATTCCTTTGAGTTCCGCCGTTGGGGCAATGAAGGCAAGACCGCGATGGATATCCTCGCAGAACGTCTTGACCCCGAAACCGTTTCGTTCGTGCTCGATACCTATTGGGTACAGCATGGCGGCGGCGATGTCCGCGCGTGGATCGAACGCCTTGCGGGTCGCATCGACATCCTGCATCTGAAGGACATGGGCGTCAACGAAAACGGTCCGTTCATCACCGAATGCGGCAACGGCAATATCAACTTTGAAGGCATTATCCCGTTGGCAGAGCAGTGCGGCGTCAAGCACTTCTGCGTCGAGCAGGACATCTGGCCGGGTGATGCGATGGATTCCGCAGCATTCTCCGCAAATTATCTGAAGAAATTCATTCGCTGATACATAGAGGACATAACCCATGAGATATGAAAACAACTGGGAGTCTCTGAATGCGCGTCCCATTCCGCGCTGGTTCGGAGAGGCGAAATTTGGCATTTTCATTCACTGGGGGCTGTATTCCGTTCCCGGATATACTGCGCGCGGACAGTATGCGGAATGGTATAGGAAACAGCTTGAGGATCCGGCGCATCCGGCGCGTTTGTTCCATGACCGTACCTACGGTCCGAACTTCAAGTACGAGGACTTTGTGAGCGGCTTCCGTGCGGAGCTGTTTGATGCCGATGCATGGGCGAAGCTGTTTCAGCGTGCCGGTGCGAAGTACATCAACCTCGTTTCCAAGCATCACGACGGCTTCTGTCTGTATCCGTCGAAGTATGCATGGAATTGGAATTCATGGGATGTCGGCCCGCACAGGGATTTCTGTATGGAGCTGCGGCAGGCGATGGAAGGCACGGGCGTGAAATTCGGCGTCTATCATTCGGTTTATGAATGGTTCCATCCGCTGTATCTGGAAAATCCCGAAGCGTATGCACTGGAACATCTGCATCCGATGCTGAAGGAGCTGATCTGCCGCTATGAGCCGTGGACACTGTTCACAGACGGCGAATGGGAGCAGACGGCAGAGACATGGCATTCAACGGCGTTCTTACAGTGGCTGTACAACGATTCTCCTGTGCGCGATACGATTGTTCCCAACGATCGCTGGGGCAAGGGAACACGCGGCAGACGCGGCGGCAACTTTACAACCGAGTATGGCGAAATCGAAGGCGGACGGCGCATTGAGGATGTCGTGCTTGACCGACCGTTTGAAGAATGCCGCGGCATCGGCAAGTCCTTCGGCGTCAATCGTATCGAAACAACCGAGGATTATATGAGTGCAAAAGAACTGCTCATCACGCTGTGCGAGCTGGTTTCCAAGGGCGGCAATTTCCTGCTCAACATCGGTCCGAATGCGGACGGCACGATTCCTGTCATCATGGAAGAACGGCTTTTGCAGATGGGCGACTGGCTGTCGGTCAACGGCGACGCCATCTACGGCACGGAAATTTATACAAAGCACGTGCAGGGAGACATTTTCTACACAAAGAAGGGCGATACGGTCTATGCGATTCTGACACGCTTCCCGTTTGGCTGTGTCACGCTGGACGAGGTTCCGTATACACCGACCATGACGGCAAGTTTGCTGTCCTGTCCCGACGCGCCGATTACCGTGCGTGACAATGGCGGCAAGGCCCAGCTGTGCTTTGCGCCGATTGATCCCGAGGACGTCAAGTGCCAGTGGCTGTATGCCGTGGCGCTGCATCCGTAATCACAGAAGATAAGAGAACCGCATGGAGTACCTGTAGAGGTGTTCCATGCGGTTGTTGGTTATTGCATTTTCAAAATTTCTGCATGACAGGAAAGACACGTTTCCGTTCCTGCGGGATTGTCCTTGCCGCACAGCACACAGACCGCGGGCGGAACCTCGCCGTCACGGTGAACGATGAACGGAACATAGGTGCCGCGCAGATAGACAACACGGTCGCCGACATGGTACACCTGTGGAGAAATCATATTGCGGTTGATGATGACTTTGTTGAGATTACAGTCAATCGTTTTTCTGATCATGCCGCCGTTTGGCTTCTGAATATACAGCTCCACCTCATACCACCGTCTGCTTTCTCCACTATGCAGACCGACACCTTTGGGTGCATAGCGCGGATGGTCTTCCATGCTGATAATGATCCCCTCCCATGATAAATCAAACAGGAACCGGAACAGACCGATGCGGAGCGGTACAATCAGCGAAAGCAATACCCACAAACCGACCGCTGTAACAATACCGAGGTTTTTAAGTGTGTAGTCATAAAAAACGGTCAGTTCAAATACCGCGACAAGGATGAGCCAGAGAACGGATGGAATGATGAAATTTCGGAGTTTTCTGCGGCGGTAGGCGCGGATATCGGGATTGGTGATCTTCATGTGAATACTCCTTTTTTGTGGTCGGTGACGGTTCAGCTTTCGGATTCTGCCGTGCTGCGACGAAACACACAATAAATATCAACCGTTCCGCCATAACTGTAATTACCTGTCTTGTATTCGGAAATCAAATAGTCTGTGCCTTTGTGTTCGCGGTATTCGTAATGTTCGGCAAAATGGTCGTAGTCATTGAGAAAATGTCCGTTTGTGTAATGGTGTTCCATCTCTACCTGTCCGACGGAACTTCTCATGCGCATGAACAAAGCACCGTCTTCTGTGCATCGGATGCGGTCAAACATCCCTCTCATACGAGTGGACGGCTGTCGGCGCGGATCAAAATCCTCCGGCTTATAGACGAACGTATAAACATCCCATGTACCAACCAGTC
>SVRM01000021.1 GCA_015064785.1 Oscillospiraceae bacterium
TATTCTATTGTTTCATCTGCTTTTTTGCGGGGTGTTGCACTTCATATTATAACATACCCACCTCCCTCGGCAGAGGGAGGCTTATTTTAGGCTCCCTCTGCCGAGGGAGCTGGCAAAAAAAAGACGCTTCTGCGTCTTTTTTTTGACTGAGGGAGTTATCATTTGCTCAATGATTTTTCAAATGCAACAACCCCAATCTTTTACCCGCGTTCGGCGAAGTAAAGTTCAGCGCGGGAAGCGATGACGGAAACGGTTTCTTCAAGCGATTTCGCATCGGCAAAATAAGCGGATGCTTCTTCATAAATCATGTCACATACCATTGGGTAGGCATCGGCACGAACTGTGATCCCGGCAATCAGATCACGGATCGCTGCACGGTCATTCTCATCAAAGGTAACGATGTTCGGCTCAGGCTCGTTTTCACTGTGCTGATGGGGCTGTCCGTAATAGGCAAGGCTTGTGCGGGATGGATCATAGTGCAGACAGTAAACTGTTTCGGCACTGTCAAACATCCGCTCAAGTGAAACCTTTGCCGCACCGAAATAGGAAATCGCGGTACCTTGCGTGTCATAAGTTTTGTTTTCGAGGACATAACGGATAAATGCCCATGCACCTCGGGATGCCAGTTCATGCCCGGCGGCTTTGGTTGTGATTGCAAAGCCCTCGCGCATCGAGACCGCAGACCCGTTTCCTGCGGCGGACGGGAATCCGACATAGACGGGAGCCTCACCATGTCCGGTACCCCAGCGGCTGTCGAGCAGACGGTACGGTGTCTGCATGTGTGTCTGAAGCGTGGTCAGAATGTTTCCGTCGGTAAGCATCTGTCCGCGCTCGTCTGAGGAGAGGGACTTTGAGGTTTGGTAATTGCGGCAGAAGGAGAGCAGAGCGGAAAGCGCCTCCCGGTCAGTTTTGCCGTTTTCAAACAGTCCTGTGACGGTCACCGGCAGCAGCCGTTCAAGGAGTGCTGAACCGTTGTCTCCGCTGACATAAAAGAGCATTCCGTCGGATGGCATGGCGGCGGCAAGTTCTTCGGCATCGGCAAAGGTCCAGTCATCCGGGATGTGCTTGGCGGATGCTGCGGTGGCTTCCACGGTGGAGATATAGAATGTATCGACAAGATAAGGCAGTGTGCCATCTTCTGCTTCAAAAGGGGTCAGCACACAGGCGTGAAGGTCATCCCGCCCGAACGTCGGATCAGCATCGAGGAAGGTGTAAATATCGGCAAAGATACCGAGATGTACATAATCATCCAGTATGAAAAAGCCGTTCCCAAGAATGATATCGGGAATATTGCCGGTGATAAGATCTGTTTCAAACGCGGTGCGCGGCTTTTGAGCATCGTCAAGACCGTAGGTATCATAAGAGCGGAAGACGACGCGGAATTCATCCTGCGAGGCATTGAACGCTCTTGCATATTCATGATAGGTTCCGGCACCGCATGCGGCAACGGTGATCTCAAAGACCGGCGTCAGCGCCTCCTCCGGAACACGGGACAGACGTGCGTAATACGGCTCGGCGTCTGCGAGGTTCGCACGGTAATCGGAGGAATACAGCAGTGCTTCGTCATCGGATAAGAAGATCAGATCGGTGACGGTCTGCGCAGAAATGTCAGAATTGAGCAGATTGATGATTTCTGTGGGCATGACGGTTTTGGGATCGGTCCCATCCGGCAGAAAGTCACAGCCCCATACCGCGTCTCCTGCGTTCCAGCAGACGTCAAAAGACGGATGATCGACGAGGTCCGCATTCATCAGATTGACTGCCTCCGGGAGCAGGTACGGTTCACCGGGGCACTTTGCCGTATTGTCAAGCGGTCGGACAGAGATGACGGAGATATCGGTAAGCAGATCATAGGCACAGACATAGCCGGTACCGTCACGCGATACGCTGAGACCGATGATCGGGTAGGAGGGCTTCCAGGTCCAGAGCAGAACACCGTCGGTTGTAAATGCCGCAAAGCCGTCCTGTGAGCCTGCGTAGATTGTGTCCTGCGCCGGGGCATAAATGATGTCATCAACGATGCCGATCGAACCGAAGTACGGGATTTCTGCCTCAGCGGTAACGCGGTTGTGCCCGTCTGTGATGATAAGCATGTCCGTCTGTCCCTGATCGATGATTGATGCAAAGCCGCCGTCGGGAAGACAGGCAAAGCCCCGCTGATCGGCATACTGATATGCGGGCTGCTTCATGATGTCTCCATCCGGATAAGGAGAAGCTGTCAGTGTTCCGTCGGGAGCAAAGCGAATCAGTCGGGTTTCTGCCGAAAAGCGGTTGGGTGACGCGGTCATGCAGAGATTGCCTTGACTGTCACGGGAAAAGCCGCGGCCATTCCCGGCAAGGAGGTCATCGGGAAGCGTCAGCGGATCGGACATGTCCCAGACACCGGTCGGGAGTGAGGGACGGCGTTCTGCGTCGACAGTATCCGGCGAACGGTTACAGCCAAAGCAGGAGATAAGTAGAATCAGGGAAAGCAGAAGCGCGAGAATTCGGTTTTGCGTTTTCATAGTCGTATCCTTTCCGAAATTTTGGTTTCTATTAGATATAGACGACGAAAATCCGATTTTGTTCCATGAAAACGAAAAATTTTTGAAAATTTTTATGCGGTGACACAGATGTAGTGACGACCATGCCTGATGAATCCCTCAGCGGAACATGCGGCGGATGGTACGGTTCGCTGACAGTACCCGGATCAGCAGAGATGCACCGATGACACCGCAGACGCCTTGCAGGGTATTGCCCGGAATGCTTGCAGCGGCTCCGGTTCCAAGTCCCAGAAAGACAGATTCATATACAAAGTAACCGAGCACCATCAGACTTTCACCGATGATAGCGGAGCAAATATGAGCTGCAAGGACTTTTTTGAACAGTGCGGAGAAAAGTGGGAAAAGGAGTGCGGCACTCAAAGCAATACAGCCTTTGATGACGAAGGTCGCAGGTGCATAAACTGCAAATCCTGCCAGAATGTCTGCGAGCGCTGAACCAACAGCAGCTGCCGATGCGCCGAATACTGGTCCGAGAGACCATGCCGCACAAAGGATAAAGATATCACCGAGATTGAAATATCCAAAGGGGAGAGGTATCATAATAAGGGTACCTGCACAGATGAGTGCGGCAAACACGGCTGTCAGACAGAGCTGTCGGGTAGAGATTGCATTGGTAAGGGGAAGGGAATTGGTCAAAAGAGCACCAGCTTTCAAAATGGTATGGATGTGAAGTTGCAAAAACTTTCACATGCATATTATATCACGATGATGCACTTCTGTAAATATGCATTTTTCACGAAATTTGATTTGCTGATTGATTTTTTTCACTTCTTGTGGTATACTATCCGATATATGATATCGGTTTGCCGCAAAAATAGAGCTGCGGCTGACGTTGAAAGGATGTGCTGCTTTGTTATCCTCTCTCATCGGAGACAGAAAATTCTACCGTCATGTGCTGGCAGTTTCTCTGCCGATCATGATCCAGAATTTCATTACCAACTTCGTTTCGTTGCTTGACAATATCATGGTAGGCCGCGTTGGTACAACGGCAATGACCGGTGTAGCCATCACAAACCAGTTGATTTTTGTCTTCAATCTTTGCATCTTCGGCTGTGTTTCCGCATCCGGTATTTTTACAGCACAGTTCTTTGGCCGTGGAGATCAGCGCGGTGTCGCCGACACAATGCGCTTCAAGCTGTATTCCTGTCTGCTGCTCGGTACAGTCGGCATCGTAATTTTTGCGTTGTTTGGCGACACATTGATATCACTGTATTTGCAGGGAGAGGGAACACCGCAGGATGCAGCAGCGTCTCTTGCCGCAGGGATAGAGTATCTCCGTATCATGCTGGTTGGACTGATACCGTTTGTTCTTGTACAGTGCTATGCGAGCACGCTGCGTGAGACGGGACAGACATTCATTCCGATGCTTGCCGGAATTATTGCAGTCCTTGTCAATCTTGTATTCAACTACATTCTGATTTTTGGTAAGTTCGGCGCACCGGCACTCGGTGCTTCCGGTGCGGCTGCTGCAACGGTTTTGTCTCGCTATGTCGAAATGCTGATTGTTCTTGTGTGGACACATACGCATCACGCAAAGAATCCGTTTGCAAAAATGACCTACCAGACCGTACGTGTACCGGTGCTGCTTGTCAGACGTATCATGATTAAGGGGATGCCCTTGATGGTCAATGAATTGTTCTGGTCCCTGGGTGTTGCGGCACTGTCACAGTGTTACTCCTGGCGCGGACTGCATGTCGTTGCTGCGACCAACATTTCCTCAACGATTACGAATCTGTTCAATGTCATTCATCTGGCACTTGGCTCGTCGGTGTCCATTATCATCGGTCAGCTGCTCGGCGCGGGCGACATGGAAAAAGCCGTCGATCACGACCGCAAACTGATTGCATTCTCCTCCGGTCTGTGCCTGGTGATCGGTACGGTGATGTTCCTTGCCGCGCCGCTGTTTCCACAGATTTACAATACAGAGCAGTCTGTCCGGGAGCTTGCCACGGCCTTTATCCGGATCATGGCGGTCTATATGCCGTTCGGTGCCTTTCTGCACGCATCGTATTTTACCCTGCGTTCCGGAGGGAAAACCATCATTACGTTTCTGTTTGACAGCGTATTCATCTGTTGTGTGTCACTTCCCACGGCATATATTCTGGCGCACTTTACTGCTGTTCCGATTGTTCCGCTGTACGCCGCAGTGCAGGCACTTGACCTCATCAAATGCATCATCGGCTTCATTCTTGTGAAAAAGCGCGTCTGGGTACAGAATATCATTGAAGAAACCTGACACAGGAGGAAATTTTCATGCTTCAGGATCTGCATTCTCACACCTATTATTCCTTCTGCGGTGCTGATCGGCCGGAGTCGGTTGTGGAAGCCGCGATTTCTTCAGGTCTGTCGCTCATCGGCATCTGTGACCATCAGTACGGCATCATGTACGGTTCCGGCAGCTTCTTCGGTCTTCCGGCTGATATGGACATTCAGCCGGACTTTGACCGTCCGCTCAGACGTTATTTTGATCACATCAATCTGATCCGCGAGAAATACAGCGATCGCATTACTGTACTGCGCGGTGTGGAGCTGTGCACATTGACCGGTCACGGACGGCATCCGCTGCCCGACGGTGTTGATGTCTCATACTTTGACTATGCGCTGATGGAGACACTGGATCATCCGGATTCGTCCTGTGCAAACGGCGACCTGTTTACGTTCGCTGAGCGGTGTGGATGCAAGCTGGGTGTCGCACATACCGATCTGTTCCGGTTTATCCGATCCCGCGGAGAGGACCCGTATACATACTTTGTAAAGATGCGGGAACGCGGCATCTTCTGGGAGATGAACATCAGCCATGATTCGATTCACCGCTACCGTGAGCATCCGTACATGCTGGAATTCTTTTCAAATGAAGAACAGCAGGATATCGTCCGCCGTTCCGGTGTGGAGATTTCCATTGGATTTGATGGGCACCGTGTTGTTGAGTATCCCGGTGACAGGGTTGTGGAATATTGCCGTCGGGCGGAAGCGCTCGGTCTGCGATTTGCATTTGAAACATAAACAAGGATGGAAAGCAAAGAAAGGCTGTTATCTGTATTTACTTTGCTTTTTCTATGGAAACTATTGACATTGTGTGAAAAGAGAGTATAATTATAAATAGTATACCGAAGTAAAATAATGTGAAATTACACGGAGGACAGATGATGAACAAGAAGATGAGACTGCTTGCAGCGTGGATGTGTACGCTGCTTGTGATTCCTGCGATCGCTGCCTGCGGAGATACATCTGCTGCGGTCGGTGAGGATACAGCACCGGTATCGGGCGGTAATACAGCGGCGATGACGGATGCTGTATCTGCGGAACCGACGCTGGAGGGTGCAATTGCGAAGTTTGATGGAACTGATTACGGTGCATATAACTTCCGTGTCATGGACAGAAGTGATGAAGCCGATCCCAACTGGGTGACCATCGACGTCTGGTCGGAGGGTGAATCCGGTGATACGATCAACGACGCCGTCTATCAGCGCAACCGTACGCTGGAAGAAGGTATGAATATTATCATTTCTGAAAACAAAGTCAAAGCACCGTGGGAAAGCGCCAAGACTGCGATTATGGCGGGTACCGATGAATTTGATGTGTTCACTGACGGTCTGAGTATGCTTGCAACAATGGCGGTGGAAGGATATTTGACTGATCTTAATACAGTTGATACGCTGAAGCTTGCCGAATCCTGGTGGGATCAGGATCTGTCCCGTGACCTTTCCATTGCAAACAGACTGTTCTTCTGCACCGGTGATATTTCCATCATGGACAACTACGGTACATGGTGTATCATGTTCAACAAGGATTTGGTGGAGCAGTTTGATCTTGACAACATTTATGAGCATGTCAAGGCAGGTACCTGGACGCTCGATCAGATGTACAGTATGTCCAAGGCAGTAACAAAAGACCTTGACGGCAACGGTTCTCAGACGCGTGAGGATCAATGGGGCTTTTTGACTGAGGCGTACAACGGTTACGGTCTGTGGGCTGCCGGCGGACAGAAAATCACCGGCAAAGACAAGGACGATATGCCGTCACTGTCCGCATACTCCGATAAATCCGTCACGATTATGGGTAAGGTCGGCGAGTTCACACAGGATAAGGCTGCGACGCTGATTGCTGATCAGGTTGAGGGCGGCTGCGGCTTTACCAACGAGCATTTCGGCGAAGGCAAGGCGCTGTTCATTTACGGCGGTATGTGGCTGATAACCAAGTATCGCGGTTATGATGTCAACTTCGGTGTTGTTCCCGCGCCCAAGTTCGATGCATCGCAGGACCGTTATTATAACACGCACTCCAACGGCAACTGCACGGCATATTCCATCCCGACCACTTCAACGGATCTGGTCCGGACCGGTGCGATCATGGAAGCGATGGCAGAGGTATCCAAGTACATTCTGACACCGGCTTATACCGAGGTTGCTCTCAAGGGCAAGTACATCCGCGATGAGGAATCTGCGGAAATGCTTGATTATATCCTGTTCCAGCGTACCTATGACCTCGGTATGATCTTCAACTGGGGCAATATGTTCGGCAACATCACCGCCATCTCCATCAACGCAGGTACGGACTTTGCGTCCACCTACGCAAAGGATGAAAAGGCGGCGATTGCGGATATTGAAAAGTTTATCTCTGCGCTCGATTCTCTTGAATAAACTGAGCATGATAACCGCTGCGGAAATTGTTCTGCGGCGGTTCTTTTTTTGTATGTTTCTATTGACTTTTGGGGAAATTTGAGTATAATAAATATAATATGATTATCTGTATCTTTGCAGAAAAGGAGTAAATGAATATGAAAAAGAATGCAAGAATGCTGGCAGCATGGCTTTGCACACTGCTTGTCATCCCGACAGTGATGTCCTGTGCAGATACCTCAGCCGAACAGACCGACGCAGATACACAGGATACCGGCGCCGCAACACAGAATGTGCAGGAAACCCTTGATCCTACACAGGCGGCACTCGATGCTGCTGTTGCAAAGCTCTCCGGCGTGGATTATGGCGGACACGACTTCCGTATTATGGACAGAAGCGATGAGCAGGACCCCAACTGGGAAACCATCGACGTTTGGGCAGAAGCAGAATCCGGCGATACCATTAACGATGCTGTCTACCAGAGAAACCGTATTCTTGAAGAGAATCTGAATATCAAGATTTCCGAAAACAAGGTCAAGAATCCCTATACCGATGCGAGAACCTCCATCATGGCAGGCGGCGACGATTTCGATATCTTCACCGACGGTCTGTCTCTGCTCGCAACGATGGCAGTTGAAGGATATCTTGTTGACCTCAACACCATGGATAAGCTCAATCTTACAGAATCCTGGTGGGATCAGGACCTCAACCGTGACCTGACAATTGCCAACAAGCTGTTCTTCTGTACCGGTGATATTTCCATCATGGACAACTACGGTACTTGGTGTGTCATGTTCAATAAAGACATTGCGGAGAACTATGACCTTGACAACCTGTACGAGCATGTCAACAACGGTACATGGACCATGCAGCTGATGTATGACATGGCAAAGGAAGTCACAAAGGACCTTGACGGTAACGGCACACTGGAAGATACTGACCAGTGGGGCTTTTTGACTGAGTCCTACAATGAATACGGTCTTTGGGCAGCCGGCGGTCAGCGCATCACCGACAAGGACAAGGATGATCTGCCGAAGCTTGTTGCTTACTCTGACAAGTCTGTTGAAGTCATCCAGTTTGTTACCCAGTTTACGCAGGATAAAGCTTCCACGCTGCTCGCGGACAATGTCAAGACCGGTGACGGCGGCTGTGCATTCACAAACGAACACTTTGGCGGCGGTAAGGCGCTGTTCATTTACGGCGGCATGTGGCTGATTACCAAATACCGTGCATACGATGTCAACTTCGGCGTTGTTCCCGCACCGAAGTTTGATGAAAATCAGGAACGTTATTATAATACTTACTCTTACGCAAACTGCACCGCATATTCCGTCCCGACAACAGCTCCCGATCAGGCGCGTACCGGTACGATTATGGAAGCAATGGCAGAGGTATCCAAGTATACGCTGACACCTGCATACTATGAAGTTGCTCTGAAGGGTAAGTACATCCGTGACGAAGAATCCGCTGAAATGCTGGATATCATTCTTGCACAGCGTGCATATGACCTCGGTATGATCTTCAACTGGGGTAATATGTTCTCCACCATTACCGGTATGTCTACCACCAGCAATGCTGACTTTGCATCCCTTTATGCAAAGCGCGAAAAGGCTACATTGACCGCAATCGAGAAGTTTATCGATTCGTTGGAGTCAATTGAATAAGAAGAATTATATTCCTGACAGGAGCTGTGTTTGGGCGCAGCTTCTGTCTTTTTTGCTTGAAAAGTCATAAAATTTTCAAAAACTATTGCAAAATAGAAAAATAATTGGTATAATATATAAGTTAGATTTGAAAATCATAAGCAAAATATATTCTTGGAGTACACGCCAATGTAAAAGATATCCTTTTCCGAACAGAATCTATAAAAAGAAGATAATAAGGAGCAATCATGGCAAACTATCAGAACGAAATTGAAAGACGGCGTACCTTCGCCATCATTTCTCATCCTGACGCAGGTAAAACGACCTTAACTGAAAAATTCCTTCTGTACGGCGGTGCCATTCAGTCCGCAGGCGCTGTCAAAGGCAAGCAGAGTGATCGTCACGCGGTTTCTGACTGGATGGACATCGAGCAGAAGCGCGGTATTTCCATTACATCCTCAGTCATGCAGTTTGAATATGAAGGCTACTGCATCAACATTCTTGATACGCCCGGTCACCAGGACTTCTCTGAGGACACCTACCGTACACTGATGGCAGCAGACTCTGCTGTCATGGTCATCGACGCAGCAAAAGGTATTGAGCCTCAGACGAGAAAACTGTTCAAGGTCTGTGCGATGCGTCACATCCCGATTTTCACCTTTATCAACAAGCTCGACCGTGAAGCACGCGATCCGTTTGATCTTCTGGACGAACTGGAATCGGAGTTCGGCATCGGTACGTATCCGATGAACTGGCCGATTTCCTGCGGCGTCAACTTCAAGGGCGTGTACGACAGAAATAAAAAGGCGATTGTCACCTTTGACGATGCGCACCGCGGCCGTGAACGTCTGCGCGGCATCGAATGTGATATCACGAACATTGAAAAGCTCGATGAGCTCATCGGTCCGTACCGCAGAGAAGAGCTGGTTGAACAGGTAGAGCTGCTGGACGGCGCCTGCTTTGATTTTGATCTGGATAAGGTCAGAAACGGCACGCTGTCTCCCGTTTTCTTCGGCTCTGCGCTGAACAACTTCGGTATTGAGCTGTTTTTGGAGAGCTTCTTAAAGATGACGACCTCGCCGCTGCCGAGAAAGACCGGCGATACCGTTGTTGACCCGTTTGATGAAGGCTTCTCTGCCTTTGTATTCAAGATTCAGGCAAACATGAACAAGGCACACCGCGACAGAATCGCGTTTATGCGTATCTGCTCCGGTAAATTTGAGAAGGACATGGAATATAAGCATGTACAGGGCGGCAAGAACATCCGTCTTTCTCAGCCGCAGCAGATGATGGCGGCATCCCGTGAAGCAATTACGGAAGCGTATGCCGGCGATATCATCGGTGTCTTTGATCCGGGTATTTTTTCTATCGGCGACACCATCTGCGACAAGAAAATGAACATCGAATTTGAGGGCATTCCGACGTTCGCACCGGAGCGCTTTGCTATCGTTGAACAGATTGACTCCATGAAGCGTAAGCAGTTTGCGGCAGGTATGCAGCAGATTGCGCAGGAAGGTGCGATTCAGATCTTCTTTGAACCGAACGGCGGCTTGGAACGTGTCATTGTCGGTGTTGTCGGTGAACTGCAATTTGAAGTACTGGAATCCAGAATGGAAAGCGAGTATAAGGTCAAATTCCGCCGTACCGCGACGGAATACCAGTTTATCCGCCGCTATATGAACAAAGACGTTCCGCCGACATCCCTCAACCTTTACGATACGAAGTGGGTCAAGGACGTCCGCGGACGCGATTATCTGATCTTCCGTTCCGAGTGGTGCATCAAGTGGGCATACGAGAAGAATGAGGGCATCGAGCTTGCCGAATTCGGCACGGCGCAGGATGACGATGAATAAATGAATCTCCCAAAGACCGGACAGGTAAAAATTTGTCCGGTCTTTGATCTTTTTTGACAGAATTTTCAGTGATTTCTGTTTCTGAAGATATAATAAATTTCATAAAACTATTGCCTTTTCTCTGAAATCTGTGATATAATAAGAATAATAGGGTCTTATCGCGAAAAATCACAGGAGAACTGCATTATGAAATTCAAATTTTCAGAAGAGTTATTGTCATTGTTCCGCGATTTCTATACTATGACAAACGGCATCAATATCTCAATTTATGAATCGCCATGTCATATCTCTCAATATGATATGTCAATGAATTATTCCAACTGTGTGGTCTATCCCTCCATTGACATGGGGAATGTGTTCTGCAAAGCAATCCGTTCGAGCTGTACAGTTGATGAACAATGTCTGCAATGCGATGCGTATTATGCAAATATCTGCCATAAAAGTGAGAAAATAACCGTCTACCGCTGTCATCTTGGTTTTCTGGAAGCCCAGATTCCGATCGGTGTCGATGGAGAAAATGCGGCGATTTTGTTTTTGGGACAAGTCTCCGACGGAGAACGCTCCGAGGAACATTTTGAAAATTTGTGGTTTCGGCTGCGTCGGCTGGACAGGGAATACTTCACGGACGAGAAAAAACCGTATTTCAGAACGATGTACAACAAGATTCACTTTATGAGTGAAGTGGAATTTTCGGGATACTGTTCATTTTTGTATACGGTGTCACGCGATTGGTTCGCACGCGGGTTTGTCACGCGCTGCTCGGAAACAATGATGGACGGCATTGACTCCTATATCCGTATGCATATGGGAGAAACCATTGAAGCCGATGATATTTGCAGCGCTCTGCATATATCCAATGCTACATTGTACCGTGTTCTGAAAAATGAAACAAGCATGGGGCTGAAAAACTATGTGAATCTTTGCAAGATGGAACGTGCAAAAATTCTGCTGTCGAATAACTACACTGTGGGTGAAACTGCGATCATGCTCGGTTATGATAATGTCGGATATTTTTCTCGCCTGTTCCGGAATAATGTCGGGATATCGCCAACAGAATACAGAAAGCATAATTCCCGATTCCTGATAACGGATGATTTCAATGTGCGGGAAAAAGACGGAATATGAGAAAATAGTGCTGATTCATGAGAATTTAGTGTCTTCTGTTTTTTTTGTTGATTTGATATAATTATAGATAGAACAATAGCATGATTTGTTCCGAATACAACAAAAATCAGAAAGAAGGATATCTTATGATGAAGAAACTCACAGCAGGTGTGATCACATGCCTCATGCTTGGTGCACTGGCTGCCAATGTCAGTGCAGTTGAATCTCCGAAAACGATCACGATTCCGCGCGTTCCGGACGGAACCATTAACTTCGCAGACAATGCAACCATGGATGAAGGCTACACGCTTTGTCCCGTACAGGATATGGTTGAACAGAATCTCGACTATTTCCCGGATAATCCCGAAAACTCTACCGGTAAGTTCTGGGCTTGCTACGACAGTGAATATCTCTATGTTTATGTCGAAGTCAAGGACGAGGTCATTGACTACTCCCACGAAGACCCTTACCAGACCTGGAATCGCGAATCTGTCGGTGTTATGCTCGACTTTGATTACATTCGTGAGGAGGAATACGAATATAACTATGCGACGAACGGTGACCGTGTCGCTTATTTGAACTTTGCAGGTGACTTCGTTGCACAGACCTACCACATTTACGCATCCGATCTGGCAGATGGCGATGAATATAAAGATCTGTACGGTCTGTTGAAGCTCCAGTCTGTTGAGAACACCGGCGATGGCAGAATTCTGTACGAAATGGCACTTCCGTTCCCGGATGATGTTAAGGTTGAAGAAGGCACAAAGTTTGGATTTGAAGTTCTCGCAACCAATGCGGAAAATGGCTCCAGACAGGGATGCATTTCCTGGTCTCCTGAGGGCTCTGAAATGTGGCACTACACCGATGTTTGCGGTACTGCAATTCTCGGTGCTGCTCCTGCTGAAGAAGTTCCCGCAGATGACGCTGTCGAAGCTCCTGCTGATGGTTCTGCGGCTCCTGTAACTTCTGATGCAGGTATTGTTGCCGCAGCTGCTGTTATGGCTGCTGCCGCAGGTATTGTTCTTTCCAAGAAGAAAAGATAATTGTATTTTGTCATTGAAAAGATCGCAGCGGACATAGAACCTCTGCGATCTTTTTGTCCATATAACATAGAAACCGCCCGAATCGGATTCGAGCGGTTTTTATATGTGTTATTCGATGGTTTCCTCAAAATTGGTGATGAATTTGTCCAGTGCCTTGGTGTTTGCCTTGACGCGCTTTGCGGCATAAGACGCATAGTCCTCGGTCTTGTTTGCTGCGAGGGTACGCATGATCATGCCGGCGCCGTTGAGGCTTTCCTGATAGACATACGCAAGGTCGGTCATCGCAGAGTCGTGGATGATATCGATGATCTGGGAGGAGAGGTCATCACGGGTATACTTGGTCTTCAGCGCGGTTTCGTAGTAAACCGGTGTGACTTCATAGTAGCTGTAATATGCCATTGCTTCGAGAACGGCACAGACAGCGTCAACCTTGGTGCAGGTGGTCGGCAGACACATCAGCGTTGCAATATCGTGAACGGAAGACAGATATTCTTCCTGGTTCTCATCGAACTTCGGGAACGGGATGATACCGTAGTCGTCCTTCATGTCACGCAGATTTTCGGAAGTATACAGGAAGCCGGGGAGGAACAGCGCCTTGCCCTCGGAGAACCATTCGACATTTTGCAGCGTCGGGTTCGGCTCGACCTTGTTCATCAGAACACCGGGTGCTTCTGCGATCATGTGGTAGATCTTTTCGTAAATGGCGACGTTGTGTTCTTCTTCGATGGTAAGATAAGGCATATTGTCCTTGTCGCGGCGTGAGAAGACAGAACCCATACCGAAGCCGAAGTTGTCCATATTGTTAAAGCTGTTGGTGATCAGACCGTACTGGTCGCCATCGTCAATCTGGGAGTTGCCGTTGATGTCCTGATAGCCTTCTTCAGCATATTCCAGCAGCTTGTCGTGAGTCCACTTGCCGTCGAGAACTTCCTGGTAGAGAATATCAGCATCGTCGTAGATATTGGTGAACAGGTTCTTATTGAAGTACATGGAACCGATGCAGCGGATCATGTCAAGGGAAACGTCACCGGTGACGAAATAGATGTTGGACTGGGCACCGATGGACATATTCTCGATGTATGCCTGAGACCACCATGGCTGATCCAGCGCCAGGAGTTCCTGATCGGCAAGGTTAAGGAAGCAATGCTCAAGTGCGAGCTTGGAGGAGTTCCACTGAATGACATTATAAAGGTCATAAGTCGTATCCCCTGCCATCAGAACCTTGCGGATGGAAGCACCGACATCACCGGACATAACACCGGTATCGACATAGTTGAAGGTCATGTTGAGCTGTTCTTCAACAGCCATATTGCGCGCGTAGAGGGATTCTTCGACAATATCGCCCTCCGGGTCTCCGACGAGGTCAAGGAAACGTTCTGCGGCGTCAGAGTTCTTGGTAAAATACCATACATTGATGGTTTCGCCGCCAAGGTCAAGGTCCTTGGGCAGAGCGGACGGAATACGCGGATCTTCGGTAACAGCTTCTGTTACGGCGGAGGTATCCGCAGTTCCGGAGGTTTCAACGGGCTTGGTATCTGTGGCATCACTGCATGACGCGAGGACGGAACCGGCAGTAAGGAGGGCTGCCAGAAGCAAAAACTGAGGTCTGATAAGTTTCATGATAAGAATCCTTTCAGCATGTGTAATAAAGGAAAATGCCGTATTCGTTCCCGGCATTTCATCTGTAATAACTATTATATCATATGCCGGATGAGAAGTCAAGGTTTTCTTGAAAATTGAAAGATTTGAACAAAAATTACGCGGGATGTGCGCAGATGATAAAGATTGTTCTGTTTTTTGAAAAGAAGTCTTGCCAAAACCGCAATTTCGTGGTATACTTGTCTTTGGAAACCCAAAAGTGATGGGAGGGAGACTGTGAATATTGCAGTCATCACCGGTGCAAGTGCCGGAATGGGGCGCCAGTTTGTCCTTCAGCTGGCAGAGAAGGAAGCCTTTGATGAAATCTGGGTCATTGCACGGCGTGCTGACCGGCTGGAAGCGCTGCGAAAAGAATGCCGTGTACCGATCCGTGTACTGGCGCTGGATCTTTCAGATCCGAATTCATATGCTGTGTATCGCGCACAGCTTGCACAAATCCTGCCCGGGGTCCGTGTGCTTGTCAACTGTGCAGGATACGGAAAGTTCGGCTCCTGTGAAGAGATTCCTGCCGGAGAACAGCTTGGTATGATCGATCTCAACTGCCGCGCACTGACAGCTGTAACCATGGAGACACTGCCGTATATGACATCCGGCGCAAAAATCGTGATGGTCGATTCACTGTCTGCATTTCAGCCGGTACCGTATATGGCGGTCTACGGCGCGACCAAAGCGTATGTGCTGTCGTACAGCCGAGCTTTGAATGCAGAGCTTGCCACGCGCGGGATTCGTGTCATGGCAGTGGCGCCCGGCTGGGTGAAAACTGATTTCTTTGACCGTGCGGAAAAAGACCGGAAGCATCCGGTTGTGTCGTATATGAATGTCATGTGGGAGCCGGAAGATGTCGTAAAAACGGCACTACGTGACCTGTACCACAGCAGAAAAGATGTGTCCATCCATGGATTTCCTGTGAAGGCGCAGGTCTTTGGCGTCAAGCTGCTGCCGCACAGATGGATTATGAACATCTGGCTGAAACAGCAGAAGCTGAACAAAAAACAAACGTGAAATCAATTTCTATCAAGAAAGGAAATAAAATATGAAAGAATACAAAATCAAAATCATGGATCATGCACCGATGTGCGAAAAATGCTGGAGCCGCATTGAAAAGGCGGAGATCAATGAATGCGTTTGGATGGACGACTACAAGCCTGTCTGCTATGCACAGGTCTGCTATGTCAAGGGTGATGGCTTCTATGCTCGCCTGACCTGCGAGGAATCCAATCCCAAAGCGGTTCATGAAGGCTTCTACTCCGATGTTTATAAGGATTCCTGTCTGGAGATGTTCGCAAAGTGGGATGATGCATCTGACAAGTACATCAACATCGAAATGAATTCCAAGGGTTCCTGCCTGATCGCACTGGGCGCCGACCGTCACGACCGCACACCGATTGACCGGCTCTGCGGACATCCGTTTGATGTCAAGGCCGAAAAGAAGGAAAACGAGTGGAGCGTTACCGTTCATGTAACCGAAGAAGACCTTTGCAAAATCTACGGTATCAGCGCGGACAAATTCGTTCCCGGTTATGTCATTATGGGCAACTTCTATAAGTGCGGCGATGAAACCGAGGTTGAACATTACGTGATGTGGAATCCCGTCGGCACGGAAAAGCCTGACTACCACAGACCGGAATACTTCGGCCGCATGGTTCTGGAAGCATAATATGTTTACAAAAGAATACCTGATTGCACAAATCCGCGCGATGGGCATACAAAGCACGGATACAGTCGTGATTCATACCTCAATGCGTGCCATCGGTGACGTCGACGGCGGTGCCGACACGGTCATAGATGCGTTCTGTGAAGTACTTTCGGACGGCTTGTTTCTTGTTCCGACACATACCTGGGGTACGGTTGGTCCGAAGAATCCCGTTTATGATGTCCGGACGGCGATTCCCAACATCGGTGCGCTACCGTGTGCGGCGGCAATGAGAGCTGACGGTGTCCGCTCTCTGCATCCGACCCATTCGATGTGGGCGAAGGGTGTTGGTGCGGCTGACTTTCTCCGCGGTGAGGAAACGGCACAGACACCGACACCGCCCGGGTTTGCATGGTCGCGGCTTGCGGATGTCGGAGCGAAGATTCTTCTCATCGGTGTCGGCAATGACAAAAATACGTTCATTCACACGGTGGATGAGCTGTATGATCTGCCCGACCGATTGGCATCTGAACCGTATACAGTGATCGTCCGCGGTTATGATGGACAGGAATACACGCATCTGCAGTATGCACACAGATGCAGTCGTACATGGGACGTTTCGAAGTACTTTGTCAATTTTGAACCGGCGTTCCTTGCCTGCGGCGTACAAACCGCGGGACAGCTTGGCAATGCAGCAGTCCGTATTGTCGATGCCCGGAAATGCCGTGATACGGTTCTGCGGATCTATCGCAGTGCCGCTGCGGATGAATCCCGTGCTGACAAGGATTTGTGTGTCGAATACCTCGATATTCCCGAATCCTATTATAAATAAAAATACCGGCGATGCCGCAGGGAAGACCCTGACAGCATCGCCGATTTGATATATCAGAATACAAAATTGCCGTTTTCAAAGACGGGGATATGCTCACCGGATGCTGTGATACCGATTACGGACATGTCCTTCGTACCGATCATGAAGTCGACATGATTGACGGAATGGTTGCCGCCGCGAGCGAACAGAGCCTCCTCGGAAAGAAGCTCGCCGCCCTTGACCGTGTTCGGATAACATCTGCCAAGCGCCAGATGGCAGGATGCATTTTCGTCAAAGAGGGTATTGTAGAACAATATATTCTGTGCGCGGATCGGGGAATCGTACGGGATCAGCGCAACCTCACCGAGTCTGCGGGAACCCTCATCCGTATCGAGCAGACGTGTCAGTGCATCTTCGCCGACTTCTGCATGATGATCGAAAACCTTGCCGTCACGGAAGGTCAGCGAAAAGCGGTCAATCAGACAGCCCTGATACGACAGCGGCATGGACGAGATGACCGTTCCTTCTGCCTGCATACAGTGCGGCATGGTGAAAATTTCCTCGGTCGGCATATTCGGGAAGTAGACATAACCGTCGTTTGATGTTTCGCTTCCGCCAAACCACACATGATGCTCCGGAAGACCGACACGGAAATCCGTGCCGAGGCTGTTTTTGAATTCCAACGCGGTAAATGCGAATTTGTTCAGCTTCTTCGCACGGCGCTTGAGAATACGGTCGTGTTTTTCCCATTTTCTGACGGTATCACCGCGCGTGATGCGCACGGATTTGAAAATTGCGTCCCACAGCATACGGATTGCCTGCGTGTCTGAGACATCCGGGAAAATCTTGCGTGCCCAGGCGGCACAGGGATACGCGACAACGGTCCAGCGAAGATTTCCGGCATCCATGATATCATAAAATTCCTTCAGCGCGGCACGGCGTGCTTTGGCAGATGCAAGGAGCTTTTCGCCGTCCACGCCTGCAAACGCTTCGGGGTCTTCCGCAATGATGGAAATAGCAACGGTTCCCTCGCGTGCATAGTAGTTGCTTTGTTCTGCCTGCCATGCGGGAACAGTTTCAAACTGGGAGAGGGCTGCGTTTTCATAACGGACACGTGTGGCTGCGGTGTCGGAATACTGCATGATGACGTCTTTGGCGCCGCATTTGAAGGCTTCTTCCATTACCATGCGGCCGAAGTCTGCCGCGATGATCGGACAGCGGACGATGACATAGATGCCTTCGGAGACATGAACGCCCTGTCTGACAGTCAAACGGGCGTATTCACGTAATTTTTCATCAAAAGCCATGATAGAGAGTTCCTTTCGTTTGGATCAATGGGTACGGTTGAGCAGATAATCAGCAAGTTCATCAAGCGTAGCACGGGCGGGGAACAGCGCGATTGCATTTTTCGCCTGTTCGGTCAGATCACGGGCATAATCAAGTGCCTGATCGGCTGACATAAAGGTTAAAAACGTCGTTTTGCCCTGTTCTTCATCGGAGCCGATCGGCTTGCCGAGGTCTTCCTCCGAACCAACTGCATCCAGACGGTCATCGATGACCTGGAATGCCAGTCCCACATGTTCTGCGTATACAACAGCTGACTGATACCGGATGTCATCGGTATCGGTAATGCCGGCGGCGAAACAGCCGAGCAGACATGCCGCACGGATCAGCGCACCGGTCTTCTTTGTATGCATTTCAAGAAGCGCATCAAAATCGAGTCTGTCTTCCTCGCCGCGCAGATCGAGCATCTGGCCGCCGATCATGCCGAAGGATCCTGCGGCATGTGCGAGAAGGCGGACGGCAGGCTGAACGATTTCGGGCGGAATGGAGGGCGCGGAGGCTACAGAAAAGGCTTCGGTCAGCAGCGCATCTCCGGCAAGTACCGCTGCTGCTTCGCCGTAAACGATATGGTTGGTCGGTTTGCCGCGGCGCAGATCGTCATCATCCATGCACGGCAGATCGTCGTGAATCAGGGAATAGGTGTGAATCATTTCCAGCGCACAGCCAAGATCGAGCGCTGTCTTCTCGTCGCCGCCGAACATACGGCAGAACTGGAGCGTCAGAAACGGACGGATGCGTTTACCGCCATTCAGAAGGCTGTAACGGATTGCTTCAAACAGAACCGGATAATCCCGGTCGGAATCGTGGGTCAGTTGTTCCAGCCGCTCCTCAATGATGCGGGCGTCTGATGACAGCTGTTGTTCAATCGGTAACATTACGGTGAATATCCTTTCTTGTGAAGTCAGTCGGTGGAGAAATCGCGTTCAACGATATCGCCGTTTTCAGCGCGGGTGAGAACCTTGATCTGCTGTTCTGCCGCGTCGAGCTTTTCGCTGCAAAAGCGGACCAGTGCAATGCCTTCCTCATATAAGGAAAGCGACTTGTCGAGCGGAGCGGAACCGTCCTCGAGTGCTGTGACAATTTCATTCAGCCGTGCGAGCGCGGCTTCAAACGATTTTTCTTCTTTTTTTGTTTTCTTTTTTGTCTCAGCGGACGGTTTTTCCGTCGCGGGCATTACGTTTTTTTCGGTATCAGACATGGCTTGCATCCTTTTCTTTATGAATTTCCTGAACTGCGGCATCAGCAGTGCCGTCAGAGAAGCGAAGATGCAGTGTATCTCCGACCTGCATCTGACCAACAGAGCGCAGGGACTGTCCGCTGTCATCAAAGACAGCACTGTAGCCGCGCGTCAGAACAGACAGCGGATTGAGTGCTTCGAGCTTGGCAGTCTGCGCAAGAAAGCGGGATTTGCTTTCGGAAATGTGTGACTGCATGGCATGGTGCAGTGCGGCATCCAGTGGGTCGAGGGAAGTGTGTGCGGATTTGATACGGCGTTCGGCGGAGAGTGCCAGCCGTGCTGTCAGATTGTCAATATCCATGTGACGGTTTTGCAGAAAGGAATCTGGCGACTGCAAAACACGCTTGCCTGCAAGTGTCGTCAAAGACTGCCGGTCCTCCCGGAGCTTTGCGCGGATATGGGTGTTGAGTGCATCGCGGTACAAACGGAGCTTCTGGTTCAGCTCAGTACTGTCAGGCACGGCAAGCTCTGCTGCCGCTGACGGTGTTGGAGCGCGCAGATCGGAAACGAAATCGCAGATGGTAAAGTCGGTTTCGTGACCGACAGCGGAAATGACGGGGATATCGGAGTCGGCGATGGTGCGGGCAAGGGTTTCGTCGTTGAACGCCCACAGCTCCTCGAGCGAACCGCCGCCGCGTCCGATGATAATCACATCCACGGAACGGTATTTGTTGAAGTAGCGGATACCGGAGGTCAGCTGCTTCGGTGCGCCTTCTCCTTGAACCAGCGTCGGGAAGAGGATCATTTTTGTTGTCGGAGAACGGCGCGTCAGAATGTTGATGATGTCGCGGACAGCCGCGCCGGTCGGCGATGTGATGACGCCGACAGCCAATGGAAATGCGGGAATTGGTTTCTTGCGGGCATCGTCAAACAGACCTTCTGCCGCAAGCTTTGCTTTCAGCTGCTCGAAAGCCGCCGCAAGTGCGCCGAAGCCATCCGGTTCCATGGAATCACAGGAGATCTGATATTGTCCGGACGGTGGGTAGACGGTGATTCTGCCGTGAACGATCACACGCATTCCGTTTTCCGGTCGGAATTTGAGCCGCATGGCAGAAGATTTGAACATGACTGCACGCAGAACTCCCGACGTATCCTTGAGGGAAAAATACATGTGTCCGGAGGTATGGTACGCAGTCAGATTGGAAATCTCACCAACAATATAGACCGAGTCCAGCACCGGAGAATCTTCAATCAGATACTTGATGTATTCATTGATCTGTGCGACAGAAAACACCGCAGTTTTCGGATCATTCGGCATGGGACTTCTCCGTGGGAACCGGCTTGTCAAGGGTTTCAAAGATCATTGACCACACCGTATCATCCTGTGCGGTCATACGGTTCCAATCATATCGCTGCTTGAATGCGGCTTTCTGTTCGTCCGTGATAAGACGCTTTTTCTTCATTGCCGTTTTATATTCGGCGAAAAACGCATCCTTGTATTTCACGGCATCTTCTGTGTAATTGGGGTTATGTGCTTTGTTTTCCAATAGAACAAAGCGGGTGTTTGGGCGGTCGGAAAGTGCCTCGCGCAGCAGATCAAAATGATGCTTTGCCGCTACTACCGCATCATCTGCGGAATGGATCACCAGCACATGTGCATCGGTATTCCGAAGCGACTGTCTTGCATCGGTGTCATAAAGATCCGGATTCTTTGCGCGTTCTTCCGCAGAGATTTTATTTGCATAGCGAGAAAGCATGTCCGGCAGCAGATGTTCCATCAGCTGCGGTGCGCTGATGGGCGGTGCCAGTGCGACAATGTGAGCAACCTCGGGATGGAGGGAGGCAATATTGACGGTGGAAAGTCCGCCCCAGCTGTGTCCGATGACGGAAATCGGAAGATCGGCATATGCCGGATCGCGGCGGAGTGCATCGATGACATCACGGCAGTCGATCAGGGACTGGATAAAACCGCCGGTATCGGCACCGCCGGATTTCATGCAGCCGGTATGGTCATAGGCATAAACACGGTAACCGTGTGCGCACAGGCGTTCAATTTCTTTCATGTAACCGGTATGTCCGGAACCCATGCCGTGTTCAAACAGGATCAGACGATCTGCACGGTATCCGTCATAGCTGTAAAAATAGCCGTCCAGTGTATGTCCCTTGGAAGATGTGATCGGATACGGGATTTGGTTCAGACCGGGAAAGTCGGCAGCGGAAAAGTAGAAAACGGCTCCGGTGTCGTCGGCACGTGTATAGACCATATCGGTGATCTGTTTTTTCAGAAAGCGGTACAGCATAACAATGGTTCCTTTCTGCAAATGTTAGATTATTCCCAAAGGGTAAATTCAAGAAATACAGCGCCCATGACAAGATTCAGGAGTGTTGCTGTGATGAGAAGTGCGATTCGTTTTCGGCGGGAAATACCGTGTGTCGTTTTGATAAGCAGAAGCTCCGTTGCAAGCAGGAGCAGGTAAAAGAGAATCCGTGCGACGGAATTGGCGGAAAAGTACGTCTCGATCAAAGTGCCGTCCATATCCTCATACGGCCGTCCGGAACCGAACAGCGGCAGGGTGATATATCGGTTGATGGGTGAATAGAGGAGAGTGAACAGCGGAGAAATCAAGAGGGGCCACAGAATGGCATTCCATCGGTATAGAAAAAAGACCGGCTTTTGTGTCTTCTGCATCGGCGGTTGCTTTGCTGCATCCACTTTGTGCCGGATGGTATCGGCGTATTTGATTTTTTTATCTTTCATGCGTGTTTTTGAGCGGCAAGATATGCCCGGCAGGCAAGCAGAGAGGTGCCAACAGCGTTATCAGAGGAAAAGACTGGTGCGGCGAAATACGCGCGGCTTCTGTGCTTGCGGCAGAAAGCTGACAGAGCATTCCGCATCAGCAGATTGGACATCACACCGCCTGCATACAGTACCGGATGACCGGGGTGCAGGGCAAGTGCATTTTCTGTCATTTTTGTCAGCGTTTTTTCAAGGAAAGCAAAGACAAAGGCGGCAACCTCGTTGTCGGGAACGCCGTTACGGTGCATCTTCTGTGCAAGGTTTTCCAAACCTGACAGATTACAGTCACAGCCTCGAACGCAGATTTTCGGGGATGCGATTTTCCCGTCGTAGGTTTTGGCAAGTGCCTCCAGTGCCGGTCCGCAGGGGAATGGCAAACCAAGCATGACGCCGACGCGGTCAACGGCCTGACCTGCGTGCAGATCCAGTGAAGTGCCGCGCATCTCAATGTTGTAACGTCCGTCCGTCGGTGTGACATGAAGCAGGTCCGTGGTACCGCCTGAGACATGAAACGCAAGAAACGGCGCTGTTTCCAGTGATGGATCCTGCACGTCATCGGGGGAATACACGGTCACAGCATCCGGCGCATAAACGGCGGAATACGCTGCGGCTGCGATGTGTCCCTCCTGGTGTGAGAAGGTATAATACGGGACACGCAATGCCGCCGCAATGCCGCGCGCAACATTTTCACCGGCAAGGAAGCAGGGCATATAGGATCCTTCGGTTCTGCGCGGTGTGGTTGAACAGCCGACAGCAACGATCTGTGCGTCATCGGGTATGGTGGAGAGCAGCTCCTCGATCATGGGCGGCAGGTTGCAGGTATGAGCAAACAGGGCATCCGACTGGCGCAGTCCTCGCTCACCTGCGCGAACGGTCAGAAGCTGTTTTGCCTGTTTTATGAGAAAACCGCCGGATACATATCCCCAGTCCGGAGTACTGTATGCGGCGGATGTCGTATAATTGCTTGTATCGATGGCGAGGATGACTGGTTGTTTATCTGTCATCTTACAATAAGCCTTTCGCTTTTGCGACTGCATTGACGACACCGTTGATGAAGGACGGCGCTTTGTCATGGTCATAAATTTTGGCGATTTCCAGTGCTTCGTTGATGGCAACCGATGCAGGAACATCATCGGAATAAAGCATTTCGTAGATGCACATACGCATGATAGCACGGGAGACTTTGGACAGACGCTCCATCTTCCAGCCATGTGCGTGGTCTGCAATCAGATCATCAAGTTCGGACAGGTGCTCCTCCATACCGAAGAATACGGCACGGACATAATCGTTTTCTTCAAACGCACGGTCTTCAATGGCTTCGTTATAAATTGCGGCAAAAGAACCGTCACGGTGAAAATCTGCTTCATATACCAGGGAAAAGATGATTTCCCGCGCTTCACGTCTTGTCATAATCGCTCCTGTCTTTCAGACGAATTGTTTGGATTTTATACACATTATATTATAGCAGAAAACCGTCTTTCTGTCAAGAATTATCGGTAATTTTTATCAATTATCGCATCGGTATGCCTGCCTCCATGATGTCGTACACCCCGAAACTCCGATTTTTGCGCAAAGCGGTCATTTGGCGCGGTTTGTGCATATCATGATAGGGGCGGTAGGTGTATGCCGTCTCAATCAAACCAACGAATACGGAGGAATCTAACATGGGAGAATCCAGAAACGCCGCTCCCGGTATCCGCACAGACGGATTTGGCTGCGGTCACAGCGATGCGGTATACATCGACACCAATCGGATCCTTGACAGCTGCCGCGATAAGGACTGTTTTGAAAACGTCCGCGTTTATTTATCGGATATCGGACAGGAAATGATCGATCATGCATCCAGCGTCCGTGCCAAATGTGCTGAGGTGGTTGATACCTGCATATCCGTCTCTCCGATGAACTTCAACCGCGGATTCTATCAGATCAATGTCCGGATATTTGTCCGCATGGAATTTGAAACGTGTGTCGGCGGAAAGGCACAATGTGTCGACGGGCTTGCCGTTGTCGAAAAATCCGTGATTCTGTTCGGCGGAGAGGGGCATGTTCGCATTTTCCGCTCCAAAGCGCAGAACGGTCCATGCTGCGACGGATACAACGCGGATCGGATTTGCGATGACAATCTGCCGCAGGCGGTGTTTGAGGTTGCGGATCCGGTGGTTCTGTCGGCGCGCATTGTGGAAAAGTGCAGCTGCCAGATTGTACCGAGCAGCTGCGGCTGCGGTTGCTGCTGCTGTACCTGTACCGGGGACATTCCGGAAAATGTGATGCACTGTCTTGGCGGTACCGTCTGCGTATCGGATGATGTGGAGCATCTTCTGCTGGTAGCACTTGGCTTCTTCTCTGTGATCCGCATGGAACGTCCCGCACAGTTTCTGGTCAGCGCAACCGAATACTGTGTACCGGAAAAGGAATGTGTTTTTGCGGAAGACGATGATCCCTGTGCTGCATTCCGTCGGATGGCGTTCCCTGTGGAGCAGTTCTGCCCGCCGAGCGCGGCTGTATCCCCGCACCGTCGTGACGATGACAGGGAACGGGGACACCTCTGTTCTGACGGCGCACGCAGATCATAACAGACGACAACAGTGTGATACGAAAAACGGCTGCCGTATTGCTGCGGCAGCCGTTTGCTGTACGATTGGAAGGATTCGCTTACTGCTGGAGGAACTGCTGGAGTTCTGCGGGAAGTGCAGCGGGAGCGATGGAAGAAGTGATAACACAGTTGAGGTTGTTTGCATTGACAAATGCTGCGATTTCCTTAATGGCAACAGTGAATTCATCAACGTTATCGCGGCAGATCTTCAGCGCAGAGTCAACGAAGATATCGGTGATGTCATGGTTGGAAGCGACGATACCGCAGATAAAGCCGTAAAGCGCCTGACCGTCACTGATGGCATATTCCTTTGTATCAATCAGACGAACCTGATGAGTAATATCGAACTTCAGTTTATCGCCCTGTTCGAGGCAGACAACGGCACCGTTGGTGTTGTTCGGTGCAGCGTTTACCATTTCGATCAGAGTCTTGGTCTTGCCGGAACCCTTGAGGCCAACAATCAGTTTTAACATAAGTATACTCCATTTCTCGACAGAATCAAGTGTGTTTGCTGTCCGGGTCGCTTTTGTGCAGATATCCTGCCGATGATATGATCTGCCGAACCGGATAGTACATATATATCATACACGAAAATTGAGAAAAAATCAAGAGGTTCTCCATCAATTTCCCAAAAAAATCGAAGTTTGTTAAGTGCTCCAAATATCATACCCGATATTTGGTACTTTTTCACAAAACCAGAGGGCGATACTTTATTCGGCGATACGTGCTTCCAGCTCTGCCTTTGCGTCTTCATAACCGGGCTTGCCGAGCAGTGCGAACATGTTCTTTTTATACGCTTCGACACCGGGCTGATTGAACGGGTTGACACCGAGAATGTAGCCGGAAATGCCGCAGGCCTTCTCAAAGAAGTAAACCATATAACCGAAATCGTATGCGGTTCTGGAATCCAATTCGAGAATCATTGCGGGAACACCGCCGTCAGTATGCGCGATTGCCGCACCCTTATATGCCATGGAGTTGATGTATTCCAGTGTCTTGCCGGTCAGGAAGTTCAGACCGTCGACATTGGCTTCATCGTTCGGAACAAGAACTTCAGCACCGGTATCCTTGATCGACAGAATTGTCTCGAACATGAGGCGTTCGCCTTCCTGGATGTACTGACCGAGGGAGTGCAGGTCGGTAGTGAAAACAACGGAAGCGGGGAACAGACCCTTGTTGTCCTTGCCCTCGGATTCGCCGTACAGCTGCTTCCACCATTCGTTCATCATGGTCATGCAGGGTTCGTAGTCGACGAGGATTTCCGTCTTCTTGCCCTTGTTGTGCAGAATATTTCTGTAAGCGGCGTACTTATAGCAGTCGTTTGCAAAGAGATCGCAGACTGAGAACGCTTCGCGTGCATCAGCCGCACCCTGCATCATGTCGTCGATGTCAATACCGGCAACAGCGATGGGAAGCAGACCGACAGCGGTCAGAACAGAGTAACGTCCGCCGCAGTCATCCGGAACCACAAAGGTTTCGCAGCCCATTTCGTCTGCAAATGCCTTGAGGGTACCCTTTGCACGGTCAGTGGTGATGAAGACGCGGTCCTTGATGCAGTCCGGACCGTACTTCTTTATGAGCATATCACGGAAAATACGGAATGCAATCGCCGGTTCTGTGGTTGTGCCGGACTTGGAGATGACGTTTAAGCAGACATCCTTGCCCTCACAGATGGAGAGAAGCTCTGCCGTTGCCTGTGCGGAAATATTGCAGCCTGCAAAGTAGATGTCGGGGGTATCCTTCTTCAGATTGTTGTAAAAGGGACTCTTGCAGAACTCGATTGCCGCACGTGCGCCGAGGTAAGAGCCGCCGATGCCGATGACGATCAGAATGTCACAGGAGGACTTGATCTTTTCAGCAGCCGCCTTGATGCGTGCGAATTCTTCCTTGTCGTAATCGACGGGAAGATCGACCCAGCCGAGGAAGTCATTGCCGAGCCCTGTTTTGTTGTGGAGCTTGTCGTGTGCAGACTTGACAGCATCTTCGATTGCGCCAAGCTCGTGCTCACCGACAAAACCACCAAGAAATTTGTCGTTTAACTTGATTGCCATATGATGTACCGTTCCTTTCGGTTTTATCCGCCGACAGTCAATCAGCGCCGCCGGCAGAAGATGTTCAATTTCGATGAAATTCATAATAATGATACAGGAAACGGTATCAAATTGCAACCAAATATGATTACCAGTTTGTGAACAAATTGTAAATCAGCCGATGGCATCAGCACCGGGTTTCCCAAGTGCAAATGCAGTGAGCATTCTGCGGAACAGCTCCGGGAAACCGATGCGCGGGAGATCCTCTGTGACGGCGATGTCGACGGTGCCGAGCATTTCATCACCGACGGAATAGATGATCTGACCAATGACATCGCCCCGGGCAAGCGGTGCGGAGAGTATCTGGGGACAAACCGTTTCCACGGAAATTTTCGCAGCATTCTCCCGTCGGACCAGCGCTGAAAATGCAGGCGATGCGGCATGACAGATGTCCTTTGTACCTCCAAGAACCGGAAGCTGTATTCCGTCTGATGCCGGATATCTGACAACGCTCCATCCTGAAAATCCCCAGTCGAGCAGGGAAGCGGCGAGCGAATTGCGTGCATCTTTGGTAGATGAACCCATGATGACACAGATCAGATGCATTCCGTCGCGCTCTGCGGTTGCGGAAATGCAGAATCCGGCTTTGGATGTTGATCCGGTTTTAAGTCCGGTACACCCGCGGTAAAATCGGACAAGACGATTCGTGTTGGTCAGTCCGAACGCGCCGTTCCGTATCGAATCCATCCAGATTGTGGTATAGTCAAACACCTTGGGATGCGAGAGAACTTCGCGTGACATGATGGCGATATCACGCGCAGAGGTCAGATGCCCGGTGTCCTCGTCGTCCAGACCGTTGGTGTTTTTGAAGGTGGTATTGGTCATGCCAAGTGCTGCCGCGCGTTCGTTCATCCTTGCGACGAACGCCTGCTCCGAGCCGCATACATGCTCTGCAAGAGCAACCGCCGCATCATTTGCCGATGCGACAATGACACTTTTGAGAAGATCATTGACTGTCATCTCCTCGCCTGCCTTCAGATAGACCTGCGAGCCGCCCATTGCGGACGCATAATCGGAGATTCGGACAGTGTCGGTCAGGGAAACAGTGCCTGCATCAATGGCTTCCAGAACCAGCAGTATGGTCATGACCTTGGTGACAGATGCGGGCGGCAGTGCCTCGTCTGCGTTTTTTTCAAACAGAATTTTTCCGCTGGACACCTCCATCAGAACAGCGGATTTTGCGTCAATATCGGCAAATGCACCGCCGGTATCCGGTGCATCTGTCGCGGCAGCAGGCAGGGGGAGAGAAGCGAGAAGGCAAAAAAGGCATAAAAAAATACAGCATAACCGTTTTGGCATAAAGGATTCTCCTTTTCCAAGGCTTGATTGTGTGATGCAAACAAGCCTTCATGGTTTTGCTGTATTTTATGCATCAGTCAGGCAACAAATACCTGAAGTGCTTCGGCAAGTGCTTCTGCGTCCGCTTTTCTTGCGTCAGAATGGATCTGCACATTGACGGGCTTTGACAGATCCAGCGAGAAAATGCCCATAATCGACTTGGCATCGACGAGATAGCGTCCTGCCGCGAGGTCAACATCGACGGGCGATGCCGATGTGATGGCGACGAAACGGCGGACGTCGTCCATTTTGGTCAGACGGATATCAAACGTAATCATATTGGCTCTCCTGTACATGGAAACAGAAAAAGAGCACGGTTTTTGTGCTCTTTTCTGAATACTGATTAACCTTCTTCGGGAACGTATGCGGTATAGGTGTAGGTGATCACGTCGCCGTCTGCGATGGTGGTTTCGTTTGCCTTCGCAGTTGCTTCTTCACCGTTGACCGTGAATACCCAGTACATGAACGTACCGTCTTCCAGCTGGGTGTCAGGATAACCTGCGATGCTCAGCTCGTAACGGTCAGACCAGGTGCAGCCGAGGTCCGGATAGGTTGCGTTTGCTTCATTGACAGCAAGCTCAACGGTCGGGGTTTCAGCGTTGACCTTGATTTCCTGTGCCCAAAATTCGGTGCCGTCGTTGAGGACGAACTTCAGGGTGACGGTGATGTCATTTGCGGAAGAACATCCGACACACATACCGATCATCATGACGCAGGCAAGAGCAAGCGCGAGAATTCTGAACTTTTTCATTTTGAGATTTTCCTCCTTCAAAATATAGCATGAGACAGGGATCAGACTACATAGTCAGAGCCATACCACGCCTTGTAGGGAGATTATACTATGAAAATGGATTTTTGTCAATAGGTATTTCATGATTTTTCTTTGACTTTGTAAAAAACATCCAAATACACTGGTTGGAAACGCAAAATCAAATTATCGAAATTGTTAATATTGTATAGTATTGTTGTGAAAACAAAGTTTTTTCGATCAATAAAAACCGGTACTCAGAAATACCAGCAGGACATTCCAGCCTCCGCCAAGAAACATGAACAGTCCCAGCCCCGCAGCAAGACGGGACGCAAAACCGATACAGAGCAGTGACGAAATTGCACAGAGAAGTGCGGAAAGCACACAGCAAAGCGGCGGAAAACGGTACAAAAGCATCAGTGCCCAGAGAAATGCAAGGAGCAGCTGCATGGTACAGACGGGCACGAAGATACACGGACCGTGACCGAAGAAGCGAGGCGGCATTGCGAGTACAGCGGCTGAACAAAGTGCGGGAATGCCGCAGGAGCAGATAAGCCACGCAGGCAGAAACAGTCCCCACAGAAGTGCAGGCATCGATGCCGGAAAAAACAGCGCTTTCCAGCCGAGCAGAAATGCAAGCATCAGTCCCGGCGATACAGCGATCAGAAAGCAGAAAAAGAACAGTGGCTTTGAAAGAATCGCATATAAATCACCAAGCGAGCAGAGGAGTACTCTCGTGCAGCGGCGGACAATGGTTTTCATAAGGAAGCCTCCCGATATCTGTTAGTTTGCTGCAATGTAAAGAATTTTATTCCATGGTATGGAAATCGGCGGAAAAATATGATATAATGGTATCATAACCAAACGAAAGGGATGTGGAATATGATCCTGATTATTGCGGAAAAGCCGAGTCTCGGACGAAACATTGCCGCGGCACTCGGTGCAACCAGGAAGGAAGAGGGCTGTCTTGTCGGCGGCGATTACATTGTCACATGGGCCTTCGGGCATTTGTTTTCTTTGTGTGACATTGAAGATTACGAGGAAGCACCTGCGGAAAAGCCGCGCTGGACGCTGGACAATCTCCCGTGCTTCCCCGCAGAATTCCGATTCCGTCTGCGCGGAACCGAAAAAGGAAAAGGGAAAAAGAAGACAGCAAAAGCGAAGAACGGAAAACCGGCATATGATGACGACGGTATACCGAAACAGTTTGCATTGATTGAAGCTATGTGCCGCCGGGACGATGTATCGGCGATTGTCAATGCGGGGGACGCGGACAGAGAAGGTGAAATTATTGTCCGCCTGATTCTGCAAAATGCCATGGCTGCAAAACGCGGAAAACCGGAAATCCAAAAGCCGCTCTACCGACTGTGGCTGCCGGATCAGACCGAGCAGACCATCCGGGCTGCCGCGGCATCACTTACTCCGGAATCGGAATATGACAATCTTGCCAATGAAGGCTTTGCCAGAACATATGTCGACTGGCTGTATGGTGTCAATCTGACGCGGTATGCAACAATCCGATGCGGAACGCTTCTGCGTGTCGGCCGGGTCATTGTGCCGATTGTCCGTGCTATTTACGACCGAGATATGGAGATCCGTAATTTTGTATCGCGTCCGTACCTCTGCGTACAGTCCAAGGAAAAAACGCACGGTCAGGTTCTGGAGCTGACCTCAAAGCAGGAATTTGACGCGGATATCGAGGGACGCGAGGCGGCGCAGGCGCTGTGTGACCGCTATAATGCGTGTGATGCTGTTGTTACACGTCTGACGAAAAAGCGCGAAGTGATTCCGGCGGGGAAGCTGTATTCGCTGTCTGCCCTGCAGAATATGCTCGGTAAGAAATACAAGATGCCGATGGAAAAGAGCCTTTCGGTTTTGCAGAAGCTGTATGAAGAAGGATATGTGACTTATCCGCGTACCAATTCGGAGTATCTTGCGGCAGCGGAAAAGGAAAAGATTGCAGATATCATAGAAAAGATACGCGGCATCGGCTACCCTGTCACGTTTAAGGATTCCAAACGGATCTTTGATGACAGCAAAATCGAATCGCATTCCGCGCTGACGCCGACCTACAAAATCCCGTCCAAAGACAAGCTGTCGGAGGACGAAAACAAGGTCTACGCTGCGGTTTTCCGGCGGTTTGCGGCTGTCTTCTGTGAGAGAGACTGTGTCGCGGAAAGAACGGAAGCGGAAATCTCGCTGTTTGAAAACCTGAATACTTTAGAGGTTTTCCGTCTGCGCGGGACGGTCATTGTCGAGGAAGGCTGGATGAAGTATGACGATGCACCGAAAAAGCACAAAACACTGCCGAAACTCGAAGAAGGCGAAAATGTAAAGATCCATTTTGTGCCCGTGGACCGCGAAACAAAGCCGCCGGAGCATTATACGATCGAAACACTGAACAATTATCTGAAGAATCCGTTCAAGGAAGACAAAGCATCGAAGAAAAAGGCGCTTGCGGCACTCGGGATTGCAGAGGACGAAGATGCGGACAGAGATGATGCTGAGGATTACCGCGCGATCTTTGAAGGTCTGGAGCTTGGCACGGAGGCGACTCGTACCGGCATCATCGACAATGCACGGCAGTCAGGATACATCCAGCTGAAAAAGGATGTCTATACCATATTGCCGGATGGTGAGTTTCTGATTGAGTCGCTGTCGAAAATGGAAATTTCGATGGACAAATACAAGACATCGACGCTCGGACGATCACTCAAGCGTGTCTTCCGCGGTGAGGATACCGTCGGCGACTGTGTCGCGCTTGCGGAACAGGAAATCCGCGAAATTTTTGATAAGCGGGAATCCACGACCGTCACAAAGGTGCCGTATCAGCCGAAGGGAAAGCGCGGATCGAAAACGCAGAAGCAGGAAGCGTATCGGGGACCGATGATCCGTGCCGGTGTATGTCCGCTGTGCGGCGCGGATGTTGTGCGCGGCTCGTTTGCATGGGGCTGCATGGGATACAAGTCCGGGTGCGGGTTCCGTCTCAACGCCGTAATTCTGTCGCACACCTTTACACCGGAGGAGGTTGCCGCGTATCTGGAAACGGGACGGACGCCGCTGATTTCCGATTTTGTTTCAAAGAAAAACACAAAGTTTTCAGCTTATCTTCAGCGCGACGGTTCGGAGGCAAAATTTGTCTTTGCAGAACGCTCCGGCGGAACTGGAAATTTTCTGTCAGAGGGAAGTGCTGATGATGCACCGATGCCGACCGAGGCACCGCCCATACCGGAGAACGGTTGATACCATTTACTTTCATGGAGATATGCACAAAAACCATATGTGCATTTTGTGAAAAAACAACCTTGACGAATCCGGAAAATTTTTGTATAATATATAGTGAGAAATAAAAATTGAAAAAGGAGATTCGATATGAAAAGGCAAATACTATCAGCTGCACTGATGACAATCCTTTTGCTCAGTGTCGTATCCTGCGGTGACGGTGGTACCGTATCCGAAGCGACTGACTCCATCGGTTCCTCAGGGGACACGGAAACAGTTGAGACAGAAGTTCCGAAGCTGCCCGATTCGGTACAGCAGATTGATATGAACGGCTTTGAGCTGAAGATCAAGCATTTTTCTCAAGATTGGCTGTCATGGGCAAAGAATACACTTGAAGTGGAAGAGCAGGATGGCGATTTGTTCAATGATGCTGTTTATGAGCGCAACCGTACCATTGAGGAGCTGTTTAACTGCAAGCTGACAGTCGAAGATGTCGAAATCATCAATGCTTCCGATGTACAGAATGAGGTCATGTCCGGAGACTCCAACTATGATATCTGGTATAACTATGATATCTGGGTGCTGAATGCTCTGCAATTCCTGATGCCATGGGAGAATCTTGAAAAAGTGGATCTGACGCAGCCGTGGTGGAATCCGATGGCTACAAATGTATTCGATCTTGCGGGAGATCATTATGCTGCGGCTGGAAATTTCTCCCTCTCTGTTCTGTCGCGTGCATCGGGCTTTTCATTCAACAAGACCATATATAACAGTCTCGGCATGGAAAAGAATCTGTATGATATTGTGCTTGACAATGAATGGACGGTTGATAAGATGTATGAAATCTGTGTTGCCGCACAAAAGGATCTGGACGGTGACGGTCAGATTACCGCGACGGATCAGTTCGGTGTCAACAGTTCTTTCAAGGAATTGTATGCGCGTCTGAATTACGGCTCCGGTATTGCATATGTTTCCCGTGATGAGAAAGGGTACCCCGTATTTTCGATGCCCGGAGATACGGCAGCAATCAATAAGTTTCAGCATATCTACGATCTGTTCTCCGATCCGCGCGCGTTCTATGCGACTGACAGAACCAATGCGGAATCCGGCGGATATGGTGACTTCAATGGCGGCAAGCTGCTCTTTGTGTCCGATAACCTGCTGGGACTCGAGAACAAGCGAAATCTTGATCTTGAGATCGGTATTGTTCCTTGTCCGAAGTACGATTCGGCGCAGGATTCCTTCTATTCGCCGTCGTTCGGTGCAGAGATTGCGGTGCTTTTGAAGACCCTGCCCGAAGATCGCTGGGAGAATGTCGGTACTTTAATGGAGTCGCTGTGTTATTATTCTGATGCATTTGTCATTCCGATGTACAAGGAAGTTCTGCTCAAGACAAAGTATGCGAGAGATTCCGAATCGGAAGCAATGCTCGACATCATCATTGATTCCGTCAGCTTTGAGTTCGGTCTCAATGCATGGCAGGATACCGTTGCAAATCCGCTCATCATCAATGCTGTTGTCAAGGGAGACGGCAACATTGCTTCAACGCTCGAAAAAATGGAAAAATCGGTCAACAAGCAAATTGAAAAGCTCATTGCAACCGTAGAAGAAAATCAGTAATCCGCGCGGGAATTCCGTTTCAGAGACGGGATTCCCGTTTTTTTGTTCACAGGGTCTTGCATTATTTGGGAAAATGTGTTACAATGAGGCAAATTACAGTTGAAATGTGAGGCTACATATGGCAGGAACGTTGGTCATCGGCTTTGTCTTTGTGGACATCAAGGGCTTTGCCGCCGGAAATTATAACCCACGCGGACGAAATCTCGGCGAAATTCGCTTCATTCACGGCGGCGTCAGCCGGAATGTTGCAGAAAATATTGCAAATACGGGAATGCCTGTGTCATTTGCGTCTCTGACAGAGGATTCGGCACTGGGCAATGATGTTGTCAAACGGTTGTGGGCGCACGGATGCGACACGACATACATGAGAACGGTTGCACAGGGCGGCATCGGTACCTGGATGGTTATTCTTGACGAGAGCGGTGACGTCGCGGGACAAATTTCCTCCCCTCCGGACACAGCAGCGCTGGAGCAGCTGATTTCGGAGCAGGGGAATGAAATGATTGCGCAGTGCGACAGTATTATTCTTGAACTGGATACATCCGAGTGTCTGGATGAGGCGGTGCTCGCGCTTGCGAAAAAGCACGGCAAGCCGGTCTATACTGTCGTCGGCAACATGAGCATCATTTTAGCGCGTCCCGACTTTGTTTCTGCACTGGACTGCTTTGTGTGCAACGAAATTGAAGCGGGAAGAATGTTTGATCTTGACCTGACAAAAACGTCCCCCGAGCAGATGCTGGCATTGCTGAAAGAACGCATCGCATCGGTCGGATGCCGCGCTATGGTCATCACAATGGGTGAGCGCGGCGCGGTGTATTACGAAAGTGATACCGGTCTGGGCGGCATAACACCTGCAATACCGACCGCACTGGTCGATTCTACCGGTGCAGGAGATGCCTTTTTATCCGGCATTGTCATGGGACTGTCGCGCGGACTGCCGCTGTCCCGTGCGGTCGATGCGGGAACGGCGCTGGCATCTGCGACGATTCAGACGGACGAAAGCTGTGCTGCTCCGGATATGCATTTCTGGGAGCAATTTCAATAAAAGAACAGAGAGGAACTGAACATGAAACGAATCCTTTGCGCAAATTTCGGCATCCTGCCGGGATGTGATGTGACGGAGCAGCTGTACCGGCTCTTCTGTGACAATCCCCGTGATACCGAATTCATTTTTGAAACGGGAGAATACTTTTTCTCGCCGTGCTATACGTATGATTACAGACTTTCCAATACGGATGTGCTTCCAGAACGCAAGCTCGGTATCTGGATGCGGAACATGGAAAATATCATCCTTGATTTTTCCGGCTCCAAGCTGTATTTTGCAGGCCAGATGCAGCCGATCACCCTCGATCACTGCACGAATGTGACCGTAAAAAATGCTGTCATCGACTGGAAAAAGCCGCTCGTTGCGGAAGGGATCGTCCGTGCGGTCGGCGACGGTTATGCCGATGTGTATATTGACCCGGATGCATTTCCGCACAAATATGAAAATGACTGGATTTTCTTTGATACGGGCAACGACGAATGGTATCCCTTGCATCGCTGGTCGTCCATTCAGTTTGATTACAATACAAGATGTGTCCGCCGTGCGACGGGGGACAGCTTTGTTCCGCACGAAATCACGCTGCTCGGTGATTCTGTCTATCGCTTTGCGGCAAGCGGCACCGATCATATCGGTATCGGCAACATCCTCGTTCTGCGTCACAATGACCGCATTCATGCCGGCGCGTTCTGTGAAAAGTGCCGCGACATCACGTTTGAAGACCTTACGTTCCATTCTTGCGGCGGCCTTGGATGTCTGGCGCAGTTCAACGAGAATCTGACCTACCGCCGTGTCCATTTCCTGCCGAACACCGATGCCGGGCGTCTCGTTTCCGGCGGACGCGACGACGGTATGCACATCACAAACAACCGCGGCACCGTTACCATCGAGGAATGCTCCTTTGTGGGACTGATGGACGATCCGATCAACGTACACAGTTGCTGTGTGACGGTTTCCGAGGTCATCGATGCACGGACACTTGTCTGTCATTACGAGCATCCGCAGGCGTGCGGCTTCCACTATTGGGCGGAGAAGGGTGATACCATCGGCTTTATCGAGCGCAGACACATGAACGGCATTGCACAGGCGAAGGTTGATTCCTATACGCTCGGTGAAACCTACGACACCTTTACCGTGGTATTTGAAAACGATCTTCCCGAAGACATACTGGAAGCAGCCAGGACGCCGGCTGCGCTGTCCCTTGACAATCTGACCAATACTGCGGCATTTATCTGTCGGAACAATCGCTTCGGTTCCTGCCGTGCGCGCGGCGTGCTTTTGTCCACACCGAAGCCTGTCCGCATCACGGGAAATGTCTTCGCGTCGTCCGGTGCGGCAATTCTGGTTGCCGGTGACTCCAACTATTGGTTTGAGTCGGGTGAATGTCACGATGTCGAAATTGCAGACAACGTCTTCACCGATGCGTGTCTGACATCGGTTTATCAGTTCGGAGAGGGCATTATTTCCATCTGTCCCGTTGTTCCGGAACCGGAAACAACACTGCCGTTCCACAAGAACATCCGCATTCATAACAACGTCTTTGATACCGCGGATACGCCTGTCCTCTCCGCATTCTCGACAGCTTATCTGACTTTGGAGAACAATACGATATTCCGCTCGCCTGCCGCAGAAAAGTGGCATCCGACAGCAAAGGGACTGGTCCGACTTGACCACTGCATGAATGTGACCGCAAAGAACAACCGATTTGTAGGGCCGTTTACATTGCCGAAATATGAGATTACCGACTCGTCTGCACTGGAATTGGAGGACTGACATGACAAACATTCCCGCTCTTTTCAAAACAACACCGGCTGTCTTTGCAGCAGGCGAAGAATACCAGATCATGATCCCGGTAAACGAAGAGGCGCTTCTGTGGGTTGAGATCGGTGAACACAAATATTACGATCATTCCAACGGCATCATGGTGTCCGATACCGACATGCATCGCGTCTGTATACCGCAGAAGATTCTCAACGAAAAGAAGGAATACACGGTCGTTTACCGCAAGATCATCGACCGTAAGCCATATTACCCGGAATCCGAGGACGAGGTCAGAACGACGTTTTCGTTCCGTCCTGTCAAATCCTTTGACGAAACAGATACGATTCGCTTCTATCATCTCTCCGACACGCACGGCAGACCCGATATGCCGATCGCCGCGGCGAAGCATTTCGGCAATGACCTCGATTTTCTGATCTTCAACGGCGATATGATCGATCACTCCGGGGACACCAAGAACTTCGAGGTGCTGTACGAAATCGCCGAGGCGCTGACCCACGGTGAGATTCCGATCATCAATTCGCGCGGCAACCACGATATGCGCGGCTACTGTGCGGACCGCATCAAGGATTACACGCCGGCGGTGAACGGTCTGACCTATTACACGGTGCATCTTGGCGACCTATACTTCATCCTGCTTGACTGTGCTGAGGATAAGGATGATGGTTCTGTCGAATACGGACATACCGTTGCGTGCCATGCTTTCCGCGAAGCCCAGACGGAATATCTGCGCAGTCTCATTGCCAACGCTGATCAGACGTATTCCGCGCCTCAAGTTGCACATACCTTTGTGCTGTGTCACATGCCGTTCACCCGTATTGACCGTGCGCCGTTCAACATTGAACAGGATATTTACCGCGAATGGACACGTCTGCTGTCCGATGAGGTGCATCCGGATCTGATGATTGCCGGGCATATGCACCGCGCCGGTGTTTACCGTCCGGGCGATGAAAACGACAGCTATGGTCAGAAGTTTTCTGTCGTCATCGCAGGCGAGCCGCAAAGCAGCAAGTACATCGGCGGTGCATTTACCGTAACAAAAGATGACATTTCCATACATCTGACTGACAATGAAGGAAACGCAGCGGCAATCGAACTCTGATCCGCTGTGAAAAATATAAACGATTTTTCGGAAAGGATATTTACCATGCTTGAACTGTTAAAACAGATTTGTGAAATCCCCGGTGTTTCCGGACGCGAGCAGAAGATTGCCGCCGCCATTCGGGACATTCTGACCCCGTATGCAGATGAGGTACGTATTGATACGCTCGGCAACGTCATCGGTGTTCTCCGCGGTACAGCACCGGAGGGCGAAAAGAAGAAGATCATGTTCTCCGCACACATGGACGAGGTCGGCTTCATGGTCACCAAGGTTGATGACAACGGCTACATGCACGCTGTCAACATCGGCGGACCAAACATGATCTCCGCATCCTACCGCGAGATCGTCTTTGACAACGGCGCACACGGTATGCTTGTTCCCGTGGTCGGCTGTGAAGGTCACGGACAGGTCGGCAAATGCGTTGTCGATGTCGGTGCTGCGAACAGAGAAGAGGCGGAAGCAGTCGCGCTGCCCGGTGATACCTTTACGCTCAAAGCTGAGATCATTCCGATGGTCGGTACCCGTTATGCAGGTCATCCGGTTGATGACCGCATTGGCTGTGCGATTCTGATTGAAGCGGCAAAGCAGCTGTGGGAGGGAGAGCGTCCTGCAAATGACATCTTCTATGTCTTCTCCGTACAGGAAGAAATCAATGGCAACGGCGGTTTGACTGCGGCTTATGCAGAACGTCCTGACATCGGTATTGCGATTGATGTCTGCGGTGTCGGTGATATGGTCGGCTCCGATCCTATGGTCATGAAGCTCGGTGACGGTGCTGCCATCAAGGTCAAGGACTCCACCATCATGTGCGACTGGCCGCTCGTTCAGCAGATGTTCCGCGCAGCAGAGAATCATGATATCAAGTATCAGCGCGAAATTCTTCTTGCCGGCGGTACTGATGCGACCTCTATGCAAAAGGTCGCGGCAGGTGTCCGTGCGGGATGCATTTCCATCCCGATGCGTTATCTGCACACCTCCGCCGAAATGTTTGATATGGCGGATGCCGAGGCTTGCGTGGCGCTGACGGTTGCACTGTCCCGCGATGCATCGCTCGGTCACTGATAAAAGCGAATTATGGAAAGCCGGAGGTCTGTTCGTTTTTGAGCAGATCTCCGATGGTTTGCATGGTAAAGTTATACGAGAAACAGTGGGAAAACCTTGATAAAACAGAACAAATTGTCAATTTCCCTTGACAGAAGCGGTAACCTGTGATATAATGAATTCATATTACTATTATCAGGAAAGGAGCTGAACCTTTTTTATGGACGCCAGCGGTCGAAGTACCCCTCCTTTATGCACGCGGATAGCAGCCGTTTACAGTGCTCTCTGCCGCAATTGGTATCGGTATGATGCTCCGGTTACGCACACCCTGCCGCCGAACAGCACACGGGCGTGATACCCAAAAGAAGAATACCGAGTTTGATTGCATTGTATAACAGGAGGAAGAAACAACCACAATGGATGGTAATATAGGACTCATGCTGCTTTTGCAGATCGCACTCATTGCATGTAATGCAATTTTTGCCTGTGCGGAGATCGCGGTCATCAGTATGAGTGAAACAAAGCTTGAAAAGCTCGTGTCGGAGGGCGATAAACGTGCCAGACGACTCCAGAGGCTGACAAGCCAAACTGCACGCTTTTTATCTACAATTCAAGTCGCTATTACGCTCGCCGGTTTTTTGGGTTCTGCGTTCGCGGCGGAAAATTTCTCGGGACCGATCGTCGATGCACTGGTTGGCGCCGGCGTAACGATTCCGGAAAAGACACTCGATACCATTGCGGTCATTGTGATCACGCTGGTTCTGTCGTATCTGACACTGATTTTCGGTGAGCTTGTACCCAAGCAGGTTGCCATGCGAAAATCCGAGCAGATGGCACTGGCACTGTCCTCACCGCTTTACATCATCTCGCGTCTGTTTGCGCCGGTCGTCAGTCTGCTGACCATATCGACCAACGCTGTTTTGCGTCTGCTCGGCATCGATCCGAATGCAGAGCAGGATGAGGTCAGTGAGGAGGATATCCGCGATATGGTAGACTCCGGTGCCAAAAAAGGTACCATTGACGACGAAGAACGCGAAATCATTGAGAATGTCTTTGAGTTTGACGATCTGACAGCAGGTGAGATCGCTACGCACCGTACCGATGTTAAAATTCTTTGGATGGAGGAAACGGACGAGGAGTGGAGTACACTGATTCACAGCACCTGTCATATGTTTTATCCCGTCTGTGATGAATCGGTGGACAATGTCATCGGTGTACTGTACTTAAAGGATTATTTCCGTCTGAAATCGCACGACAGAGAAACGGTCATGGCACAGGCGGTCCGGTCTGCATATTTTGTTCCGGACAGTGTTGCCGCAGATGTTCTGTTCCGTAATATGAAGACTCAGAACAAATCGTTTGCGATCGTTCTTGATGAGTACGGCGGTATGCATGGCATCATTACGATGAATGATCTGATCTCCCGCTTGATCGGTGATTTTTCATCCGATAACGAAGAAGCACCGCAGAGAATACAGATGGAGCTTGTAAAGACCGATGAAAATCTCTGGACAGTACGCGGTAATGTACCGCTGTCCGATATCGTTCGTGAAACGGGAGCAGAGCTTCCTGTGGATGAGGTCGATACTTTTTCCGGCATGGTTTTCTCGGCGCTTGGCTCGATCCCCGATGACGGAGCAACGATGGAGCTGGATGCAAGCGGACTTCATATCCGTGTTCTGGAAATCGTCGATCACCAGATCGAACGCGCTGCGTTTTCTCTGATCGACCCGCCAAAGGTCGAGGAGGATGCGGATGACGACGGCGACGAGCTGTTTCCGCGCAAGAAGAAAAAGGATGACGAATCCGCTGTCCGGGATGAATGAATATAAATACAAAAATTGCCGTCTGACATGGTGTTCTGTGTCAGACGGCTTTGCTGTTTACGATTGCTTGAGCTTTGCATGACGGAGACTGTAATCGGGCATATGCGTATGGATCAGCGCATAAAACGCCTCCGAGTGGTCAAGATGGCGCATATGTGCGACCTCGTGAAGTACCACGGCATCCACAGCATTGGCAGGATACTGCATCAGACGGTAGGAAAAGCACAGATGAATGCGTCCGTCATGGTATTTCCGGCAGGAACCGTATCGCTGTTTTGCGGCAGTATAGGAAATTTTATCGGGCATGGGCAGACCGAGTTGCTCTGTCCAATGACGGACACGACCTGGAATTGCTTCCGCGGCAGCCTGTTTGAGCGCTTTGATTTCATTGTCCGTTAACTCTGCCAGCATATTGTCTGGCTGTATTTCTTTCGCATGGGCGACATGGGACAGAACGGAAGCAAGATTCCGCATGAGAAATGCCTCTGCCGTCTTCTGTGCGGTGCGGCGCGGAATTCGCAGAACAATTTCTCCTGTGATCGGCAGGATGCGGATTTCCATGGAGCGGCGGTCGGAGCGGATGAGCGTATATGCAGGAAGATTGTTTTTTGCGGCGATCTGTTTTTTATTGTTTGTTTTCATCGGCAAGCAGTAAAGAAATCGTTTCCTCGGTGTATACAGACAGACCGGTTTCAAGGAGCTTTTGTGCTGTGACACCGTTTCCTTTGCAGAGTGTACCGGAGAAAGTGCCGTCGTAAATCTGTCCGCAGCCGCAGGAGGGAGAACGAGCCTTGAGCAGTGCTGATTTTGCTCCGGTCAGCGCGGCATAATATTGCACCGCATCGGCACCGCGGAAATAGGCTTCGGTGACATCGACACCGTCACGGCGCAGAACTGTACCGTCTGTCTGGATTTCAGCAGGAATGCGCGGTGTCGGAAGACCGCCGAGAATCTCTGCGCAGACAGGAATGAGAATGAACTTCTTTGAAAGAGCGTCCAGCATATCACCGGGCAGCGGCTGGGACTTACCGTCATAACGGCACGCGGTACCAAGCAGACAGGCGGAGATGAGAAGCGGTTTTCTTGTCTCACCGGTAAAGTTCAGATCGTGGGAGAGCAGATTGCCGTCCGCGTCATACACGAGCTTCAACAGAAAGAACGGCACATCCTGCGGCAGCAGATTCAGAAAAATGCGGTCACCCTCCCACATCGGAAGGCGCATCAGGTTTTCGCGTGAAATCCAGGCAAGATCGCCTTCCTCACAGTCTTCACGCAGCGTACCTTCAAAACTGTGCGCAAAGAACAGGTGCATCTGCTCCGTTTCATAGTTCGGTGAGCAGAAGGAGACAAGTCCGCGGTAGGTACAGTCGGTCAAGGTCAGACCCGTTTCCTCCTTTGCTTCGCGCAGAATACAGTCATAAGGTGATTCGTATTCCTCGAGATGCCCGCCGATGCCGATCCATTTATCCTTGTTGCAGTCGCCGACCTTTTTGACGCGGTGCATCATCAGGTACTGTCCGTTTTGTTCAATATAACAGAGTGTGGTGTTTTTCATATACGGCTCCTTTTACAATTACCATAACTTGCATCCTCGGATATCTCTTTGCGTCTCAAAATAACATCACTGATAATCAATACAGCGCCAACGGAAAGCAGAATTCCTATACTCAAAACATCCCACACATCAAACGCTGCAGCTTTTGGAGTCAGCGTAAGAGACAGCGAATAGTTGATCAGTATGCACAGAGGGACTGCGAGGATCATAGTGATACCGAAGCTTAAAAGCTTTCTGCGGCGACTGTGTTTCGCAATGAAGTACGCGATCCAAAGATATATCAAAACAAGACCGGCTATGATACCGCCAGCCTTGGTAATGATCGTTTCTGTTCCCGCAATTTGATCTAAAACGTACAGGTAAGGCACAATGCCTACAGTGAGTATCCGGAGTGTCGCCACAATTCCATTCTTTCCGTTTTGAATGATAGGCATTAACAGACTGGACGCAAAAATAACAGAAACAATCGGATATAACGACCATGTAAATGTTCCGCTTATCGCCATATCAATCATGACGCAGACGATAATACTGACTGCTGCTGAAGCTAACAATAAAAATCCGAGTATCTGTTTGTTACTATTGTTTGCTTTTTTCATATGATCCTCCGTTTTCGGGTCGGAATGTTTGTCGTTCATTGCCCCAAAAAATACTAGCAAAACCTTGTGTAGTATCATTATAACAGATATACGATTGTTTTGCAATGTCTTTCCGAAAAATTTGATCGGCAATCGTATCATTTCCGTTGCAAAATAGCGGCGGATATGGTATAATGAAAAAAACGATTTCATGGAGGGAGAACTGCATATGAAATTATTCCGATCCCGCGCAGAAAAGGAACTGGACGGCATCATTGCCGAGCTCAAACAGTTTCTTGCCAACAATTATAAGGATCAGGCACACGCGATGCGTGAAAAGCTGCATACACGCGCCCTCGAGCTGCACGATGCCGGCAAACTCAAGGACGAGGTTTTTGCCGCATACGAAAAGCAGTATGAAGCCTTCACCGAACAGATGAAGAATTACAATCACCGTGAATTTTATCATTCGTAAGAAATGATACACGGGCGATTCATGAATCGCCCCTACAAAACAGAAAAACAAACTGCTTCTTACATTGAACCATTACCATATATAAGGAGGCAATCACCATGAAGCATGACTACAAAATCTCTGTTCCGTTTATGAATCATACCTGTGATACGGATGAGCACCGTGCGCAGTATCTTGATCTGGTGCGCAGAATGGGTGCGCGCCGCGTCTTTCTGTGTATGCCGCGTCCCTTTACCGACTCACCCGAACGTGCGGCAGCACTGGAGCTTTTGAAAATCAATGCGACATTCTTCAAGGAAAACGGAATTGAGGAAGTCGGAACGTGGTTTACCGGCATGGGTCACGGCGGTCAGCTTGACCATGAGAGTGGGGAGAAGCGTACCGATTATCCGCGTCTGGTCGGATTTTCCGGCGGAATCTGCGATGATACGTTCTGTATTGCCGATCCCGGCTACAGAGAGCTGATCGGCAACTGGGTACGCGATATGGGAAAATGCGGGCTTGACATCATTCAGCTGGACGATGATTTACGGCTCGGATGCCGCGGCAATGGCATCGGCTGTACCTGTGACTACCATATGGCGGAATTTGCCCGCAGAACCGGCAGGGAATGGACAAGGGAGGAGCTGTATCAGGCGGTTTACGCCGGTGTACCGAACGACACGCGCCGTGCGTGGTTCGATCTGATGGGCGAGGCATTTCACGGCTTTGCCGAGGTTCTGCGCAACAAGCTCGATGCGGTTTCGCCGACGACACGCCTCGGCTTCTGTGCCTGCATGACCTCCTTTGACTCCGACTGTAATGATGCGGCAACACTTTCCCGCACGTTTGCCGGGAATACAAAGCCTTATCTGCGCGGCATCGGTGCGGCGTATTGGGGCAACAACGGCTCTCATACGATTGGCGATGTCATCTCCTATGAGCGTATGGAAGCCGCATGGATGCGGAAAGCACCCGACATTGAGTTTTTTACCGAGGGTGATGTGTATCCGCGTCCGCGCTACCGTGTTCCCGCATGGTATCTGGAAACCTTCGATACCGCACTCCGTGCCGACGGCTCGACGGACGGGATTCTGAAATACGTCTTTGACTACGTACAGACTCCGCTGTATGAAACGGGCTATATTGAACGCCATGAACACAACTTCCCGCTGT